>DASSEB010000058.1:0-9569 GCA_035696765.1 Pyrinomonadaceae bacterium | reverse complement strand
CGTCAGCAGTATGTAATCAACCTTCTGAACGGTGGCTAACGGATCGCGGCCGGCCTTTCCTTCCGGATTCGATGGATTACTCAGCCACGGATCGATTAGCAGAACCTTTCCTCGAGGCGTGGTAACAGAGAAGGCCGCATGACCGAACCACTTCAGTTTCGTTTCCTGTGCCTTTGCCTGCGGCGCGACAACAAGGAGCAATCCCGTCAATACAAACGCTATTAATCTGTGTTCCGGATTCATCATGCTCGTCCTTTGATCGTCAGTGTCATCGCGTCGCCGGCGACGGAAAATCCATGTCGCGCATAAAATGGTTTGCTTCGCTCGGTCGGCCAGAGAATCACAACTTGCGCATTCATGCTCCTGCTCCAGTCCAACACCGCCGGCAACAACAGCGAGCCAATGCCTTTGCTGCGATGTTCCTCAGCCACATAAAAATTTGTGAGATAAACAAAGTGTTCGGGTTCGGCAATCGGATTCGGAATCTTCTCGATCAGTTGCGCCCAAACGTTACCCACTGCTGTTCCCTGCCACTCAGCGATCCAACATTTCCAGTTACTCTCTTCACGAAGTCGCTCGTGCATCCACGCTGCACATCGCTCAAGAAACATCGCATCGTTCTCCACCACGATGCGCAACGACGAGCGCAACTCGTAGCGCAAGCGCGCCAGCATCGACGCGTCAGTCTCACGAGCCACACGGATCTCGACGGGTGGTTGGGCTGTCGCGTTCATCAATGTGCTCGCGCCACTTCCAGCGACGACATTCGCTTCGTTCCCGGATAAGGCTGCTTCCCTTTCAGCAAACTCCAAAGGATGCGATTGAACGCATCTTCCTCAGCTGCATCGACTCGATCCAGATCCAATTCCAGCGACGCTCGCGCAGTAGCACTCTTCGCGGGGTTCAACTCTTCGAGTGACTGTTCAGGCTTGAGCGCGACGTATGGTGTCACATCGGGTTTGTCAGTGAAGAGTTCGCGCAGCGAATGCCCGTAATAGTCAAACTTTGACAGCTTGCCAAGGCCAAGGACTTCTTCCACCGTCGCAAGAACATCGGTCGTATTCACAAACCGATGGATCACTCCGCTGCGATTGTAAGCAGAGATAACCAGCAAAACAGAACGGTGCGAATCAACATGATCAGGACCGTCCTGTGCATCGTCTTCCAGCACAAAGAACACCGTGTCTTTCCAGTAAGGCGAATTCGAAACTGCCTCAACGATCCGGCCGAGCGCAAGATCGTTATCAGCCATGTAGGCTTTCGGCGTGCGCCGGCGTGGCCGTCCACCGGCAGTGTGATCTGCGGGTAGATGCATGATCTGCAACACCGGCAAATTACCGCGCCGTACGAACTCCTGAAACTCTTTCAACCACACTGCAACGCGTGTTTGATCCGAAATCGACATATCGAACGCCGGATACTCGCGACTCGTGTAACGATCGAGCGCCGGTTTAATCGCGCGATAACGAACCGGATCCTTTTTATTTTTGTTTGGTATCGGTTCTCCAAACTCGCCGTAGTTGCGCAGTGTCAGACCTTTTCTTATGGCGGCGTTCCACAGATATCCGAATGCAGGCTCATCCACGTCGCCACGATCGCCTGGATTGCGTCGATACGAATAGAGCGACGGAATCGTTTTCTCGCCGTAGTCGGTGACGTATGCGGCAGTGGTCCAGACGTGTCCCTGGGAACTCACTTCAGCATTGCAGAAGAAGCGATCGAAGAGGCCGAATCGTTCCGCCAGCGCATGGTGATTGGGCGAGACGGGGCGCGGGAAAAACACCAGCGACTCGTCACCGTCGCCTTTCGGGAAGTCGCCGAACACCTGATCGTAAGTGCGGTTTTCCTTGATGATGTAAATGACGTGTTTGAACGGAGGATACCGTCCCCCTGGCTGCACCGCGTTCCAATTGTTCGCGCGCGCAACACGGCGAGTGAGCGCCGAAAGCTCGGTCGCGCTCAGCTCCGCCGGTAGCTTCGTAATCGTGCCGTTCAACTGACCGAGCACGTAAGAGACGCTGTCCTCAGTGCGCCCTATGTCCGGTGTTGGAAATTGCGGATTGGGTCGCGTGCCTTTGCCCTTGCCATTCACAACGAACAAAGAATCCTGTGTGAGTAAGAGCGCGGCTGGATACCACCCGACAGGAATTCTTCCGATTAATCGATTCGCCTCTTTCGAGAGTTCAAATACTGCGACTGCGTTGTTATCAGCTTCCGCAACATAGAGCCGGTGTTCATCACGCGAGAGCGCCAGCGCGTTTGGCGTGCTGCCTTGATTCGGACCGGCCGGGGCCGAGTCCCACAGCGTTGTGACGGCACGCGAGGTCTTCGTATTGACGACGGCGATACTGTTCGTTGTTGCGGAAGCGACGAACAATCTGGAACCACTCCGGTTCAGCAGGAGCGCGGAAGGATGTCGCCCAACGTTGATCCTGCCGCGCTCTTTGAACAAGCCGCTTTCGCCCGGCGCGAAGACGGAGACAGTTGTGCCACCCCACGCGGACACATACACATCGTTCGCCGGTGAGACGACCACGGCATAAGGATACGGCTCCGTTCCGAAACGTTGGACCACTTGCTTAGTCTCGAGATCAATCACCGCAAGCGAATCACCGATGTTCTCCGCGACAAATAAATACTTGCCGTCACGCGAGACGGCGAGACCGGCTGGAAAACGGGTGCCGTCTTTCTTTGGTTCCTTTTTAGCGAGGACGATGGTGTCGATCAGGGTTGCTTGTTTGTCGCGCCACGCGTAACGATAGACCACGTCTTCATTTCCACCGGAAGCGTAAAGCGTTCGACCGTCATTCGCGAAAGCAAGTCCGAGAAATGCTCCGGGCTGAAGAATCGTTTGCACAATTTTTCCCGTTTGCGCATCGAGCACCTGAATTCCCTGCTGCCGCCAGCCGTTCAGCGAAAGCACGAGGCGATCACCTTCGGGCGAAGGCACAATCGCCAGCGGCATGTTGCCGGCATCGTACGATTGCCCCGCTGGATCGAGACAGACGCCGACCGGCAAGCAAGTTTGACTACGCTGCCCGTCATCATCGCTCCAGGGAGGTGTTGTCTGTGCGATTGCGTTTGCACACGCGAACAGCAACACGCCCAGCACAACTAATACACGGTGGGTTTGGCTAGCTTTGCACAATTCCATTAATCCTGATAATCATTTACAACGGATTCCACCGAGAGGTCATGATGAAATATTTATTTTTGATAGTCGCCATTTCTTTGCTGTCGTTGCCGGCCAGCTCGTACGCGAAGATTTCGAATACTAATGAACTGATCTCGGCGATGCAAAAGAAGTATGGAAAGTCGTGGTACAAGACTGCCACCTTCGTTCAAGAAACAACGAATTTTCAACCCGATGGAACCGTCAAGACGGAAACGTGGTACGAGGCTATGTCGGTGCCCGGTAGTTTGCGCATTGACTTTACACCAACATCTGAAGGGAACGGCATTCTGTTTACCGGTGGCAAGATTTACGTTTTCAAAAACGGCAAGGTTGATAATACGCGGCCGTTCGAGCATCCGCTTTTGATTCTCGGGTTCGACATCTATCGCTCGCCTGCCAGCGACGTGACGGCCAAATTGCAGTCGCTGAAGTTTGACCTGTCGCAATTCAGGGAGGACACGTGGCAGGGACGGCCGGTCTATGTCGTTGGCGCAAAGGCAGGCGATTTGCATTCGCCGCAATTCTGGATCGATCAGGAGAATCTTTACTTTGTCAGAATGCTTCGTCCCGCGGGCAAGGATGGGACGCAAACGCAGGAGACTCAATTCAACAAGTATCAGAAACTCGGCGGCGGCTGGATGGCGCCTGAAGTGATCTTCATGGTCGACGGCAAGGTTGTGACGACTGAAAAGTACTCTGAGATTCGCGCCGACGTTAAGCTCGATCCGAAACTCTTCGATCCGCAGTTCTGGACCACCGTGCACTGGAAGGAGTGAGCTCTACCGTTGCCAGTAATCCGGACTTTCTTTCATGTTCGGATCAGGTCGCTCCATCCAACGTTCAGGACGGTGCAATTTAATGAAACCAAATTGCTCGTATAACCCGTGTGCATCTTTGGTCGACAAAACCCAACGGCGGAATCCCTGTAGCCTGGGATGCGCGACGATGACTTCCATAAGCCACTTCGACAAGCCCCGCCCGCGGTGCTCCGGCACGAGGAAAACATCAGCCACCCAGGCGAAGGTGGCATAGTCTGTTACGATTCGCGCGAACCCCACCTGCTGCTCACCGTGGTACACGCCAAACGGCATCGAGTTTTCGATCGACCGTTGCACTACGTCGCGCGCCCGACCGGTCCCCCAATATGAATGATTGCAGATGAAGTCGTGGATGAGATCGATGTCGAGCCGGGAACGATCCGTGCTGATGGTGTATTCACCGCGTTGCCAAAGCTCCTGGTCAGGTGCGGCTTGAAGCGAATTCAATTTCTGTTTTCCTCTGGTCGCGCACGATATTCGCGGCGGAAGTATACCAAACGTCCCGGCGCTTACGGCTCTTCCTAATCATTCGCCACAAAGACCACAAAAGGCACAAGAATTACGGAATCCTTTTGTGCTTTCTGTGCTTTTTTGTGGCTGATTACGGTATAAAGGTGCACGCAGCTCATCGCCAGTCTACCAACAAGGAGAAAAATCATGGTTACTGTAGCGTTGCTTGTTCGACTCGAAGCAAAGCCGGGAAAAGAAACTGAGGTCGAGCAATTCCTGAACAGTGGACTTGCATTGGTCCAGGAAGAGCCGGACACGACCGCATGGTTCGCTCTGCGCATGGGACCATCCACATTCGGCATCTTCGATGCGTTCCCAGACGACTCAGGACGACAAGCACACCTCTCGGGAAGAGTCGCCGCGGCGTTAATGGCGAAGGCGTCCGATCTTTTGGCGCAACCACCTGTTATCGAAAAGGTAGATGTGCTTGCAGCAAAACTTCCTTGAGCAGTCTGTGGGCGTGGGACTTCCCTCGTACGTGCTCGCTCTCGATGGTCCACTCTGGCAACGATGGTGGTTTCCAACGTTGGTTGCGGCAGGTGCGCTCGTCGCGTTTGAGCTCTATCGAAATGCGCGCGTGAAAAAGCTCAGTGCGGCACTCGAAGAAAGCCGGCAGTCAAACGAACAACTGCAACGCCGGATCGTCGAGTTAGGGCAAGCCAACCGCACTCTCACACTCGAGTTTCAGCTCATTCGCGTACTGGCCGAGTCGACGACTCTCAGCGAAGCCGCGCCGCTCATCTTACGTTCCATTTGCGAAAGTGCGGGGTGGGAAGTCGGCGCTCTCTGGGAGGTGGATGAGGACGCCCAAGTGCTTCGTTGTGTTGAGACCTCTCGTTTATCCGTTGGCGCGCCCGAATTCGAGAAACTAACGCGAGCGAGTGTGTTTGAACCGGGAACCGGACTCCCTGGTCGAGTTTGGCAAAGCGGCGAAGCGCACTGGATTACAGACCTCACCGGCGATTCAAACTTTCCTCGCATAGCGGCGGCAGTTGAAGACGGTCTTCGCAGCGCTTATGCATTTCCAAGCGTGGCGGGCGATCGCGTAACTGGCGTGCTCGAGTTTTTTAGCCATGAATTGCGTGAGCCCGATGAGGAAATGATCAAGCGGATATCCGCAGCCGGCAACCATATCGGCCAACTCATCGAACGCAAACGCGCTGAAGAGGCGCTGCGCGATAGCGAAGTCCACTTCCGCTCAGTCGCCGAATCTGCCTCGGACGCGATCATCACCATCGATGAAAAGAGTTCCATCATCGCGGTCAACCCTGCTGCGCAAAAGATATTTGGATACTCGCCCGCCGAGCTCACTGGCGCTCCGTTGACGATGCTCATGCCTGAATACATTCGTCATCTCCATCGCTCGGGTATCGACAGGTATATCACCACCAATCACAAACACATTTCGTGGTTGGCAGTCGAGCTTCCCGGGCTTCACAAAAGCGGTCACGAGCTTCCGCTCGAGATCTCATTTTGCGAATGGACCAGGAAAGGCACTCGCTACTTCACCGGAATTATTCGTGATGTGAGTGAGCGCAGGCAGGCACAGGAAGCACTGCGGCGAACCAGAGAAGAGCGCCTGCGCGAACTTGAACGCGTGCGCACGCGCATCGCCGCTGACTTGCACGACGATATTGGATCGAGTCTCACGAAGATCGTCATTCTAAGCGACGTCGCGCAACAGAGCGCCTCAGAAAACGGTGCCGCAAAAGAGTCGCTCGACGCCATCAGCGAGATTTCGAACGAGCTGGTCGAGTCGATGAGCGACATCGTTTGGGCCATCAACCCGAAAAAAGATCAACTGAGTGAGTTATCACATCGAATGCGCCGGTTTGCGAGCGACATGTTTACGGCTCGAAACATCAGGTTTCAGTTTCGCACGCAATTCGACGAAGACCTGCAACTCGGCGCTAACGTGCGCCGCGAGGTTTTTTTGATCTTCAAGGAGAGCGTAAACAACGTCGTCAAGCATTCTCGTTGTACGCAAGCGGCAGCACAGTTTTCCATCGAAGACGGCCGGCTCGTGCTTCAAGTCAAAGACAACGGCCGCGGTTTTGAATCAGCAGGAAGGAGCGGAGGTCACGTGGCATCGGGCAACGGCTTGCCCAGCATGCATCAGCGCGCGAAGGACCTTGGCGGCGAATTCAGCGTTATGTCTGCGCAAGGCGAAGGCACGACTGTTTGGCTCACCGTTCCGCTCGCCGGGCTCAGTGAAAAATGAAACGTTTCCCACCCGCTTGGGCGGTGACAGCAATATCCAAAAGGGCTAACTTAAAGTATGCAAGGATCGGTCATCAGAGCGGCAATCGTCGAAGACCAGCACGAGATCCGGGAAGGGTTAGCGACTCTTATCAATCGGACCAGCGGTTACCGCTGTACGGGCAGCTTTCGTACGATGGAAGAAGCTCTTGAAGGCATCAAGCGCGAGGTGCCGGACATTGCGCTCTGCGATATCGGTCTTCCGGGAATGAGCGGCATCGAGGGGATGCGCATCTTGAAGGAGCGCTATCCCGATTTACAGCTTCTGGTCCTCACCGTTTACGACGACGACGATCGGATCTTTGACGCTCTCTGCGCCGGCGCGTGCGGTTACCTGCTGAAACGAACTTCCTCCAACAAGTTGCTCGAGAGCCTTCGTGAAGCAGCGACGGGTGGTGCGCCGATGTCGCCGGAAGTTGCGACACGAGTCATCAAATTGTTCCGCGACATTCGACCTCCTGAACGGGCAGAGCATGAACTCACGCCTCACGAGAGTCGTCTGCTGAAGCTCCTCGTTGAAGGACATAACTACACCACCGCGGCAGAAGAGCTCGGCGTCAGTTACAACACCGTCAAGTTTCATATGAGGCACGTCTACACGAAGCTGCAAGTACACTCGAAGTCGGAAGCGGTTGCCAAGGCGTTGAAAGATCGACTCATCAGCTAGTCTGAGTTAACTATTCATGCGCGCCTTGTAGCTTTCGTTGTCTAAAGAAGAGGAATAACGGCAGAGCCAGAGACACGCCCACTGCGAGATTGCACAAAACGTAAACCCATAGGTTCCTCATGCCGCGTCGCGTTCCTTCGGAAAAAACAAACACCCACAACGCGAGTGACGACACGATTACATCCAACCCAAAGAACGCCGACACATGATTTTGGAAAAGCTGCCTGAACAATAGCGGAAGATCAAAGCCGTACGTGGTGAGAAACGGCAGAAGCTGCGAAAGAGGGAGAACAGCGCCGAGAATCGCGATGATGAGATAAATCCATTGCATGAGCGCCTCCAGAGTTGAAAGAACGGGCAAGCGGTATCTGTCTGCGGACCGTTGCAAGCTAACCTTCAATTTAAAGTAACCGTCAATGTCGGCCCGATCAGGTTAAAGGCTCGCGAGCCTTTGAACCGTGTCTGGATAGCGCTTCACGAGATTGATCAACAGGGCAGCTTGCGCGTTGGGCTTGGCGCGGCCTTGCTCCCAGTTCTCCAGAGTGCGCACGTTTGTCCGCAGATAGACCGCAAAAAGTGCACGCGAAAGTTTTAAGTTCTTGCGAACACGAATCACTTCTTGCGGGGTGACGGAGGGCGCTGGCTTGAATTCCACAGAGTGAGTTCGGAGCGTCCGCTGGCCCTCTCGTGCATCAGCAAGAGCATTCATTCCCTCGCTCAGTTCCGCAAAAAGATCACGCTTGCCGGTACGCTTTCGTGTGGGTTTAACGGAGCGCGTCATTGCTTCCTCCTTGCCTCGAGTTCTTTCTTGATCATTTGCTTCAGCGTTTCGCGTTGCGCCTTGGTCAGATCCGACATCTCACCTTTGTCGTAAATTGTGAATAGCCAAAACTGCAAGCCTGTATTCCACCAGTAATAAATCACTCGCAAACCGCCGCGCTTGCCTTTCCCGCGCCGGTCGTCAGCAAAGCGCAACTTCCGTAACCCACCACTGCCGGGGATCAAAGCACCAGCTTCCGGGTTAAGCATCAGCAATCGCTGAAGTCGCACGAAACCATCGTCATCAATATACTCCGCTCTATGATGCTCGAACGGGGGTAGCTCGATGAAAACAGCGTTCATCCTCTCATACTACTTACATTAACATCTATACGCAAATCACGTATAGAAGTCGTATGATGGACGTTACCTCACATTTGTTAATTAAAACCCGGCCGTCGGTCGCGGCGTCTCGCGAATAATGCCTCTATAAAAACGAAGGCGGCCACGGAGGGCCGCCCAAGTTCGCTTTACAACTTCGAGTGCTTACCTCATTGCGGCGAACAAGTAATAGCAGATCGGGATTACGACTTTAACTACTCCTGCCGCAGCGCCGTTGTCGGATCAAGCCGCGCGGCTCTAAGGGCCGGGAGCCATGAGGCCAGGAAGGCGATGACCATGAACAGCACCGCCACTGATGCGAACGTAACCGGATCTGTGGGCTTCACCTCCACCAGCATGCTCGCAAGAATACGCGTAAACGCAAACGCTACGACCAGGCCGATGCCAATCCCAATCACGCTGAGATAAAGTCCCTTCCCTACCATCAAACGGAAGATGCGTGAGGGCGCGGCGCCTAATGCCATGCGCACTCCAATCTCCGCGGTTCGCTGTCGCACGGAAGTAGCAAGCACGCCATACAAGCCAACTCCAGCAAGCAGTGCGGCGATCGTCGAGAAGACTCCAATGAGCAGGAGCGAAAAGCGTGTCTGCGCCTGAGCCTTCGTCACGAGCGAGTCCATCGGCTGCATCTGGTTGATGAATGTCTCCTTGCCGAGTTTGCGGACAACTTCACGCACCGAACCGGCCAGCGCCGACGGATCGCCATCCGTTCGCAACGCCCAGAAGGAAGCAGCGCCGTGATTCACATAACCATCCGTAACGTAGATTTGTTCACGGCCCGGGTCGATGAGTGAAGTGTTGCGCTGATGGGCCACCACACCAATGATCTCACCCCATTGCGCCTCAGGCGTGCGCACACGAAACAGGATCCGCTTGCCCACTGCAGACTCATTTGGAAACGCCTTCGCCGCGAGTGCCGAATCAACGATCAGCAGGTTGCGATCGGGCGAGCTGTCGTCCTGTGTGAACGTTCGTCCGG
>DASSEB010000057.1:0-2430 GCA_035696765.1 Pyrinomonadaceae bacterium | reverse complement strand
TGAACGGCCGGTTCGGAGACTTCTCGTCGTCGACCTGAAGCCGAGTCGCACATTTTTGGCAAACGATAATCATTACTCAATCAGACCGAGCATCGAGCCGGAGTCGGAAAACGCGTTGACAGTGATGCCATCGTCCCTGCGAATAAAGTCTTCGGCGGCCGTCATGCCCTTCAGCGAAAGCAGCAAATTGTTCTGGTTGGTCGCAAACGCCAGCCCGTCTTCGAGACTCACAACCTTCGATTCGATCAGTTCTCTGATGACGGTGTCGAAGTCCTGCATGCCGTCGAGCTTACCGTCGCGCATCGCATCCAGCAGAGACTTGCCTTCGACCTCGCCGGCCTCGATGTACTCGCGTGTGCGCGGACTCGAGCGCAGGATCTCCACCGCGGCCACACGTCCCGTTCCATCCGCACGTGGAACCAGACGTTGCGAAATGATGTAGCGGAACGTCTGGGCCAGTCGCGTTCGAATGACCGGTTCTTCGTTCTTTGGATAGAGGCCGATGATGCGGTCGACGGTTTTCGAAGCGTCGATGGTGTGAAGCGTTGAAAGTACGAGGTGACCTGTCTCCGCAGCCTCGAGCGCGATCTCAGTGGTTTCAAAATCTCGCATCTCGCCGATCAGGATAACTTTCGGCGCCTGGCGCAACGCCGCGCGCAGAGCGGAAGGAAAATCGCGCGTGTCGTGCCCGACTTCGCGCTGGTTGATCGTGGAGCATTTGTGATTGTGTAGATATTCAATCGGATCCTCGATCGTCACCACGTGGTAGTACTTCTTCTCGTTGATGATGTCGATGATTGAAGCTTGCGTGGAGCTTTTGCCGGAGCCGGTCGGGCCGGTTACGAGGACGAGTCCGTTGCGAAGCTCAGCAATGTCCGAGAGCTGTGACGGCAAACCGAGCGACTTCAACGTAGGAATGTCAGTCGGGATCACCCGCATGACGATTGAGTAGACGCCGCGTTGCTGAAAGATGTTTACGCGGAAGCGGGCGCGTGAAGGCAGCGAATAGCTCAGGTCGGCGGTGCCTGTGCGCGCGAGTCGCTCCGCAGCGTCAGGATGGCCGTGAATCAATGTGAGGGCGATGATCTCGGTTTGATAAGGAGAGAGTTTCTGCATTCCGAGCGGCTGGACGGGGGTGAGTTTTCCGTTGATCTCGACCTGCGGGAGCTGGCCCACAGAGAAGTTCAAGTCGCTGATCTTGTCAGAAACCAGCAACATTCGCTCGATTATCGGCGGTAAATCGAAGAAACTCATCGTGGTGGCAGGCCGCTCGAAAGGAGGCTTCCCCTTCGAATCGCGTTTGATTCTCGCGCATAACAATGATAAACGCAAGAAAATTATGTTGAGCCACGAAGAGGCACAAAAGTCACAAAAGGAGGCTCATGAGAGCGTTTGTGGCGTTGGAGATGTGAGATGGATCGGACAGAAGAGAACTGATCACGGCGACTGAATCCGCGCCGGCTTCCACGACCTCGGAGGCATTAGCGTGCGTGATTCCACCGATTGCGACCAGGGGGAAGTCGCCGACAACTCGGCGAACTGCGCGTAAACCGTCGAGGCCGAGAACGGGAGAGGTGTCGGTTTTGGTGTTTGTCTTGAAGATTGGGCCGATCGCGATGTAGTCGACAGGCAGTACGAGTGCCGATAGAGCTTGCTCAACAGTGTGCGTGGAATACCCGATGATGGCTTCTGATCCGAGCAGTCCTCGCGCTGCTTCGGGAGGCATGTCGTCCTGGCCAAGATGAACGCCGTGAGCATGAACGGCCAACGCCACATCTACTCGATCGTTGATGATCAGCTTCACTGCGATACGTTCAGCAACGGCGATCGCAGCCTCGGCCTGCTCGTAAAAATCGAGCGCCGGCGTGTCCTTGTCGCGAAGTTGAATCAGCGACGCGCCGCCCTGACTCAGCCGAAGCACCTGCTCCGCATGCGACAACCCCGACAGTTGCACATCGGTGAGCGGATAAACTCGCGGCAGCCGAAACGGCTCTTTCATTCTCGTTCTGACTCTCTCTTTCGCTCTCTCTCTTTTGTGCCTTTTGAGCCTTTTTGTGGCTGGCTTTACTCAGAGCTTTGCGCCTCTTTCCGTTTTGGTCGCATGTTCGCGGGGAGCACGCGCTTTCGCAACCGTATTGATTCTGGCGTGACCTCGACGAGCTCATCATCCGCAATGAACTCCAGCGCCTGCTCCAACGATAGTTCCTTCGGCGGAACGAGGCGCATCGCTTCGTCGGCAGTGGAAGCTCTCATGTTCGTGAGTTTCTTTTCCTTGATGGCATTCACATCGAGATCGACGGCCCTCGCGTTTTCGCCCACAATCATGCCCTCATAAACTCGCGTGCCCGGGCGGACGAAAAGCGTGCCTCGCTCCTGCAAGTTGTAAAGAGCATAAGTCGTAGTCTCGCCCGTACGATCCGCGACGAGCGA
>DASSEB010000056.1:0-4972 GCA_035696765.1 Pyrinomonadaceae bacterium | reverse complement strand
TATTGTCGTCCACAGGTCTCGTATGAATTCTTTCGGATGGTAACCCGAGTTGATGATGCGATGGTCCTGACCAAGCAATTCTCCGCGGGAGTACTTGGAAATCTCGCAGAACTTCTCGTTGACGTAGTTGATGATGCCGCGTTGATCGGTGATCGCGACGATCGCCGACTCGTCGAGAGCGAATTTGATGTCTGCGAGTTCCTTTTGTGAGCGCAGTAAGGCTTCTTCGTGTGATGTGGAATTGATTACGCTCATGGAGATTACGTTTCGGGGTCGGCAGTCGCGACCTGGGTCTCTTCGAGTTTCTTGAGCCGGTATCTTAACTGGTCGCGCGAAATGCCGAGTAGCTCCGCCGCGCGTGTTTGGTTCCCGCCACTACGCTGAATGGCTTGCCGCACGAACGACAGCTCTGCTTCGTCGAGTGACATCCCTTCGTGCGGTAGTACAAATTGGCTCGCGCCATCGCCGCTGCTCGCGGCGCGCTCGGGCCGGCCTTCCAATAAGCCCGCGGGTAAATACTCGGTTGTGATCTGATCCGTGTCTTCAAGGATCAAGGCACGCTCGATCACGTTGCGTAACTCACGAACGTTTCCCGGCCAGTGATACTTTCTAAAAACAGCGACCGCTTCGGAAGACAAGCTGGTGATCTTTTTGTTTCGTTTGAGTCTCGCGCCGATCGTGTCGATGTAGTGTTGCGACAGCAGCAGAACATCGTCGCCTCTTTCACGCAACGGCGGGATGTCGATCTGAATAATCGACAGCCGATAATAAAGGTCGAGCCGGAAACGTCCCGCTTCACTCTCGGTTTTCAGATCGCGATTCGACGCAGCCAGCACGCGCACGTCGAGCGGAATATCTTTCAAACCGCCGACCCGCCGGAAAGCTCCTTCTTCCAGGACTCGCAGCAGTTTTGCTTGTAGCGAAAGTTCCAGTTCACCAATCTCGTCGAGCAGGAGTGTTCCGCCTTCGGCCTGTTCGAAGAGGCCTTCCTTGCGTGCTTTCGCGTCGGTGAATGCGCCCTTTTCGTAACCGAAGAGCTCCGATTCGATGAGCGTTGCCGGCAGTGCTGCGCAATTCACGGCGACGAAAGGTCGTTCGGCCCGTTGCGAGCCGTAATGAATTGCTTTCGCAACCAGGTCCTTGCCTGTTCCCGATTCACCTTGCAGTAAGACTGACGACACTTCACTTTCCGCGACCTTGGCTGCGAGTCCGAGCATCTTTTTCATCGCCGGAGACTCGCCCACGATCTGGCGGAAGTTGAATTCTCTCGCGCGCTCTTTTCTGACTTGCTCAACTTCGCGTCGAAGGTGCCGGGCTTCGATAGCGTTGCGGATCGTGATGCGGAGCTCTTCGAGGTTTATGGGCTTGGCAATGAAGTCATAAGCGCCGCCGCGCAAGGCTGAGATCGTGTTCTCAACCTGAATGTTACCCGTGATCATGATCACGATCGCTTCCGGATGCTCGTGTTTGATCTCGCGCAAGACGTCGAGACCGGAGCCGTCGGGTAAGTCAATGTCGAGTAGGACCGCAGCAGGTAGATCTGTTTTGAAGTGTGTGACCGCTTCCGCCACTGACGCTGCCTCGATGGGCTCGAAGCCCCAGCCCTGCAAAGCTTCTCTCAGCATCCAGCGGATCGCCTGGTCGTCGTCGACAACGAGGATTTGTTCGTTAGTAGTTTTGGGGGACATTCTGGCTGAGGATTATATGAGCGCGCCCACTGTGAGCAAAGTGATCCGTGTTCATTCGTGCAAATCTGTGGTTAGGGATTACGACGTGTACCAGTCCGTCGTAATGTTTTGACACCCTGGGAACGGCATGAACGTTGCAGCACCAAAAGGCATCATGAATCCAGAGAAAACGCCCGCAATCGAGTTTCGCAACATCTCTCTAAGCTTCGATGACCGCCCGGTTTTGGACGACGTCAGCTTCACACTCGAGCAAGGTGAAATGATCGTCGTGACTGGCATCTCGGGATCCGGCAAATCCGTGCTCTTGCGTTTGGCGATGGGTCTCATAAAGCCCGACTCCGGCCAAATCTTCATCGAAGGACGAGAGATCGACAATCTCGACGAATCGGAGCTCCTTGCAATCCGCGGCGGGTTGATGGGAATGGTCTTCCAGGAGGATTCACTCTTCACCGGCTTGCCGGTTTATGAAAACGCCGCCTACCGTTTGGAGGAGCACCACTGGACCGAACCGGAAATCGATAAAGCTGTGCGAGAAGTGTTGCGCTTTGTCGGTCTCGACGGCGAAGAAGAAAAGTTTCCTGAAGAGCTTTCCGGTGGAATGAAGCGCCGGCTCGAAATTGCACGCGCACTAATCGGTTGGCCGCGCATCATGCTTTTCGACGAGCCGACGATGAGTCTCGATCCCCTCGCAGCGCTCAGAGTACTGGATCTGATTATTCGCGCCCGCGACATCAACCACATCTCGTCGTTATACGTCACGAAGAAAATCCACGAGCTACCTTATCTCGCAAATTTCCGCGCTGAAACCGGTGCAGGCGGCAACATCACCACTGTGCAAGCGTCGCAGGCGAAATTGCCGAGGACGAGAGTGATCGTTCTCGATAAAGGCAGAATTGTATTCAACGGTTCAGTTCAGGAGTTCTCACACAGCGAGCTTCCGGCAATCACGGAACTGGTCGCCCTCGATCGCCACAATCACTCACTGGATCCGTACTTCACAGATCCCTGGGACAAACACCGCCATCCCGCCGAGACAATCCTGTAACCCTAATTTATGCGGATACACGCTGATCAGCGTTGATCTGCGTCAACCTGCGGCCAAGTTATGGCGTTTGTTGTGAACTTTCGCGCATCCTCTGCGGAATGTTTCGCACATGCGCCCGGCGCGAACTCAAATCGCCAACAAATCAGCTTTGACAAAGCGGCATGAGCTTTGCCCCAGAACTGACTGCGATTCAGGACGCTGGCGAAGGAGGTTGAGAACCATGACCACAGATGAACGCGATATTCTCGAACTTCTCAAAGAGGAATTGGACTTCATTGAAAAGGGCGGATACGGACGTTCAGTTCGGACGCCGTGGCTTAATAAATCAACCTTCCAGGATTCCCTGTCCTGTATCAATTATGGTTATCCATATCGTGCCCACCCATGCAACGAATGCCATCTGCTCGACTTTGTCAGTCCGGAAAACCGGACCAAGGACGTGCCTTGCCACTTCATACCTTTAAACACTGATGGGGACACCATCGAGGATTTGGAGTTTCAGGACAATCAAGCAAAGATCGAGCGAGAGGTGAGCAATTGGCTTCGTGCCAAGATCAAACAGATCGAGGAGGAGCGCACCGAACACGTAACCGTTTGAAGTCGAGGAAAGGAGCTAAGAACATGGAAACCGCAGTAGGCTCAGTGATACTCATTGCATCGCTAGCTGCGGCTCTATTCTTCGGCTTACGGTGGCTTATTCGGTCACTCTCCAGGTATCGAGGCTCTCATATCGTCACCTGTCCGGAAACCGGGAGTCCGACAATTGTGGAGGTTGATGCGCTTCATGCGTCGTTGACTTCCACAGTCGGCCTCCCCGATATTCGGCTCAAAGACTGCTCGCGCTGGCCCATAAGGCAACAGTGCGGGCAGGAGTGCTTGACGGAGCTCGACGTTGCACCCGAGCGATGCCTAATTAGCGGCGTGCTAATGCGATGGTACCAGGGCAGAAAATGCGTTTATTGCAGTCAACCATTCCCAGAACTTCACTGGCTTGATCATCAGCCAGCCCTGCTAAGTCCTGCCGGAAACATGTTTGCCTGGAATGAAGTTGTTCTGGACAAACTGCCGGAGGTGCTTGCAACACACCTACCGGTTTGCTGGAACTGTTATATAGCGCAGAGCTTTCGCCTGGAGAATCCCGACCTGGTCGTTTATCGACCATGGCGGAACGGAATCGCCGGAGGCTCAGACAACTTGTCTGCGTCACGTCATTCGTAGGAGGCAAGTTGCACGGGTGGGCCTAGTAAAGAGGAGGCTAGTCATGACACCGGGAACTTTTATGAGTCCCATGAGAAACAGGAATTTTCTACCGCTTGATCCTTTCCGGTTCTTCAAAACCAACCCGATGCAGTTTCTAGAGGATCCGTTCACTGCGTTCCGACCGTATCTTCCGACCGAAGAAACAATGCCATTGAAGGCATGGACGCCAGTGTGCGACATCTATGAGACGGAAAAGGAACTCGTACTCAAGATGGAACTGCCGGAGATGAAGAAAGAGGATGTGCACGTAACGATCGAGAATAACGTGTTGACGCTGCGCGGAGAGCGCAAGTTTGAAGAGAACGTCGATCGCGAGAATTACCATCGCATCGAACGCAACTATGGAGAATTTCTCCGCAGCTTTACGTTACCGGCTTTCGTTGACGGCAATAAGATCTTTGCGGAATTCAAAGATGGTTTGCTGACTGTGACATTGCCAAAGAACCCGACGGCAATTCCGAAGCAGATCGAGGTCAAGGTCAAATAACTAAGGTGAGGGCTCAGACTGGTGAGCCACACCTTTTGCGCCGCAGGCGGCTGGTAACCGCCTGCGGTTTTTTGTGGACTCAGGTTTGCCAAATGCGGGTGTGTACCTGCTTCTTCAGTTGAATGTGGGCAAGGTTACGCAATTTTCATGATCACGGGTGCGAAGGATTCCGCAAAGATGAAACAACAGGTCACGATTGACGGTAACGAAGCAGCGGCGAGCGTCGCGTACAAGACAAATGAGGTGATCGCGATTTATCCCATCACACCTTCATCCGCGATGGGCGAAGCCGCGGACGCATGGTCGGCGGCAAATCAACGGAACATCTGGGGCATGAGACCATTCGTGCGCGAGATGCAATCGGAAGGCGGCGCGGCCGGCGTTGTGCACGGAAGTTTGCAAACAGGTTCACTGACAACCACCTTCACGGCGAGCCAGGGTTTGTTGCTGATGATCCCGAACATGTTCAAGATCGCCGGCGAACTAACCAGC
>DASSEB010000055.1:0-12755 GCA_035696765.1 Pyrinomonadaceae bacterium | reverse complement strand
ATATCGGCGACACTTACCGTCTGCAGGGACGCTACGATGAAGCGCTGGAAAACCTGCAGCAGGGACTTCGCTTGCGAGAGCAGATGGGCGATCGCGGCGGAGTATCGCTCTCGTTGAATAACCTTGGACGACTGTATCAGGACCAGCGCAAGTACTCCGAGATGCTTGATGTGAGTCGTCGCGCGGCCCAGGTCGCCTCATCGCTCAATGACCTTGAAGAACTGTGGACAGCCCAGGAACGGATCGGTCGTGCACTTTTTGGGTTGGGCCAGGTGGAGGAGGCGCGCAACAGTTTTGTCGCTTCTATTTCGACACTGGAATCTCTCCGCCGCAACGTAGCCGGCGGCGAGCAGCAGCAGCAAAGTTTTCTCGAGAACCGGCTGTCACCGTGGCTCGGAATGATCGATCTGCTCGTGTCACAAGGAAAACACGCCGAAGCCCTGACGTTCGCGGAACAATCGAAAGCGCGAGTATTGCTCGACGCACTACAGGCGGGCCGCGCCAACATACGGCGGTCCTGGTCCAAAGACGAACAGGAAGCCGACGAGCAACACCGGCGACATCTCGTTTCGCTTAACTCAAAACTCACCACAGAAGTGCGTCGTGATAAACCTGATGCGTCACTTGTTTCTGAGCTGAAGACAGAAGTCGAAAAAGCGCGGCTGGAGTACGAAGATTTCGAGACGCGCTTGTACGTGGCCCATCCTGAACTCAGAGTACAGCGCGGTGAAGCACCGGTTATCAAACCCGAAGAACTAACAACGTTGCTGCCCGATGCTTCGAGTGCGTTGCTGGAGTATGTGGTTGGAGAGGACCAGACTTATTTATTCGTAGTCACGACTGGGAAGCCGCAGGCTGACGTTCGTGTCTACGCGTTGCCGGTCAAAAGAGACGAGCTTGCGAGACAGACCGAAGCGTTTCGAGAACAACTCGCCGGAAGAGATCTTGGTTTCCGAGCTTCGGCGGGGAAACTCTACGACTTATTGATCAAACCGGCGGAAGCGCAGCTTCGCGGCAAAACCAATCTGATCATTGCGAACGACAATACGCTGTGGGACCTGCCGTTTCAGGCGCTGGTGAACGGCGCGAATCATTTCCTGATCGAAGACGCTGCGATCTCGTATACGCCCTCGTTGACAGTGTTGCGCGAGATGAGGAAACGGCAGCGCAAGGACACCGCTCCGGCAACGCTCCTCGCTCTCGGTAATCCTTCGCTTGGTAACGAGACAGTTAAGCGTGCGGCGTTGACGACGCTTCGTGATGGAAAACTCGATCCGCTCCCGGAGGCTGAACAGGAAGTTAAAGAGCTGGGACGGCTCTACGGTGTTTCGCGAAGCAAGGTCTACACGGGCGCTGAAGCACGTGAAGATCGTGTTAAGAGTGAGGCCGGTCAGGCCAGAATCCTTCACTTCGCGACACACGCAATGCTCAACAACGCATCGCCGATGTATTCACATCTTGCGTTCGCCGGCGGTGGCGCGAACGAAGATGGATTGCTGGAAGCATGGGAACTGATGCAACTCGATCTGCGAGCGGATCTGGCAGTGCTCTCCGCGTGTGAGACCGCGCGCGGGCGTATCGGTGCAGGCGAGGGAATGATTGGGTTCTCGTGGGCGATGTTCATCGCGGGCGTGCCGTCGATTGTCGTGAGTCAATGGAAAGTCGAATCCGCAGGCACGCGCGATCTGATGGTGAACTTTCACCGTGCACTGATCGCATCAAAACCCACGAAGACGGAAGCGTTGCGACAAGCGGCGTTGAAGTTAATGAAGAACCCGCAGACCAGTCATCCGTTTTATTGGGCTGGGTTTGTGCTCGTTGGCGATGGACAGTAAAAAGGCCACGGATTACGTAAACAAAATCCGTGTAATGCGTGGTTAATTATCTATTGACTCCGCGTGCGCAAAGTCTGCACCTGGCGCAGGAGATTGCGAGCGACTTCGGAATCCGGATTTGCTCTCCGCAAGGCGCGCAGTTCCGCTTCGGCGTCTTTTAAAAGACCTGCTTCTGTGTAAAGTAAGCCGAGTGTTAAGTGTGATGAGCCGTAAGCGCGTTTCGCTTTCGCGAGTTCATTCGCTTTGGCTTGATCGAGGATACGGAACTTCGCTTGTGGGGCGGGCGGACGTGGCGATGTGATCTCCTGCCCGTCTTTCATTGCTGTTACCTGCCACGAATAGAGCTTTCCATGTGGCAACGCCGACGTGGTCCATGAAAGATTTGTGAGCTGCGGGCTCGAGGCTACGAGTTTGAATTGGTCGTCGTAGACTTCAACCGTGTAGCCCGTTGCGCCCTCCAATCGCGACCAGCGAAGAGTCGGTCGATTCGTCATCAACACACTTCCAACCGGCTCGATCAAAGAAAACACTTCTTTGGGATTATCCGAACTCATCAACGCGCTCGACGGCCGCGACAGTCCCTGTAGCTGTGACGAACGTTCGATCCTTTGCGTAGCGAGCGCTTTCTTCACCGCAGCCTGGTAAGCGGCCGGTAAATTTTCAGCGCCCGATAATTTGCCTTCCGCGTCCAGGGACAACACACCCGCGCCATCATTCAATTGCGCGACCACCGTTGCAGGAGACGGTGCAGGCTGTGACGACGGTGTTGAAGCCGGGGACGGTTGCAACGAAGGCGACGGCGCAACAGCAACCTCTGGTTCTGCTTCGCGTGGCGTGCGCCAAACCAGCCAACCCATCACTCCCAACAAAAGTACCGCGAGCGCCGCACTGCCAAACGCCGGCACCGGAGACGTTCGAAAGAACGATACGAATCTCTCGCGCCACGAATGCGCGTTTGCAACCGGAACCGTCGGCGGACGATGTTCGCGGTCGAGCGACGGCGCGACCTCGTTTCTAAATGCCCGCAAGTCCTCGACTGCAAAGGCGCACTGCTCACAACCAGTCAAATGGTCCGTGACAGCTTGCAGCGACTCACCCGATAAATTCCTGTCAACATAATCAGCCGTCTGGTGCGGCGTGAGGTGAGTGCTCAACTCCTCGCCGATTGTTCCGGCATGCAGCGCGAGGAAAAGTTCATCACCAGCGTCAATTCGCCGTTGACAGGCTTCGCACTCGCCGAGATGGTCAGTTACTGACAGCAGTTCGGCGGCGCTTAGCTGGTGTTGAGAGTAGTCCTCAACTTGTTTTTGAGTCAGGTGTTCCAAAGTTTTTATTTGATCCTCCACCCGGGGATCCGGTGGGTTCCACATTGGTAAGTTGGCGAAAGTTGTCGCGTATTACCACCCACGTCAAATAAATCCTTTCAGTCGCCGCGCCAGCCGTTCGCGGCCGGATTTGCGGGCGTTTATTACTTGTTGCCGCGTCAGTCCGAGCAACTCCGCAATCCGCGCATCTTCCAGCGGCAAGTCGTTCCACACCTCCGAAAAATGCTCCGCGGTAAGTTCGAGGGCGTTCGCGAGTTGGCGCACGGTGGCGATTCCGATGGCCGGAAACAACGTGATACAGCCAGAGCCGCTCGCGTCTTTCAGGTTAAGCAACAACGCCGCGCGCTGGTTAACCGGAAGCTGTTGCAGCTCTTCCCATAGTCTCTGCAGAAATATCTTTTTTTCTAAGCGCCAGCCCTGATGGGGTTCGCCGGCGGCAGGTTCGGGCGCCGACTCTTCATCGTCGGCAAGCGTTTCCACCGGTTGGTCGCTGATCCCCAGCATCTCTGCCAGCACGCTTACCAGTTCATCGAACTCGACTGGACCAGCAAGGTGATTGAAAAGCGCAGCGACGGCCTCGGCAATCTCCTGCGGTGTGTTGCTTTTAATCGTGCGCAGTCCGGTTGGCAGCCTTTCGATTTCCAAACCGTGACGAGGTTTGTTCTGTTCCTGCCATGCCGCAAAACCTGCGACCTGTGTGCCGTTGTCGTCCCAAACCGCGAAGCCACGCTGGCGTGTCAACAGGTAGTGAAGACGATTCTTGAACGCGTGACGTTCCGGAAACTGT
The DNA here is from genome assembly GCA_035696765.1 of Pyrinomonadaceae bacterium. Lineage (GTDB taxonomy): Bacteria > Acidobacteriota > Blastocatellia > Pyrinomonadales > Pyrinomonadaceae > PSRF01. The sequence goes on along the minus strand of DASSEB010000055.1, from coordinate 8,808 downwards.
CGTCGCATCCAGCGCGCACAGGTGCGATGTGCGATGACTGCCGCCATGCCGCGCACGTCGCTGATCGGGTTCTGCTCAGGCAGTTTGCGAAAACGCTGCAACTGCGCAACGAGCTGCAACACGACTTCCTGATAGATGTCGTCGGCTTCGGCTCGTTGAGTGTCGCTATAAGAGTTGAGACGAAGTTTGAAGCGAACGACGCCCTTGATGACGGGCTCTGCGTGAACGGTGATCAGTTGTGAGAGGAGTTCATTGGCTTGTTCGTCGCTGGTGTCACCCAGCAGAGGTTCCAGTAGAGGATCGATCTTGATGGGCGACTCGTTCATCTTTCAGCCACAAAGAAGCACAAAAGGCACAATAATAAGTCTTGTTGTGCAATTTGTGCTTCTTTTGTGGCCGATGGATCATCGACGCTGAAGCGAAGTATCAAACAAGTTGAGGATGTCGCCGATGGTGGGAGACATCGTCGTTTGCGCGAAGATGAGACTGCGTTGCGCGATGGCGTTACTGCCTTTGCGGCGCACGAACCAGCCGATCAACGGAATCGGTCGTACACCAGGAAGGTCTTTCACTAGAGGCAGCCCGCCCCAGTAAGTTGTCGGCAGTCCGATCTTTGAATCAGACTCAAAACGTGAGACTTCGCGGATTTCGAGGTTAGCAAGTTGGACCTCGGTGTTGACTGTATGACGCTCGATGCGCGGCAGACGCGGATTCGTGGTGCCGCGCGGTTCGCGCACGAGCGTAGTGTCGACGAAGTCAAACTTGAAGCGCAGCGCTTGCCCCGTTGGATCGAAGATTGGCGTGACCTGAAAAGCACTGCCCGATGTGATGCCGTAGATCTCAGCCGCATCTTTCTCGCTTGAGGCTGACGCTTTGAGCTGGGCAAGGCCTCCGAGCGCGTTGCCTGTTTGAGAGGCGAGCGTGATTTGCGCGATGCTTTGGAGCCCCTGAAGCAGGTTTGTTTCCTGCCCGACTGACAACTCCGCGGTCGCGCGCGGATCCACGCGAGCCACGAGACGATTGGTCGCCAGCATCGAGGTCCGCTGAATCACACCAAAGCCGATGCCCGATTTCTTCAGCCGTTTGCGCAGGTTAACAAGCATCGGTTGCACAAACTCGCGATCGATGTCGTCTTCAAAGGCTTTCGTGTAGACGTCGAGCATCCCATCTGCGGCGGCGACTCGCGCCGGTGATGGACGGAGGTTGTAAACCTTCGGTGGACCATATGCCCGCCCACCGTTCATGGGTTGCAACCCGATTGTCCCTTCACCAGAATCAATTAATTTGACGTGGCCGTCCATGACGTCCACCGGTGAAATTGGGAACTCGTCGTGGATGGTGTCGAAGATTAGAGGAAGCTTTTCTTTCAAGCACTGATGCAAGGCGACGTCGTCGGCGCTTATTGCTGATGTGTTCAGTGACCAGCCGGTTTGGAGGGGCCGGTTAATTCTCTCGTCGAGCCTGCGAAACTCGTCTACGCGGTCTTGCAAGCGTGCGATTCGTCCGATCAAGTGCCGGAGCAACGGCCCGCGGATAGCGTAGATCAACTCCTGCTGCTGTCTGGTGGTTTGCGTGTTGGCTGCGGCAATCGAAGTAGTGTTGAAACCCAGCATCGAGTACAGACGGGTGAAATCGTAATCGATTCCTTTTTTCGGGTCCTTCTTTCCGAGCTTAGCGCGGGCATCAGTTAGGAACTGACGGAGAATCGCGTCACGGTGGTCTCTGTCGGTCAGCAGCAGAATAATTAACGCTTCGTTCAGCGTCGTCGCCGAACCGGGATCTTTCAAGCCAAACTGCTTGGGATTATCGAAGCCAAGTTCGTCGATGAACCTAAGTCCAAGCTCTTTTTGAACTTCTTCTGAGTAGAGGGAATAACGCTTCAGCCGCTGGTTTCGTCCGGTGATGTCGGTGTCTGCCGGGCTGATGCCGCGGTTTAACAGAAGCGGGGCGGGACTGGGAGTATTGGCCGGGAAGGTGTTCGCGTAAAGAACTCTTTCATGACAATCCCGTCTTACGAATTGGTGGGCAGCGCCTGAGTAAGCGGCGCGTTCGGCTTCTTCACTCACGGCGCCGAGGAGCGTGGAAAGGGTGTCGGCAATCCGGGCGCGCGTCTGGGCGAGTTCGTCTTCGACGATGTGCAACGCTTCGTTGAACTTCTCGGCCCCCTTCTCAGTCGCATCGCTATTCAGTTCGATCTTCCAGAGTGTCATCCGCGCCTGTGGCGCCGGCTCATCGAGTTTCGCAACAATATCCTGCACTTTATTGACGTCTTCTCTTCTGCCGCGCACCCAGATCGCGTTTTCGCCATTGGAAGCAATGATCTGAACCCGTCGTGCCGGATCCGAGTTGGTGGCGCTCGCTTCACCAGACCAATACGGCGCGTTATCGCGGACTTCGGCAAAGGCCGCCGACTCAGCCTGCGCGGCACGAATAGTCGCGCTGCTGGCGCGTTCGAAAGCGGCTTGAGCGACTTCGAGCTGTGCCTCGGCTTCTCTTAACTGGGCGGCCAGGCCATTCTTTTCATCGTTCAATCTGTCAGCGCGTTCTTGTGCCGCCACGCGGTCTTCTTCAGCTTTGTTTTTCCGTTCCTCCGAAAGTTTTTTGTCTTCCTGCGAGACGTTACTGGTTCGCCGATTCAACTCCGCATCTCTCCGCGATGTTTCCTGCGCGATCAACCTTTTGGCAAACAACTCGTCATTTGCCGCTTGTAATTGCTGCCGAATACGAGACACTCGTTGTTTAAGACTTACCACCGCGCCATTTGCTATGCTTTGCGCATCTTCCGCGGCCCTCAGATTATCCAAACGAGTTTGTTGGGCGTCGCGTGCCGCCGCATTTCCTCCTCTTAGTTTAGCTAGCGGGTTGAGGGTTTGTACGAGGCGCGGAATGTCGGTGAAGTAGTAGAGCCGGATCTTTTCAGTCACCCAGAGTGAAGCATCGCCCGCGAGCTGATCGTGATAGGTCGTAGCCGCCGTGCGGAGGTCGTCGATATTGGTGACCAGATCAGCTTGCGCCTTTTGCGTATCCGACTCGCTGAAGCCGGTGATACCTGGCGATTTGGCCACGGCGCTAAAGGCGTCTACGATTTCATTAATCTTGCTCAACTCTTCGACGACTGTTTGGCCCACCTGAATGCTCTGGATAGCTTGATTCTCATGAGCGGCCGGTTTGCCCTTGAAGATCGCCATGTCAGCTTCCAGTGCCACCCTCTGGTCGTGCGCGCCTTGAGACAAAACTTTGAGGTGCGAGTTCAGCTTGGCGACGACCGCCACGACTGAACGGTTCAGCGTAGTGAGCGCTTGATCGACCTTCGGTCCTTCCGTGGAATGGTTGGGAGCGACGTTTTGTAACTGCGCCGAAAGGTCCTTCCAACTCTGTTTTAAGTCCAAACCGAACTGAATCGTTGCCGGAACCTGCGCGAACTTTGTTCGAAACAGCTCGAATAGCTGTCCAGGGTCGGCCACTGTTTGCTCGAATGGCGTCAACCGTTGATCCGCCGTGTCCGCGAGCTTGATAACAGCCGGGTACACAAGACCGAGAGCCTCGTTAAGTTGCGCCGTCAAACCGTTCAGTTCGGGGTTGTCGACCTTTGGCTTGATCCCATCGATGTTCGTCTGAACCGCAGTCTTCGCCGCTTCAATAGCGGCAGTGCTGGTCGCGGCGTCCAAGGCAGTCTTCGCGGCAGTTAGCTTGTTCAATGCGGTTGACAGGTCCGACTGCGCTTCGGACAGTTGCGTCTGCAAAGTTTTCACGGGCGGTCCGGGGTTGACCATTGCCCCAACCGTATCAGTGAGCCGGCGCAGGTTGGTGATGGAATTGATGTCGGGCTCAGGGAAATTCGTGAACTCCTTCAGCTCGGATAAACGCGCTTGCGCAGCAAACGCTTTGTCTCGCGCTCGATTGAATGCACCTTGCGCTTCGATGATCGCGGTATTGGCTTGCTTGATCACATCCGCTTCGCTCTGCTGAACAGCAAAACTGCGGTTTCCCATCAGCGAAGTGACTACGAAAACCGAAAGCAAGGTCAGGACAACTAGTCGTTTAAGGTTCTGGCGCGAAGATTTGGGGGATCTTTTTGTCATGGATGCTGGTTCCTTGTGGGTTTAATCTCAAATGTAATGAGAATAGAGGCAAAATCATTTCCGAGTGGGCTTAACGGGTGATTAGCGGTCTTCCAAAACACGCATTTTCGGCGTGCAGACTTAAGTAAGTTGGTCGCCGGCAACTTTATCACGGGAGGAAACCGCCCGCGAGATTTATTAGCACCGCGCGTAAACCCACCGCGCCAAACGTGGCCTCTCTGCCGCCGACTGTGGTCGGTACGCCGCGAATGTGTGGTCTGTAACGTTAGCCGAAAACCCGCGCTCTCGTACGATCTCCGCGCTTTAAGACGGGGCCCGATTGGCCTCAAAACGTTTAGTCGCCCCTGTGGGCGGAGGAGACCATGCGAGTCAATTTGCGGAATCTGTGTTTTGCTTTGCTGGCGGTTGCAGTCACTTTCACTTCCGGGCGTGCTCAGAGCCAGACCCCGGAAGACAAGACGCTCGCGCCGTATTTCGTTGTCAAAGGAGACCCGAGCGTCGATCAGCTACCACTCAAAGACACACAGGTCGAAATATCAGTTGCAGGTGTAATTGCCGATGTGAAAGTTCGGCAGATCTATCGGAACGAAGGTTCCCGTCCCATCAATGCTTCCTACGTCTTTCCGGCGTCGACGCGTGCAGCAGTCTACAGCATGCGCATGCAGATAGGGAATGAGATTATCGTCGCCAAAATCAAGGAACGCGAACAGGCTAAGAAAGACTTCGAGCGAGCCAAGGAAGAAGGGAAGAGTGCGTCGCTGCTGGAGCAGCAACGGCCGAACGTGTTTTCGATGAGTTTGGCCAACATCATGCCGCAGGAGCAGGTGGAGATCGAACTCCGCTACACCGAACTCCTCGTGCCAACGGACAGTGTTTATGAAGTCGTGTTTCCGACCGTTGTTGGACCACGTTACGCCTCACCACAAAATCCAAATCAAAAGGAAGACGGCTTCGTCCAGACTCCTTATCAACATCAAGGACAAAAGCCGGCGAGCGCGCTTCACCTGTCCGCCAAAATCTTCGCCGGCGTGCCGATTTATGATTTGGCGTGTCCCTCGCACCAGGTTTTTCCAAAGTGGTGGAACAACGGGAACGTGCAAGTGAGCCTCGACGATTCCGATCCGTTCCAGGGCAATCGAGACTTTGTGCTGCGCTATCGTTTGGGCGGTGACCAGATCACGTCCGGTTTGTTGCTCCTTCAGGGCGAACAGGAAAACTTCTTTCTCTACATGGCCCAACCACCGAAGCGCGTGGAAACTGCCGACATACCGCCGCGTGAATATATCTTCGTCGTCGACGTGTCAGGCTCGATGGACGGTTTTCCTTTGAACACGTCCAAGCGGCTGTTGAAGGACCTGATTGGCAACTTGCGGCCGACGGACCTGTTTAATGTAGTTCTGTTTGCAGGTGACGCAAACGTCCTCTCGCCACAATCGTTACAGGCAAACCAGCAGAACATCGGCAGGGCCATTGGCCTGTTGGAGCAACAACGCGGCGGCGGCGGAACTGAATTGTTGGCGGCCATACAACAAGCGATGAGCCTGCCGCGACCGCAAGGGATCTCGCGCAGCGTCGTGTTGGTTACCGACGGTTATATTTCCGGCGAGCGAGGCGTTTTCGATCACATTCGCGCCAATCTGAACCAGTGCAACGTGTTCGCGTTTGGAATCGGCTCGTCAGTCAATCGCTATTTGATTGAAGGCGTCGCGAAGGCCGGCATGGGTGAGCCGTTCATAGTTACTGAGGAAGCTGAAGCCGAGAATGTCGCAGCGAAGTTTCGCGAGTACATTCAGACGCCGGTGTTGACTGACATTCACCTTCATTCGATAGGTTTCGATACGTACGACGTAAACCCGGTAGTGTTTCCGGATCTGTTTGCGCAACGTCCGATCATCCTCTTCGGCAAATGGCGTGGTCCGGTTGCGGGAACGATCGAGCTTACGGGTAAGACGGGCCAGGGCGATTTCGTAAGTCGTTTCGACGTCGCCGGGACCCAGCCGGACGAAGGCAATCGCGCCTTGCGTTACCTGTGGGCGCGTTCGCGAATTGCGGAGTTGTCTGACTACGGTTCTTCAGAGGAAGAGAACGTCGCCGCGATCACCGCGCTGGGTTTGCAATACAACCTGTTGACTCGGTACACGTCGTTTATCGCGGTGCGTGAAGTCGTAACCAATCCGACCGGATCGGCACAGGACGTGAACCAGCCAAATCCGCTTCCGTTACACGTGAGCGACATGGCGGTCGGCAGTGGTGCTGAAGTTGGTAGTGAACCTGAACTGGTTTGGCTGGTGATGGGCTCACTACTGCTCGCGACGATCATGGTGCTGCGAAGGAGACGGTGGTTTGTATGAGTCGCAAAACGATCTGGAGCGCACAGTTGCTTACTGTATTGCTGTGCGCTCTGGCGCTGAAGTTTTACTACTCGACTGCGACTCCCGATGAGTTGCGTTGGATTCTTGCTCCCACGACTGCGCTGGTGAGTTTATTAAGCGGGAAGTCGTTTGAGTTTGAATCGTTGGCCGGTTACATGAGCAGCGATCACACGTTTGTGATCGCTGCGCCATGTGCCGGAGTGAATTTTCTAATCACGTCGTTTGTGATGCTTTGCTTCGTGCGTCTGTGGCGCGATCGATTTCAATCGATTAGCTGGCGATTCATTCCGGTTGCTGCCTTGTTGGCTTATGCGTCAACGCTGGTTGCGAACACGACGCGAATTTGGATTGCGCTTCATCCGTTGAGAGTTAGCTGGCTGACGGCAAACCAGGTGCACCGCCTGGAAGGAATCGTCGTCTATTTCGGATTTTTGTTGTTGCTGTTCCTGCTGACTGAGCGATCGAGTTCGATCAAACGATTCCTCTTTCCACTGTTGATCTACTACGCTGCCACATTAGGAATTCCGCTGGTCAACGGCCACTGGCAACAGAGCGCGACCTTCTGGGAACACTTTGCTTTCGTGCTCCTGCTGCCGTTGCTTTTGTGCTTTTTGTGCCTCTTTGTGGCTAAGTTGCGTAGCGGCGGACCATCCGTGTGCAGAAGTCCGCGTACTCTTCGATATTTCGTGGGGCGCTGGTGTGGTGAGCGTTGATGCCTTTTGACTCCGGCGTGAAACAGAAGGTAATTGTCGTCTCGAATGGTTCGAGCGCATTCATCATCCGGTCAAACCACGCCTCGTAGTTCGGGCGTTCCGTATCGGACCAGCTAAGCCCGGTGCGCAGGTATTTCACTCCTAAACGCTGCAACCACTTCACCGCGTCTTCGAGCCGGTGATCTTCGAAATGAAACCACTGGCAGACCCCAAGCGCCGGAGAGTAGTCGCCGAACTGCCACAACGCGCGCTTGGGACCTCCGTGTTCATCGAGCAGTCCCATGTGGAAGTGACGATAGTACGCGGAACCTTCGGCTTCGCGATGCCGCGTGGTAGCGGGCCATGCCTGCGGCAGATCGTAAAGGCTGTACCAGTGGATACGGGGCACACGCCCGATCAGCAACTCAGCCGAACGCCGCAAACCAAACTCCTGAATCTCTTCGGCGCCGAAAGTTGACGCGCCCACTTCCGAGATCCAGATCGGCAGTTCGGTCACGTCGCGAATCTCCTGGATCTTGTCCGGCCACTCGTTGATGGTCCAATGGTTCCAATCAAGCGGAAAACCGTGCAACGCCACGACATCAAGACAACTCAACACGCCCTTCGCTTCCATGTTTTGAATGAATGACGGATCGATCGGAGAGATGCCTCCCAGAACTTTCAGCAGGCGCGGATTTTCTGCTTTGACGGCCCCCGCGGCGAGCTTCACCATCGCCGCAAACTTGCTCCAGTCAGGATCGACGTCAAAATCCCAGTGGGATTTATTGTTGGGCTCATTCCAGAACATCACAGCTTCGATCATTGCGTGATCTCCCGTAGCTCTTTCGTGTAATTCACTGGAACCTCTGTGCGCCGGCAAATGAAGACCTCGTCTTCGGGATGACTTAAAATGTTAAAGCCCGCGCTACGCAGCATCGCTTCAAAACAAGCACGATTAGGAATCCACCAGTTTGTCGGGTCGTTTGCAAACCTGTTTTCGACAAAATACAGGCGGGGAAACTTCTCGTCTTCAAAGACTTCGTCTTCCCAGAACGGGAAATCGGGCGGAACGTTCATGCTTTCCCTGGAACCACGTAGCATTGACTGCGCGACGAGTAGATCGCCGACGACATGCTCATGAAGTAACTCGAGTGCAAGCAGCGGGTGTCGTAAGTGATATAGAACGCCCATAAACAAGACAAGATCGAACCGTTCATGAAGTTCTCCGACGCGATACACGGAGAGATTGCGGAATTCAATCTCGGCCCCGCTCACCTTTGCCGCGAAGCGAGCCTGATCCAGATACTTTTCATCCGTGTCGATGGCGACGACGCGTTCCGCGCCGCGTTCTTTCATCTGGATTGAATAGAAACCGCCGTTGCAGCCGATGTCGAGAACGGATTTTCCGCTCAGATCAGCAGGGATAGCGTTTGAGAAGCGTTGCCACTTTATCGCGGGATAGTCTCCGAGAAAGTGATCGGGCGCCGTCTTCACACCGCCGAGATCGAGGTTGTGAAACCACTGGCCCAATTCTTCCACGCGGCGGCGAATCTCTTCCGCGGTCATCATTTCTTCTTCGAGCGTGCTCATTATCTTCGCCACAAACAGCACAAATGCACTAAAGCATCGGTGCGGTAGTCAATCTATCTCGAACAGGTATGG
>DASSEB010000054.1:0-3176 GCA_035696765.1 Pyrinomonadaceae bacterium | reverse complement strand
AGGCACAAAAGGCACAGAATGAAGGAATAGAACAGTAGTAGTAGACGAAGAATACCCATCATCAGCGAACTATACGGCGAAGACAAAGCAGGACCCGGAGGAAGGGCGAATCTTTATTTTGCATTCTTCATTTTGTGCATTTGGTGCCTCTTTGTGGCTGCAACTGCTACTTCTTTTTGCGGCATCCTAGCCTCGCGCCCCAGCTTTTAGATACAAAGTAACGAAACTGTAATAAACTAGGAGCACGGTGAGCGATTGCTCCTGATGATTGAGACCCTGGATAACTAACGATGAAAAGAATTGCTGCTCTACTCCCCCTTCTAATTGCTCTCGTCTGTGTCTCGGTGGCTGCGGCCGCGTTGGCCGCAGAAGATAACGCCGATCCTGCACTGTATTCGAACGACTGGCGCACTACCGGCCCTCCGGGAGGGGACGTCCGTGGGTTGGTTGTCGATCCTTCCAACCCGGACCGGTTCTACTTCGGAACTCTCGACGGCCAGATTTACACGTCAGCAGACGGCGGCAAGCAGTGGCAACTCCTGTATAACTTCGGCAAGCCCCGGCTCTTCGTCGACCACATCATCGTTGATTCGCGAAACTCGCGCGTGTTGTATGTTGGCGGGCATCGACACAACCAGCCTGGCGGGTTCTTCAAGTCGACTGACGGCGGCGTAACCTGGCGTGAGAACGCGCAGTTGAAAGACCAGGCTATTCACTCGCTGGCGCAATCCGAGTCGAATCCCGATATTTTGATTGCCGGGACCTTCACCACCATCTTTCGTTCGGAAGACGCCGGTGAGACATGGAAACAGCTTCCGACCACGGACGTCACCGGTCTCAATCACGTTGAGTCTCTGGCGATTGACCCGCGTACGGCGAACACCATTTACGCAGGCACTTTCTATTTGCCTTACAAATCCGTAGACGGTGGCCAAACATGGAAATCGATTAAAAACGGAATCATCGACGACTCTGATATCTTCGCTATCGACATCGATCCCCGCGATCCAAACCACGTCATCGCGTCTGCATGCAGCGGTATCTACGAAAGTAAGAACGGCGGCGAAAGCTGGCGCAAAGTCCAGGGCATTCCTTCGCAGTCGCGACGAACTCGCGCCATACTCCAACATCCGTCGGTTCCGGGCATCGTCTTCGCCGGCACTACAGAAGGTTTCTGGCGATCGGACAAAGGCGGCGACCCTGACTCGTGGATGGTGACGACTTCGCGGCAACTCGAAATCAACTCTATTGCAGTCCACCCGTCGCGTCCAGACATGGTTTACATCGGCACCAATAACTACGGTGTGATGGTTTCGAACGATGGCGGAAAGACCTTCACGCCGACGAACGGCGGATTCAGCGGCCGATTCGCGAATGCGATTGTGGCTGATCGCGAAATGCCGAATCGTATTTACGCGTCGACAATCAACACGGCCACCGGCGGCGGATTCCTGTTTGTCAGCAACGACAACGGTGAGAATTGGCGTCCATCGATGCGCAGCATGCCGTCACGGCTCATCACGTATTCAATCCTGCAGGACGTGAGTGATGCGAACGTGATCTATCTCGGCACGAACCTCGGGGTCTATCGTTCCGTCGATCGTGGAACTTCGTGGTCTCCCGTTTGGGCCGGGGAGAAAAAGAAAACGCCCGCGAAGAAAACAGCGAAGCGTGCGGCTCCGCAACGCAGATCAGGACCAGCAGTATCAGAGGATTCAATTCTCCGCGCACAGGAAGCACTGAATGCTGCTGGTTATCATCTCGGTGAACCTGACGGCAAAGCTGGTCCAGGCACAACCGCTGCTTTGAAGAAGTTTCAGGGCGATCGCCACTTGCCGGTGACAGGTAAGCTCGATGCGATAACGCTTGCGGCGTTGGGAATCAGGAAAGACAGTGGCGCAACGTCGAGCGACAGCGGTGGTCTGATCCTCGTCGACGCCGTCAACGCGCTGGTCCATACTATCGATATTGAAACTCAACAACCCGCTATCCTCGCCGCTACCAATATGGGCCTGTATCGCAGTCTCGATCCGGCGAAGGGTTGGCAGAGGCTTTCTTATGGCTCGTTCGATCCGCGCACCACGTGCATTTCAACCAATCTGAAAAAACCGGAAACTATCTGGGTAGGAACGCCGAGCTCCGGCGTGCTTGTTTCGAATGATGCTGGAAAGACGTGGCGGCAGGTTGAAGGTATTTCTCACGACGTGCCGGTGAACACTATCGTGCAGGATCCGCAGCGGCCCGATTACGTTTACGTTGGGACCAAGCAGGCGCTCTACATGTCGCATGACGGTGGTGCAAAGTGGCGAGTTCGCGGTGGCAATCTTCCGTTCGGTGACTTCACCAGCATTCTGATTAACCCGCGCAATGGCGACGAGGTCTTCGCCGGCAATGCTTATCAGATTAGTGAGATCGGCGGCGGCGTTTATCGCAGCACGAATGCGGGGCTGTCGTGGGCGCGCATCGATCCAAAGGAGAGACGTTTACCGAGCCAGAGAATCTGGGCGCTCGCGTTTGATGCAAACGATCAGAACGTGCTGTTTGTAGGTTCGCACTCGGCAGGTGTGTACGTCGTTCCACGCAGTAACGACACGCTTTCATCTGCACAACAGCAGCGTTAAGGAAAAGTTTCCCGCAAAGACCCAAAGGTCACGCAAAGCCGCAAAGAAGGATAAGTTTCTTCTTTGCGGCTTTGCACATCTTGCGCCTTTGCGCGAAAGTTCTTCGTGCGACGAACTTACGCTCGTATCGCCTTGACATGCAGTTATACTGGCGTGTACTCTGCCGCCCTACCCGGTAAAAAGGCGGCGGGTGTTTGTCGGACCAAGCGGGGTAACTACGGCAGGGCGGTAATCGAATCAAATTAGCTCGACATTTCAAATCCAAACGGCTCGAATCCTCGCCAGCCTTCAACTCCCGACAACGCCCAGGTCAATCCAGCTAACGGCCGCTGTACACTGTCTGACAGTCAGCGAAACCTGCGCTGATTGTTCGGCTGAGTGAGGGCGCGATAAGATCTGACACGCGCTCAGAGTTACCGGGCCTACAGGAGTATGCATGTCTAGTGAACAACCCAAGCTGAATAACAGCGAGGTCAACAATAACTCAACCTCCGGCGAGTCAGAGACTGCGCCGCAACAAAACGTCATGTCTTCTTCTCAACCAGCACCAGCACC
>DASSEB010000053.1:0-12525 GCA_035696765.1 Pyrinomonadaceae bacterium | reverse complement strand
ACCTCGGGCTCAACCGGGCGGCCCAAGGGCGTGATGATTTCACACCGCGAAATCTGCAGCCGCTTGCACTGGATGCAAACGGCCTATTCGATAACGGCAGAAGATCGAGTGTTGCAGAAGACGCCGATTGGTTTTGACGTTTCGGTTTGGGAGTGTTTCCTGCCGTTGAGCGTTGGCGGGCTCGTCGTGTTGGCCCGTCCCGACGGGCATCTGGACGCCGCGTATCTTTTAGACGTCATTCACGCACAGAAGATCACGAGGATCCACTTCGTCCCTTCGATGCTGCAAGCTTTTCTACAGCAGAAGGAGCTTCATAAGTGCGACAGCTTGAAACAGGTTTTCAGTGGGGGCGAGGAGCTGCCCGTCGATTTACAGCAACGTTTCTTCAGTTTACTTAAGAAAGACCTACATAATCGCTACGGTCCTACAGAGGCGTGCATCAATGCCACCGCGTGGGCCTGTCACCCGGGGGCGGGCCAACATCGCGTTCCGATCGGTAAGCCAATCTTAAATACGTCAACGTATGTATTGGATGAGCGCCAACAGCCGGTTCCGATCGGCGTGATCGGAGAACTTCATATCGGCGGCGACGGATTGGCGCGAGGATACCTTAAGAGTCCCGAACTAACTGCCGAACGTTTCATTCCCAATCCTTTCAGCAGCCAACCAGGTTCGCGCATGTATCGGACGGGTGACCTCGTTCGCTATTTGCCCGAAGGCGAGATTGAGTTTCTTGGCCGCATGGATCGACAGGTGAAACTGCGAGGTTACCGGATTGAGTTGGGAGAGATTGAAGCAGTCTTGAGTGGGCACGACGGCGTGCGAGAGAGCATCGTGCTGTTGCGAGAAGATGAAGGCCGGGAGCCGCGGCTAGTTGGTTACCTCGTGAATGAACCGGGCCACGACAACAAACCAGGCGAGTTGCGCGACTATCTGAAAGCGACGCTACCGGCGTACATGATTCCGAGCGCGTTTGTTCAGCTCGCTGAGTTTCCGTTGACACCGAATGGGAAAGTTGATCGCAAAAGTCTCCCGCCGCCGGAGGACGAAAGCGGAGGGGCAGCGGCGTATGTGGCGCCACGGTCGACCGTGGAGAACGAGATCGTGAAGATCTGGCAAACGTTGCTGAAGGTGGAGCGAATTGGGATCCACGATAACTTCTTCGATCTGGGAGGACACTCGCTGTTGGCAATGCACTTAATCTCAGAGATCGAACTAGCGTTTCAGGTCGAATTGCCTCTCCGCACCATTTTCGAGCAACCGACGATCGCCGGACTTGCTGAATCGATTGCAGCTTCTCACCAGTCCGAAGCAGCCTCACCGCCCGAATCCCTCGTCGAGATTCGGCCCGGCCAGTTACTTCGTCCTTTCTTCTGTGTGCATCCGTCTGGGGGCACCGTTTTTTGTTATGTGGATCTGGCCCGCCGGCTCAAACTCGATCAAGCGTTCTATGGTATTCAGATGGATAACCGTGCTGCAGAGACGGTTAACGGAGTACGGATCGAGGCGATGGCTGCGCGCTACATCGATACGATCCGCTCGGTTCAGCCGCATGGGCCTTACGTCTTGGGCGGATGGTCCATGGGCGGCGTGATTGCTTATGAGATGGCCCGACAACTTGAACAGCACGGTGACGCGGTGGCCCTGCTGGCACTCTTTGATGCGAGCGCCTCGAGCGAGTGGGGCGGAACCGAAGAAGAATACATGGAGTTCTTTTTGACGGGTGTTGCGACGGACCTCGGTATCGCGCCCGACCAACTCAACCTGAATGGAAATGGTAATGGATTTACCGATCCTGAAGCGCAGGTGGAGCACATCCTGCGAGAAGCGCAACGCGAGAATTTATTGCCGTTCGAAGTAAACCCCTCCCGTGTGAATGTGCTCTTCGGCGCGTACAAGAAAAACTCCGACGCCATGCAGGCCTACATTCCTGGTCCATATTCCGGACGGGTCACTCTGTTCAAAGCTGCCGACCGAATCGCGAAAGGACCGCAGAGTGAGGATGCCGGATGGGGAGCGCTGGCCGCGGGAGGTGTTGACGTGCATGAGGTACCCGGGAATCACTTCTCAATGATCCGTGAGCCGCACGTGCAAGTCCTGGCCGAGCGCCTTAGAAACTGCATCCTCGTCGAATCTGCGGTTGCAAAATGAATAGAAACGGCAACAAAAAACCAGGTCGGCGTCTCGAGCTTCCCGCTCCCTTCAAGCGGTTGCTGCGATACTTTCGTCCGTATCGCCAGACTTTATTGGCCGGCATCGCCTGTTTGGTAATGGCCAATATTTTCAGACTTGTGGGTCCAAGCGTTTTGCGCCGAGTGATCGATGGTCTGATCGTGGATATCAGCCACCCAAAACTGTTGAGGTATGCGGGTCTGCTGCTTACGATTGCTCTGGCGCTCGGTGTTTTCCTCTTCCTGCAAAGACGTCTTCTGGTCGGCGTAGCGCGCGATGTGGAATACCAGATCCGCAAAGACTACTTTGCGCATTTGCAAAAACTGCCGCTGCAATTTTTTCAGCGCCACCGCACCGGCGACCTGATGGCGCGCGCTACATCTGATCTAACTGCCGTTCGAAACCTGAGCGGGCAGGGACTCATCGCACTTTTGAACGCCATTTTCGCGATGGTCTTGATCATCCCGATCATGGCCACTGTCAGCCTCAAGCTAACCCTGTTAGCGATCCTGCCAATGCCGTTGCTGGCTGTGGCGACGCAGATTTTTGCGAAACGGGTGCATGAGCGATCGCGTGAAGTGCAGGAGTATGTCGGGTTTGTTTCCAGCAGTGTTCAGGAATCACTCTCCGGCGTCCGCGTGATCAGGGCCTACGGTCAGGAGGAGGCGGAGATTGCGGCGTTCAGTCAGATTAATCGGGAATTGGCGACGCGCAATTTGAAGTTGATCCGCCAGGCGATCATCTTCAGTCCGCTGATTCAGTTATTCATCGGCATCGGCGCCATTATTATCTTCTGGTATGGTAGTCTGCTGATCATCAGAGGCAATCTCACCCTCGGACAATATCTCCAGGCGACGCTTTATCTCGGTTTTGTTTGGGGGCCGATGATCGCACTCGGCAACCTGATCAATTTGTATCAACGGGCCCTGGCTTCGATGGCGCGTATCGACGGAATCCTATCGATCAAACCGGCTATTGACGACTCGCAGGCAGACGAGGAGATCACCGAGATCGCCGGTGCTATTGAATTCCGTAATCTTACGTTCACTTACAAAGACGCGCCGGAACCTGCGCTTCGGGAAATCGATCTGAGCATAGCGCCGGGCCAAACCGTCGCGATCGTAGGAACGGTCGGCTCGGGCAAATCAACACTGGTCAATCTGGTTCCAAGACTGCTGGAGGCCCACGCGGGTCAGCTCCTGATTGACGGCCACCCCATTCGACGAATTCCTCTTCGAGTGCTGCGCTCCGCCATTGGTTACGTACCACAGGAGACTTTTCTTTTCAGCGATACGCTCAAGGATAACGTCACGTTTGGTACAGACAACACGACCGCCCGTGAACTCGAAGTGGCGCTACATGAGTCGGGGCTGGCGGAGGATTTGAACGATTTGCCCCAGGGCGAGGAAACGCTTATCGGCGAGCGTGGGGTGACGCTCTCGGGAGGTCAGAAGCAGCGCGCGGCCCTCGCGCGGGCCCTCATCCGCAGCCCACGTATTCTGATCCTCGACGACGCCCTCTCGGCGGTCGACACGCATACCGAGGAGCAAATTCTTTCGCACTTGCGGCGCCTCCGACACGACCGGACCACCCTGATCGTTTCGCACCGGGTTTCGACGGTCAGGCATGCGGACTTGATTCTGGTGCTGAAAGATGGCCGTGTCGTTGAGCAGGGAACTCATACTGACTTGCTTGTGCGCGGCGGAATGTACGCGTATCTCAATCAACAACAGAAGCTGAAGGAAGAGTTGGTGGCAGTACTCAGTTAACTTTTCCGGAAAAAGCTGAATCGATGGCCCAAACACATCATGAGGAAAAGGCCCTGGGCAGAACGTACGACCTGCGTCTGTTCCGCCGGCTCCTCAGTTATTTGAAGCCATACAAAGCACAGGCATTGATCTCGGTCATACTGCTGTTCCTGACCACGCCCCTCGCGTTGGCCGGTCCGCCTCTCACCAAAGCCGCGATCGATCTTTTCCTGATCCCGGACCAGGCCCACAGGTTGACTACCTTTGAGGTCTATCTGAGCCGAGGCATCACGTGGTTCGGACTGGATGCGAGCCGTTCCCAGGGGATCTTTTTCATCGCGCTGCTCTTCCTGCTGGCCCAACTGACATCATTCGCGGTCCAGTACGTGCTCGCGATGATCTTGCAGATGATGGGCCAGAACATAATGTTTGATCTGCGCGAGCAAATCTTCGCAAAGTTGCAAAAGCTGCCGATCAAATTCTACGACCGCACGCCGCTGGGCCGCCTGATGACACGCCTCACGACCGATGTCGATACCATCAACGAAATGTTTACCGGCGGCGTCATCGTCGTGATCGGCGATATCGCCATGGCGAGCTTTATCGTGATCTACATGTTCAAAGTGAACTGGCGTTTGGCACTCGTCTCATTCGCCATTTTGCCGTTGCTCATCGTACTCACGATCTGGTTTCGCCGGGGCACTCGCGCAGCTTTTCGTGACATACGGATGCGCGTTGCTCGCATCAACGCGTTCCTTCAGGAACACCTGAGCGGCATGTCAGTCGTACAGTTGTTCAATCGCGAGGATCGCGAACAGCAGCGATTCGATGAACTGAATGAAGGCCACCGGCGCGCGAACGTAAATACAGTTTTCTATTTCGCAGTGTTTTATCCGGCAGTGGAATTCATCGGCATGCTCGGTGTCGCCCTGCTTATCTGGTTTGGCGGAGGACAAGTGCTCAGCAATGTCACCACACTCGGCACCCTCATCGCCTTCATTCAGCTAACGCGCGCGTTTTATGAACCCATTTCTGATATCAGCGACCGCTACAATGTGGTCCAGGCCGCGATGGCTTCGGCCGAGCGGATTTTTGAGTTGCTCGATCAGCCGGTCAGGCACACTTCACCGGCGCAACCCAGGCGCCTCGACAAGATCAAAGGTCGCATTGAATTTCGTCACGTTTGGTTCGCTTACCAGAATGAAGATTGGGTACTCAAAGACGTTTCATTCATTGTTGAACCAGGCGAGCGCGTCGCGTTTGTCGGCGCCACCGGCGCGGGGAAGACGAGCCTCACGAATCTTCTGCTTCGTTTCTACGACATTCAGCGAGGACAGATACTGCTCGACGACGTCGATATCACGGAGTTCGATCCAAAAGAGCTGCGCTCCTATTTCAGCGTAGTGCTCCAGGATGTGTTTCTCTTCTCGGGCGATGTTGCGCGCAACATCCGATTGGGCAACAACGCGATCACAGATGAGAAACTCCAGCGGGCGGCGCGCGAAGTACATGCGGATCAGTTCATCAGAAGGTTAAAAGCCGGGTATGGTACGACAGTCCATGAACGCGGGGCCGGCTTCTCGATGGGCCAGAAGCAACTGATTAGCTTTGCGCGAGCGCTGGCTTTCGACGCGCCCGTGTTGATTCTAGACGAGGCCACCAGTTCGATTGATACCGAAACCGAGATCGCGATCCGCGAGGGGCTGGAACGATTAATGACAGATCGCACCTCGATCATGATCGCCCACAGATTATCCACAGTGGAATCAGTCGACCGTATCATCGTGTTGCACCATGGCGAAATCCGGGAGTCGGGGACCCATCAACAACTGCTAGCTTTGCGCGGCTTGTACTGGCACTTATATCAAATGCAAGGCTTTGCGGATTCCATCAGCGTTGCCGTTTGAACCCTCACGTGGACCGGCTATTTCAGCCACAAAAAAGCACAAAAGCACTTCCTTCATTCTCGTGTGGCGGGGTATATCAAAATGAAACCACAACCATGGCTAAGAAACTCGATGATGGACCAGTCGGTCCAGGTTCTTGACGAGGTCCAGCTCGCCCATTGGGCGCAGACACTCGTGCAGTCTCCACTTCGGGAACTGCTCGCTACCGCAGTGCGGCCCGACATCCTCTCGTTCGCGTTGGGTATGCCTGCCGCCGATCTGTTTCCAACACAGGACTATGCCGACGCTGTTGCGTACGTTCTGGAAAACGATCCACAGGCCCTCCAATATGGACTCCCTTGCGAACCATTGAAGGCGCATATCGTCTCATTAATGGAGCAGCGCGGGGTCCACTGTCGCAAGGAGCAGATTTTCCTCACCACCGGAGCGCAACACGCGATGAGTCTGCTGGCCCACTTGCTACTCGATCCGGGCGGCCAGGTCATGATCGAAGAGACTACTTATGACGGATTGCCGACAGTCATCAAGCCGTTCAAACCCGAAATCATTACCGTGCCGACGGACGCAGAGCATGGAATCGACACCGACGCCATGGAAGACCTGCTGATCCAGGGCGCGCGTCCGGCCTTTCTCTACACCATTCCGACGGGACACAACCCGCTTGGCAACACGCTGAGCTACGATAAACAGGAACGGCTTATTGAGCTGGCGCGAAAGTATCGGATCCCGATTATTGAAGATGATGCCTACGGGCTTCTTTACTACGACGGTCAGGGAGCGAGGCCATTGCGAGCGCTCGATGATCAGTGGGTGTTTTATGTCGGCTCGTTCTCGAAAATTTTGGCGCCGGCACTGCGAATTGGCTGGATAGTTGTCTCTGATGAATTGAGCCAGAAGCTCTCAGTCGTCAAGCACGCGAGCGACATGGATGTAGCGAGCCTGTCACAACGAGCTACTTCAGTCTTTCTGAATGCGGGTCTGATGAACAGCCACCTCGCAAAGTTACGACGCGTCAACCAATCTCGTCGCGACACCATGCTGCGCGCTCTCGAAGAAAATTTTCCGGGAGACGTCTATTGGAACAAGCCCGCGAGCGGGATATTTATCTGGGTTGAACTGCCGCCAGAAGTTGATGCTGTCGCTTTGCTCAAAGTCGCTGTTGAAGTCGAGAAAGTCGCCTTCGTCCCCGGCAGTGCTTTTTGTATGCCCGGCCGCACTCATGCCAACCACTGTCTGCGTTTAAATTTTTCCAACTGTACTCCTGAACGGATTGAAGAGGGTATCACCCGGCTGGGCCGAGTTGTACGAAACGCATGTTTATCCTGATAATCATGTAAATGGTCTGAAACTTACTTTGCGCACCCCGGTACGAAGGGTCATTTGTACAGGATCTACTTCCATGTCTTCACAACCTCTACGGCGGCTGATTATGGCTATCTTCTTCGCGACTGCTTTCCCTGCAATGGCTCTTCCACAAACCAAGGACGGCATGCAGGAACGCCTCGGCGCGATCGAACGATCGATCGAGGCGATGCGAAAGGAACTCGGGATACCCGGACTGTCTCTGGTTATCGTTAAGGACGGTCAGGTTGTTTATCTCAAAGGATTCGGTCTCAGGGATGTTGAGCGCGGCTTGCCCGTGACACCCGATACTCTTTTCGGCATCGGCTCGGCGACTAAATCGTTTACATCGATGTTGGCAATGATCAGTGTTGACCAGGGCAAGCTCTCTCTCGACGACTCTCCCAGAAAATTCCTCCCTTACTTCAGGCTTCGTGATCCGTCGGCCAACGCGAAGGTAACCATACGCGACTTGCTGTGCCACCGAACAGGTCTGATGGGCTACTCTGACCTCGCCCTCGCAACGGGAGTATTAAACCGTCAGGAATTGATCCAAACTGCCGCATTCGCAAAACCAACGGCCCGCTTCCGCGAAAAATTTCAATACAACAATGTGATGTTTGCAACCGCCGGAGAAGCTGTCGCTCGCGCGCATCAGACTACCTGGGAACAGTTGATCGAAGCGCTGATTTTCAAGCCACTCGGGATGAAACAAACAAATACCTCGATTGCGCAGATGCAGCAGTCACCCGACTTCTCACAGCGATATTCACTCGTCGATTCTTCCGGGAAGAATGACGTACTGCCGATGCGCGACCTTTCAGGCATCGGCCCTGCAGGATCAATCAACTCAAACGTAACAGACCTGGCCCAGTGGCTGCGTCTGATGCTCGGCGGCGGTGTTTTCAACAGTAAGCGGATCGTTTCACAAGAGAGTTTTGCGCAACTCTGGTCACCCCAGATCAATGTGCGCGAGCATGTGGATTACGGACTCGGCTGGGGGCTTGCAGATTGGAAGGGGCTCCGCCTGGCGCTGCACAACGGCGGCTCTGACGGCTTTCATTGTCTGATCGAGATGGTGCCGAATAAGAACATCGGATTTGCTTTGTTAGCTAATGTCGAAGAGCCATCTCTGGATGCGGCGGCGAGACATATTCTCTGGAGCAATCTCCTTGATATCAAACTGGAAGATTCCTCTTCAGCGGCAACTGGCGATGATGCTTCGAAAAAGGGAGTCAACCTCGACGAATTGGTAGCAACTTATCAAAAGCCTGAAGACGCATCAGTAGCGGAAATTACGATCAAGGATGGCAAGGCAGTGCTGCTGATGGCGGGCGAACCCACGTACACTCTCGTCCCTAAGGGTCATGACGAATTTGGCGTAGTGGAGTTAGCGGCGTCTTACAGCGTTCGGGTCAAGCGAGACGGTTCCGGCAAAGTCGCAGGTATAATTTTGGTCGAACCTGATGGCACCGAGGAACTCAAGCGCATGAATAAAACTGCCAAAGCGTTAGTTCCACGCATGCCGGTGAAGAACCTGATGCAACACATGATCGCCGCGGCTGGTGGAGAAGCAAACCTCCGCAAGCACTCTTCGATGCAGGCATCAATTGCAGTTGATTTCGAGAACCAGGGTGTCACCGGTTACGGCTCGATCTCCTCGCGGGCTCCGAACTCTCTGTCCGCCGAAACGACCTTGACCGCGGTTGGCAAAACGATTGGAACTACCCGTGAATACTTCGACGGCCGCGAGGGAGGTGAAGAGTCCAGCTTTAGTCCGGCGGAAGCCTGGGATGCCGCGGCTCTTGAAGTTAAGAAGATCGAGTCTGACTTCTACAACCAGTTGCTTAATTGGACCGGATTGTTTAAGAGCGTGAAGATCGCAAGGATGTCAAACATTGGACCTGAGCGCGTCTACGTTGTGGAAAAGATCGCCGCAAACGGAACTTCGGTGGTCGATTATGTCTCGTCGAAATCCTTCAACCTGCTGCGTCGCGAAACGATCGACGCGCCAGGTTCAGACCCGACCATCGAATCCTTCAGTGATTTCAGAATAGTGGACAATGTGCGCGTACCTTTCAGGACGGTCCAGCACACGGAGGAGTTCGGAGACGTCAGCATCCAGATCAAAAAGCTGCGGTTTAATGTCGACATTGCCGATGACGTTTTCCGCGCCCACGCGAATGAGAAATCGTCTCAGCTTCCGTAGCTAATCATCTCACTTTACAGCTTTGCCTCGGTCCTGACTTCCAGGCAGAGCTACCCTAAACCGTAAACACAATTCAATAACGACACGATCAATTTATCTCGTCTCGGCCGTCCGAGCTCGGAGACGCTGTCGGAGAATAAATCATGTACGCAGGTATCCTCTCGACGATCGGTAACACGCCACTCGTAAGACTGGCGCAAATCTTCAAAGACTCGCCGTTTCAGGTTTACGCCAAGCTCGAGGCCTTCAATCCCGGCGGCAGTATCAAAGACCGGGCAGCCCTCAACATAATTCGACAGAGTCTGGAGAATGGCGACATCAACGAGCGTACGACAGTCATCGAGTCCAGCTCCGGCAACATGGGTATCGGCCTGGCCCAGACATGCGCCAGCCTGGGCCTGCGTTTCATTTGCGTCATCGATGCTAAAACGACGCGGCAGAATGTGGAGATTTTGAAAGCCTATGGAGCTGAGGTCGATCTGATCTCGACACCGGATCCCGAGACGGGTGAATTCCTGCACGCTCGCATCAACCGGGTGAAGTACCTGCAAGACACAATCCCCAACAGCTTCTGGCCGGATCAGTACACCAATCTCAACAACGCCCTGGCCCATCATCAGACGATGCGCGAGATCGGAGATGAACTGGGACAGGTCGATTACCTCTTCTGCGCCACCAGCACGTGCGGAACTCTCCGCGGCTGTGCCGAGTACGTGCAGCAACACAATTTGAGAACTCATGTCGTCGCTGTCGATGCAATCGGCAGCGTCATCTTCGGTGGCCAGTCGTGCAAGCGACTGATTCCGGGTCACGGAGCGGCAGTTAGACCACAGCTTTTCCAGGATGATCTGGCGGAGAGGTGCATTCAGGTTTCCGATCTCGATTGTATCGTCGGCTGTCGCCGGCTGGTGAAGCAGGAAGCAATTCTGGGCGGCGGATCGTCAGGGGCCGTGCTGATGGCGATTGACTCAATCAAGCTCGACATCGAGCGCGGCGCCAACTGTGTTCTCATCTTTCCTGATCGAGGAGAAAGGTATCTCGATACGATTTACTCAGACCATTGGGTGAAGAGTCACTTCGGTGACGTGGCACACCTTTGGGAAACGTCCGAGATGACAGAAATATGCGCAGCGATGACTTATTAATACTCAAGGGCAACGAGGTCCTCTCACTGCTCGAAGGGCGCGAGCTGGAACTCATTCAAAGTGTGCGGCAGGCTTACGAGGTCCATGCTCGCGGGCAAACCTCGCTGCCACATTCGACGTTTCTGCTGTTTCCGCAGGCGCCGCGTAATCGCATCATCGCGCTTCCGTCGTATCTGGGCGACGGATTTCAGATCGCGGGTATGAAGTGGATCGCTTCATTCCCCGGCAACCACGAAGTCGGTTTGGACCGTGCCTCGGCGGTGATGATTCTGAACTCGGCGGAGACTGGAGTCCCGACGGCGATCTTTGAAGGATCGATCATCAGCGCGAAGCGAACAGCAGCGAGTGCGGCGTTGGCCGCAAGCTGGTTGCATCGAGGAAGCAGTTCGCTTGCAGTGGGAATCATCGGTTGTGGCTTGATCAATTTCGAGATCGTGCGTTTTCTACGGGCGGTGTTCCCTGAGTTGCAGCGTCTGCTGGTGTTCGATACAAGTGCGGTTAAAGCAGTCCAGTTCAGTGACAAGTGCCACGGTTTGGATCCGCAGATATCGGTGAGTTGCGCAAACGATATCGAGACTGTGCTGCAAAACACGTCGCTGATCTCTTTCGCCACCACAGCCAGTCAGCCGCACGTCCGCGAGCTTCCGGAATCTCGTGAACCGCGGACGATTCTGCACATCTCTCTCCGCGATCTGGCGCCGGAGCTGATCTTGTCATGTGACAACGTGGTGGACGACAGCGATCACGTGAGTCGCGCCCAGACGTCAATACATCTGGCGGAACAACTTTGCGGACACCGAGGCTTCATCAGATCCAGTTTGGGTGACGTTCTTTTAGGCCGGGCGCAGGCGCGCAGCGACAACAACTCAACACTGGTGTTTAGTCCGTTCGGACTCGGGATTCTGGATATTGCTGTCGGCAAACTCGTTTACGAACTCGCGTTGCAGGCAGAGTGTGGCACTGTAATCGATTCTTTTCTGCCAGTGCCCTGGCTGCAACGAACTGAACGGCAAGAGTCGTGATCTAGATTGAACTTACATTCGGGAAAAGGAGAAAAAAATGAGCAGAGATGAGACCGAGGACACTACCATTTACAAGGTGGTCCTTAACCACGAAGAGCAGTATTCAATTTGGCCGGCGGATCGAGAGAATCCGCTGGGTTGGGTCGATGCCGGCAAGACTGGGACTAAAGCCGAATGCCTCGCTTACATAAAAGAGGTGTGGACTGACATGCGTCCATTGAGTCTCAGAAAACAGATGGAGCAAGCCGCGTCGCAATCCTGATCGTCGCCAATGAGGGCCAAAAAGAAGCACACAAAGCAAATCCGAAAACCATTTTGTGCATTTTGTGCATCTTTGTGGCGTGAAGCCTTTTTGAGGCGGTTGACTATCAGATCAACAACCGCAATACTTTGATAGCTCGCTATAATCTCGACATCAGAGAATGCTGGTGTTGGCACTTCTCATTGCCCGAGCGAGCCTTCAAAACTTCGACAACTGAACGAAGTGTCCAGGTCACGGAGACTGCCGTGTTATCAAAGCGCATGATCAATGAGACGCGAGCCAGATCAGTTCACCGGTAGCCCGGACCCACGAAAGGAGCAACATGAAAAGAGCTACAACTTTGGTTTTGACGATCTTAGTCCTCGGGATATTCCATTCCGCACTTGCTCAAAAGACGGAAACTCCCAATGCGACCAGACTTAATACTGAGGGGAATGAAGCTCTCCAGTTGATGGTCAACGGAGACTTTGAGACCCTGTACAGCCGTCTCAACGAAGCCAGTCAGAAAGAGTTACCCGTTGCGAAGCTCAAGGAGTTTTGGGGCTCCGTCGTGGCTCAGGCCGGCCAATTCCAAAAGGTTTTGAATAGCGAAGTGAAAGAAGGCGCTAAAAACTCAGTGGTCTTCCTGAAGGTCCAATTCGAGAAGGGCGTTCTGTACTTCCGCTTCGGAATTAATGCCGAACACAAAATCAGCGGTATGACCGTTGACTCGCAATAAG
>DASSEB010000052.1:0-8772 GCA_035696765.1 Pyrinomonadaceae bacterium | reverse complement strand
CCAAGAACGCTTTTCGTTCAAGGAACGGCTCCGTTCTAATTCGTCACTGCTGCGCCGGTCTCTTGTCTTCCTCGCACATTCGCCTCACGATACTTCGCAGCGCCTTGCCGTAACAACTTAAAGATCGATCTGCGATTTTGCACGATCAAATTGAGCCATGCTGTTCTGGTCATCTGTGGGACATAGATGCCACGGAAGAAAAGACGCATCAGGAAGTGCATGATACGCGTGTCGAGGCCGCGACCCGCCAGCAGGTCAATGACGCTTTCATTGCGCTGCGGGCTATACGAGCTGCGCCACGCTATATCGAGTTCCTCGTGCGCCTGGGAAACTGTCATTTTCAGCGGCGTGTGCGACATTTTGTAGCGCGCAAAGTCCAACCAATGCCTGGGCCGTATCAAGCGTCCTTCAGCTCCTAATCGCGCGTACAACGGAGTACCAGGTAATGGAGTGAGCTGGCTGAAGACCGGAAGTCCAGGCGGCCACTGTTCGATCTGTTCGAGCATTCGGCCTGCAACACCGGGAGTATCGTTGTCGAGACCAATGATGAACGACGTGATTGCGTGAATGTTTCGTTTGGCGAGACGATTCAGGACCGCGGTATATTCCTGCGGCTTGTTGAAGCTTTTGTTTACATCTGAAAGATTGGCGGGATCGAGAGACTCCATTCCGATGAAGATCCATTTTCCACCGGATGCGGCGATCAGATCGACGAGCTCTTCATCACGTAAGAGGTTTGCGCTGATTTGCGCGGTCCACGGTAGCTGAGCTTTGGCCGCGATGATGTCTCTGAGCAATGACTTTGTGCGTTTGATGTTGATGGCGAAGTTGTCGTCGATGAAGAAGACTGAAATCTTCCCGCGCTCCTTTCGAGACCGTCGCTTCAGCATCAACATTTCATTCACGACGCTTTCATTCGTTCTAAAGCGGATGGAATCTCCGAAAAATCCTGTCACAGTGCAAAACTCACAGCCATATGGACAGCCACGGCCTGATTCAATCGGCATCATGTTCAGGTATTTCCATCCGGAACCCTGTCGCTCCGCGAACCTGCGAAACACTTTGGGGATCAAATTGAACTGATCGAGCTCGATCGTGTCCCAGGGGATTGCCGGGTAGGAAGTTAGACTTGGCTTTCGTTCCTTCCCCATCTCGTCGACGGGTTCATAAACTTCTTGCAGCCTGCCGTTCGCCACGTCTTCCACGATTTTGGGCCACGTCTCGTCAGCCTCGCCGAGTGCGACAGCATCCGCGTGCCTCGGTTCACCGTCGCGTCCAAGGGCTTCGCCGGGCAATTCTGTTACATGTGGTCCACCCATGACGACGGGGAAACCGGCCGCACGAAACGCATCGGCGAAGCGGTAGGCACGAGCGATCATCCGAGTCATCGCGCCAATACCTACGAGTTCGACCTTTTCCTTTCGAGCAAACTGAACGATCTGCTGCTCGTTCATTGGCCGCGCATTTCCGTCGATCAGCAACACTTCGTGCTCGGGCGGAGTCAGCGACTTCAACAGAAACATCCAGAGATGCGGCATGAAATTGCGCGTCACTCCGTTGTCTGGGTTGTACAGTAGTATTTTCATGCGTTTACTTTGACCTCCTCTTCGGGAGAGAAGATGGTTTACGCCTTCCGAACGCGCTTTACAGATTGACGCCGAGGGGCAACTTTATGGTTTGTCAGGGAGAGCACATCGCCGGGCTGGCATCTCAAAGCGCGGCAGATTTTCTCCAATGTTTCGAAATTAATCCCTACTGCCTTGCCTTTTTTCAGCCGCCACAGAGTTGTGTGACTTATACCGGTCTCTTTCGCCAGCCAGTAAAAGGTGTGCTTTTCCCTTGCAAGTAGTTTGTCAAACCGGGGAACGATCATAGGAGGGGAGATTATTTACCACATCGGGCATATATTGTCGACTTAAAATATATTCCGTCAATGAAATATATTATGAGTGGATTATGAGTGGATGGCTCAATTCGGGCCCAAATGCGTCGCTGAGCTTGCATCCTGGCCTATATATACGGCATCATAGCCCTCGGTTAATCCTTCTCTCGCGCATCGACGGTGATGCGCCCCGCGCATAAAAACGATAAGCGCCGGCGTTTGGATAGTTCGAGAGCAGGCTTGTTTCACACTTCGAAGCCGCTCTTTTATTGAGAGCATCCGAACCCGGTCCTTCGCCCGCAACCGTTTCGCCGAAGCCCTTCCGATTTCGCAGCTTCTTTTCATTCCCACAAGGGGAAAGGTATATCTCTATGTCTACAAAACTTTATGTTGGAAACCTCTCTTTCCAAACGACCAGTCAGGAGCTGACGGAGTTGTTTACTCAGGCCGGAACGGTCGAATCGGCGAATGTGATCGAGGACCGAGACACCGGACGTTCGAAAGGTTTCGCCTTTATCGAAATGTCCACTCAGGACGAGGCCAACTCGGCAATCGAACAATTCAATGGCAAGGAAATCGGCGGTCGATCGCTAAAAGTCAATGAAGCCAAACCGCGCGAGAATCGCAGCGGCGGCAGCGGACGCGGCTTTGGTGGTAATCGCGGCGGCTTTGGCGGCAATCGCGGTGGCGGCGGCGGCAATGGCGGACGTAATTCTGAACCGCGCTGGTAACCAATTCAAACAGATACTCGATCTCCGCGATGATTCATCGCGGAGGTTGAGTGTCCCCGATAAACTCGACATGAAAACAGTCTCACGTAACAAAAAGGAAACTATGAATTTCTCTCAACTGGGCTTGGCAGACGCGCAATTGCGGTCTTGCGAAACCCTCGGGTACACAAATCCCACACCCATACAAACTAAGGCAATACCGGTGATTCTGAGCGGCGCGGATGTGATCGGCTGTGCTGAAACCGGCACTGGCAAGACTGCCGCTTTTCTTCTTCCGATCATTCAGAAGTTGACGGCGCAAAAGCGTCCGGGCGTTCGCGTGCTAGTACTTGCACCCACGCGCGAGCTGGCGCTTCAGATTCAAAAGAACTACACCGAGCTCAATCCTGTGAAAGCAAACGAGAGCGTTCTCGTTATTGGGGGCGCGAATATTCGGACGCAGATCGCAGATTTGCGGCGCCGCGCCACCATAGTCATTGCTACACCGGGTCGTCTGCTCGACCTGACCGAACGCGGCGCTATCAATTTGTCTACCGTCGAAGTCCTTGTCCTCGACGAGGCGGATCGCATGCTCGACATGGGGTTCCTGCCGGCCATCAAGCGAGTGCTTGCAATGTTGCCAACAAAGAGGCAGACGCTGTTGTTTTCAGCGACGATGTCTTCGAGTATCGAGAGTCTCGCACGCTCGACAATGCGGCAGCCAAAGCTCATCGAAGTAAACCAGCGCGGCCGCGCGGCGCAGATGGTGGAACAGGCTGCTTACTCGGTTTCCCAGGAAAACAAAACGGCGCTGTTGCTGGATCTGCTCGAGCGAGAGCAGAAAGAAGAATCGCTGGAAAAAGTTCTTGTCTTTACGCGCACGCGACGCGGTTCGGAACGGTTGTCACATATTCTCAAAGCGCGCAATCACCGAGTGAATCGCATTCACGCCGATCGAAGTCAGCCGCAACGCGAAGCAGCGTTGCGTGAATTTCGCGACGGCCGCGCGCGAGTGCTGGTTGCGACTGACATCGCCGCTCGTGGCTTGGACGTCGATTCCGTTTCGCACGTTATCAATTATGACGTGCCGGCGGCGCCGGAAGATTACGTGCATCGAGTAGGTCGCACGGGCAGAGCGGGCAGGCAGGGTAAGGCGATCACGATCGTCACGCCCGTCGACGAGTTGTCGATGAGAGCGATCGAACGACTGATTGGACAAGTAGTGAAGCGCATCGTGCCGGAAGGTTTCGGTGGTTTGCAGTTATCGGTGGCAAGTCCAGGTAAATCGTTCGCGCCTTTTGCGCGCAAGCCCAGCGTGCGCTCATTTCGACCACGCGGACGATAATTTAAAATCTCGACCACCAGGAAGTACAAAAGCGCAAACGATTTCTTATCTTTGCGCTTTTTGTGCTTCTTTGTGTCTTAGACGTTCGCGGCAAAGCCTTGTGTCGCAGTTTTGTAATTTCGCCCGCGTAAGTCCTGTGCTCCCTGTTACTTTGTGGTTAGATAGCATCTGAGAACGTACCAAAGAGAACAAGGGGCTTTTGAAACATGAAATTAGAAAAATACACTGCAGCCTTGCCGGGCTTCAAAAGGCAAAACGTTAATTGGGGCACTGCGGTTTTCCTAATCGTTGCGCACCTGGCGGCAATCGCCGCGCTTTTTTTCTGGAGCTGGCCGGCTGTAATCACCGGCGTTCTCCTTTATTGGGTTGGCGGAAGCCTTGGTATCGGCATGGGCTATCACAGGCTGCTTACTCACCGCGGTTATAAAGTTCCGAAACTCGTTGAATACTTTCTGGTGACCTGCGGCAGCCTGGCGCTTGAAGGTGGACCAATCCAATGGGTAACGACGCACCGCATACATCACGCGCACACAGATCGCCAAGGTGATCCGCACACGCCCCGCGACGGCGGTGTCTGGGCGCACGTCGGTTGGATTTTGTTTGGAACCGCACAGGATCACGATCAGGCGACGATCGAACACTACGCGCCCGACGTCGCAAAAGATCCGTATTACCGTTGGTTGAATAAATCTTACTGGGTGCCGCTTTCGGTGATCGGCACGCTGCTTCTCGTCTTTGGTGGCTGGGGTGTGATGCTGTGGGGCGTTTTTCTTCGGCTGGTGCTGGCCCTGCATTCAACGTGGCTCGTCAATTCGGCTACGCACCTGTGGGGAAAAACAAGATTCGAAACCGGGGACGATTCGCGCAATAGCTGGTGGGTGGCGCTCCTGACATTCGGCGAAGGATGGCACAACAACCATCACGCTCATCCGACGTCAGCGCGTCATGGTCTGCATTGGTACGAGATCGACTTGAACTGGATGGGCATTCGGGCTTTGCAGCTTCTCGGCCTTGCGCACAGCATCAAACGTCTTCGCTTCAATCGCACCTCTTCAGCCTGGCAGCTTGTGAGCGGCCGCGTGCGATCGTAGGTTGTCAGCCGCAGATTAACGTGGATCTGCGTTAATCTGCGGCTGCCTCACTCACTCCTCGCGTTCAGGAAGTGACTTCAGGTATTCAACAAGATCAAGCTTCTCTTGATCTGTAAGCCCTAAACTGAAGCGAGTGTTGTAGTGATTGACGACGTCCAGCAGCGTCTTGAATCGTCCGTCGTGATAGAAGCGTCCCTTATTTGCGGGATTCATGAAGACGCCATTCTCGCGAATGAACACACCGGCGAGGTTCATCGTCCTGTATACGCCGTCGGGTGCTCGATCGGCTTGAAAACTATCGATGCCGATCTCCGCAGGTTTGTGCAAGTTCCAGCCTGGCTCAGTCCACAACGGCTCGACGTGGCAGTCATTGCATTTGGCTTTACCGCTGAAGAGTTCGTCGCCACGCTCTGCCGCCGCGACGTTGAAATCTACTCCCGGTTCCGGCGCAGGCGCAGGAATCGCAAGTTGGTAGAAGTGAAGCTCCGGCAACTTCTTCGTTATGCGATCCTGCTCAGGTGGAATGTGCGGCAGATCGGCAAAACCATTGGCCGCAGCGATGGGGAATTTGCTCGCGTCGTTTAGCCTAGGATCGAAGAACCTGCCGATACCGTGCATTTCAAGGTTCGCGACAAACGCGTTCCAGTAACTGACCGTTCCCCACGCTCCAGTCCACGTATGCTGGTTGTGGCCGGCGAGACCGAAGGCGTTCGGAATCAACGTCGCTCCCGGTACGTTTGTTCCCGTCACGACGCCATCAGTCACTTGCTGTGGATTGAATGCTTTTCCGTCCAGTATCAACTCTGCATCAAATTTACCTGGCCCCCAGCTATTTAGTACTGCCCGCACTGTGTCCTGGCTGACGCCCAATAGAGTTGAAAAAGGACTGAGATTAGGAGCCGCGGCAACGATCTTTCCGACGTCGAGATCATGGTTGGCCCAACCATCGAGACGATGACCTACGCCGAAAGTCAATGTATTGTCCACCGTCGAATGGCACAGTGCACACGTGATGCCGATCGAATTCAGGTTATCGCCTTGAAAAAAACCCTTGATGCCGAGCACCGCGTCCAGCTTCAACAAGGCAACAGTTGTAGCCGGATCGTTAAGATTGACCTTGCCTTGTCGCAGTTGATTAATGAGCGGCCGCGGTAAAGCATCGACGTCAACTTTCAGACCGAGACTCAACGCAGTGGCCGGACTGATTCCGGGTCCTACACCGCCCAGAGCCGCGCCTTTAATCGCCTGGTGAAGTTGAAGAGTGCCGCCCCAAAAGGCCTCGTCCCCAAACGTGTCGAAGCGGAAAGTAGTTCTGCCTTGTGTCAAAAGCTCATCGGCGTTCGCAACGATTTCCGCATCGAAGTTTCTGAGCTTTCTTTTTTTTGCATTGCTTTGAGCAGGCGGCCCCTGCAGGTGTGGCGAGGAGCCCTGGGCGCGGCTTCGCGGAACCAAGACAACGGTGGTTGCCACCGCCGCGAGTAACGCTATCAATACGTATAAGCTTGCAGTTCGAAGCCGGATTGCCTTCAGCACGGTCCGCTTTAATCTATGACCAGTGGGAATCTCGTTTGCGAACGGCCCTTGCTCGTTTAATGACCACATATTCTTACCTCCATCCTCCAGAGTATTGGTGAATGACGAAGCGCAAATTCATATCCTTTGCGAACGCAGAGAAGCAGCGTGCAGAGCCTTTCGACTTTGCATCGGGGCCAAGGTCAGTGCTACCTTCAACGCACATAAGCACCAACGTTGTTTACGCCCCCCCTTGTCGATAAGTGGGGGGCAAATTTATTAGGGGGGTTGAGGCTTTTAGGATACGCCCTAAAATTGAACCTGTAAAGGGGTGACCGATGAGTGTAGGTGATCGTGGAGGGTTACGTTTTCCCTGCGAGTGTGTGTCGAATTCACAAGGTGGATATACCGATCCGTGGGCGGAAATAACCAAGCGGAAACTGTTGCCGAATGGCACCAAAGAGCAAATTGTGAACCTTGTCGCGCAAGAGCCGAAGACAATCTCCCAGTTGGCGCAGGCCCTTAATTTATCGCCGCCAAGTGTTCATTCACATGTCATCGACATGGTGAAGAGCGAGCTCTTGCGGGAATCGGAAGAGTTTGAGAAGCGGCATCCGACCGAACGTTATTACGAACCGAACTTCCCGGTTTTCAAAGCTGAGGAGTGTGCCGAGTTCCATGAGTTGTGTGAGGAGATGGCCCAGCAGCTCGCGACCCTCTTTGAGCGCCGGCGTGCAAAAATCGAGCGAGCCTTCCGTAAGACCAGTCTCCCGGCTCATGGGTGGGAGCTTTCTGATGTCACGCAGTGTTTGTTTGCGAACATGTATCGCGGCGCACGCACGTTGCTCGAGAAGCGTGGACTACTCGCTCCGCGAGCGAAACACGCAAACGGCGCCGAATGGATCTTCTGGGCAGAAGAACGGGAATAATAAATTCCGACTACCGATACCAGCCGTCGCTGAGTTGATTACGCTCCGCCAAAGCTGGATCGACGCGAAAGTCACGAACTGCTTTCAGCACACTAGCACTGTCCGGTGCGAGACTCACGACATTCGAGAAGCGACCCAGTTCGCGGCCTCGAGCGATGTCTTCGGGTCTAAGCCGAGGGTCACCTTCGAAATAAAAAGAGTCAACCCAATGATCGGGGAGATTCGGCGGTTGCAAATGTACGTGGATATGCATCGGCGGTGCCGGATCTACATCTCCGTAATGGGCCGGTTTGATCGTGCTGACTGAGTATTGCCCGCGGGCATCGGACCACAGCGTCCCGTTCAAACGGGCTCGTCGTGGATTATTGACTGGGCGGCTGTAATAACCCGTCGCGTCGGTGTGATACAGAAACAGTTTCACTTGTGGAATTGGCGTACCTTCGAGATCTACGATCGTGCCGTGTAGCAGAATTCGCGTGCCCGGCTCCTGGGATCCGGCGACTTCAATTTGCGACGGTCGTTGTGTAGCAAAAAACTTTTCGGTGGCTCTGTGTTCCGAACAAGCCTGACCGATCGGCGCTACTAAAAAACCAAAACCAAAGGCGGAAACGGTTTTGATAAAGTCTCTGCGATCTCTTACTTCAGGCAGCCTTTCCCGCATCACATCCACCTCCCGAGAGTTAATACATTAGACTGTTCAGCTTTCCATTTTCTTCCGTTTAAAGGAGTCTGGCCGTCAAATGGATTTCGGTCGCAGCGAGCGCCTTTGATAAAGGACAATTCTGTTTGGCGTCGTTCGCAAACTTTTGAAACTTTGCGTCATCAATGTCCGGAATCTCGGCTTCAGTCTCGAGGTCAATTCGCGTGATGGTGAACGCTTCGCCGATTTTTTCCAGTTTCACTTTCGCTTCCGTGTGAATTCTCGTAGGCGCGATACGTTCGCGCGAAAGCTGCGCGGTCAGTGCCATAGTAAAACAACCGGCATGAGCCGCTCCCAGTAACTCTTCAGGATTCGTCGCTGACTGTCCTTCTTCAAAGCGAGATTTGAACGAGTATGGACCATGGAAGGCGCCGCTCCCGACTTTTAGTGTTCCGCTCCCTTCGGCCAGATTACCTTTCCATTCTGCTTCTGCTGTTCGTGTTGGCATAAGTTCTCCTTTTGTTGTTTACAGGGTGTACATGATACAGGATTGACATGTAAATCATGTCTAATCCTGAGTGGTGTCTCAATTTGGATTCTCTGTGCAACCTCTGTGTTCTCTGTGACTCTGTGGTCGTAGAAACTCGAGATACAACAACCACA
>DASSEB010000051.1:0-10020 GCA_035696765.1 Pyrinomonadaceae bacterium | reverse complement strand
ATCGGACGTATCTCGCCGGATTCGATGATTCAGGATGCAGTCGTTCCGCGTTCGCGCCTGCCTGAAGTGCTCGGCGCTGCGTACGACATTGCGAGCAGATATGAACTGCGACTCGCGAATGTCTTTCACGCGGGCGACGGCAACTTGCATCCGCTCATCTGTTTTGACTCTCGGTTTGCGGACCAGGTCCGGCGCGTTAAAGACGCAGGCCGTGAGTTGATGGAAGTTTGCGTTCGAGCAGGCGGAACGATCACGGGCGAACACGGCGTCGGTTTGGACAAGCGCGAGTTGTTGCCGCTCGTGTTTTCGGATGCAGACATGAATGTGATGTTGAGTGTTCGCGCGGCGTTTGATCCGCTCGGACTTTGTAATCCGGGAAAGATCGTTCCACTGCTTCGCGGCTGCGGCGAAGGCAAAGCGGTTCAGACTACGCCACCTACTTCACTGCGAACGCAAGAGCCGCTGCGCTCTGCACCGATCGCGCCTGTGTCGAGAACAGACACTTCGTTGGCGCAGATCGTCGGCGAACAAAACATCTCCTCAAATGTGATCTTCCCAGGCTCGACGGAAGAAATTGCCGAGATCCTCCGACTCGCTTCACGCGAACGCTGGAACGTCGTCCCTGCCGGTGGCATGACGTGGCTCAAACCTCAGCACCAAACCGCTGCGAATCTAATCGTCAGCACAAGTCGTCTCAACCAAATCATCGAACACGAACCCGCGGATCTGATCGCGATTGCACAGGCGGGCGTCAAACTCGTGGACTTCAACACGAAGCTTAAAGAGAACGGCCAATGGTTGCCGCTCGATCCGGCCGATGACGGCCGTGCAACTATCGGCGGAGTGGTCGCGACCGGTCTCGGCGGCGCGCAACAATTCGGCTACGGCCGCCCACGCGGATCGGTGATCGGAATGAAAGTCGTGATGGCTGACGGCAGTGTGATCAAAGCCGGCGGACGAGTCGTGAAGAACGTTGCGGGTTATGATCTTTGCAAGTTGTTCACGGGCAGCTACGGAACCCTGGGCGTAATCACCGAAGTAAACTTTAAGCTCCGGCCTCGTCCGGCACGCGAAGCGACGGTGATTGTAACCGGAGCCACTGGCGATCTTGTTTCAAACGCCCGCCGCATCATGGACGCGCGCCTTTTTCCGGTCGCGGCGGAGATCGTGTCTCCTGCTTTCGCTAACCGACTCGGAATCACGAGCACTGATCCTGCGTTGCTGGTTCGTTTTGCGGGAAACGAAAAAGGCGTTGCCTATCAAGTCGAAGAAGCTCTCGCGCAACTCAGCCGTGCTGAGGTTATGTTGGACGATACGCAACTCTGGCAGGCTGTCGCCGCCGTTTCCCTCTCGAGTAATCGCGATGAAATCGGCGAGGTATGGCAAATGGGAGCGTTGGACGCTCGCAAAGCGTTAAGACCGGCGACCTCCTTGATGTATCGTGTGAAGCAACAACTCGATCCTTTGAATATTTTGCCGCAGATTAACGCGGATTAGGGACGGATCAGATCATGAAAAGATTTCGACTCTTAACTGTTGTTCTTGCGTTTGTCATTATCAACGCGCCCCTCTTGTCGCTCGCTGCTGCTCGTGAACCGGTTCGGGCGCGACACGGAATCGTCGCGTCAACCAACGAAGTCGCGTCGCGTGTTGGAGTCGACATCATGAAGCGCGGCGGTAACGCGGTGGATGCCGCGATTGCCGTCGCCTTCGCGCTCGCAGTCACACACCCGGCCGCGGGAAATCTCGGCGGCGGCGGGTTCATGATGATTCGTCTAAAAGACGGAAGAACGACCGCCATCGATTATCGCGAGATGGCTCCGGCCGCTGCGCATCGCGATGTCTATCTCGACAAAAACGGCAATCTGATCGAGGGCGAAGGTGGTTCACTTGTCGGCTACCGCGCGGCAGGCGTGCCGGGGACAGTTCGCGGAATGGAGCTCGCGCTGAAGAAGTACGGCTCGGGCAAACTCACCTGGGCGCAACTCGTCGAACCCGCGCGGCGTCTGGCTGCCGACGGTTTTTCAGTTACTTACTCGTTGGCGCGTTCGCTGCACGGCAGCCGGGAATACCTCGAGAAGTATCCCGAAACCAAACGAATCTATTTAAAGGGCGGCAACTTCTACAAAGAAGGCGAGCTCTTCCGGCAGCCGGAACTCGCCGCTACCTTCGCGCGGCTGCAACGGTCTGGTCCAAACGAGTTTTACGAAGGCGAAACTGCGCGACTCATCGTCGCGGACATGAAGCGCCACAACGGGCTAATGACGATGGACGACTTGCGCGGCTACGTTGCGAAGGAGCGTACGCCTCTCCGTGGCAAATATCGTGGATACGAGATCATCTCAATGCCGCCACCCTCTTCAGGCGGCGCCGTCCTGATCGAGATGCTCAACATACTCGAAGGTTTCGATCTGAAAAAGATGGAGGCGAGTTCATCGGATCGCTACCACGTCATGGCTGAATCCATGCGCCGCGCGTTTGCCGACCGTGCCGAGTACATGGGCGATTCTGATTTCGTGAAAGTCCCGGTAGCGGGATTGATCGACAAGTCTTACGCAGACACGCTTCGCGCCACGATCAAAACTGATCGCGCTTCGACGAGTGCGGAAGTGCGCGCCGGACGTCCGGCCGGTTACGAATCAGACGAGACGACGCATTTCACCGTCGTCGATGCCGAAGGAAACACGGTCGCAAATACGTATACGTTGAACAACTCGTACGGCTCGTCCGCCGTCGCCAAAGGCACGGGGATGCTTCTCAACGATGAGATGGACGACTTCGCCGCGAAGCCCGGCACGCCGAATCTCTATGGCCTGATTCAGGGCGAGCGTAACGCGGTCGCGCCGCGCAAACGTCCGCTGTCTGCGATGACGCCGACGATTGTTCTGCGCAAAGATGGGAGTCTGTGGTTTACGGTTGGCAGTCCGGGTGGGCCAACGATCATCAATACCGTTCTCTGCATCGTGACGAACGTGATTGATTACGACATGAACATCCAGCAGGCGATCGACTTTCCGAGAATTCATCATCAGTGGCTGCCTGATGAACTGGTGGGCGAGCCGTATGGGTTGTCGGGTGACACCCAAAAGGCATTGACGGCGCGTGGGCACAAGTTTGCGGAAAAACCTCGTTATCTCGGCGACGCGGAAGGGATCATGATCGAAGAGAAGAGTGGTGTGCGGCTGGGGGCTACTGATCCTCGAAGAAGCGATGGGCAGGCAGTTGGTTATTAACCACGGATGAACACGGATGAATACGGATTAGAGGAGAAGCTGCTGGCGTGCATTCATTGCGGCTTGTGCCTGGAGGCGTGTCCGACTTACGTCATCACGGGCGACGAGAATGATGGGCCAAGAGGGCGGCTGTATCTCATGCGGGCGGTTGCGGAGGGGCGGCTTGAAGAGACTTCGAGCGCGTTTCAAACGCATATCGATCGATGTCTCGGCTGTCGCGCTTGCGAGCTGGTGTGTCCCGCGGGTGTTGAATATGGGCAGGTGCTCGAGGCCAGTCGTGAAGTGCTGCAACATGCGCAGCCGAAGTCTGATGTGGCGAGTAAGTTGTTGCGGCTGATGCTGCGACACGTGTGGCTGTCGCCTGCGCGTTTGCGGATGTTCTTTGGTGCGAGCCGGCTGTTTCGCAATCTGGGACTGGCGCGTTTGTTATTGAAAACGCGGCTCGCGCGTTTGGTGTCTGCGCGCGCTGAGTTTGCAGTTGCATTACTCGAAAGCTCACGTCCGGCATTCCGGAGTCGACGCACACCGGCACAAACCGACCCGAAAGGTGAGAACGTATTGTTGTTTGCAGGCTGCGTCGGCGAAGGCCTGTTCGCACGGGTGAACCGCGCGACGGTGCGAGTGCTGCGGGCCAACGACTTCAGCGTCAGCACACCAAAGGACCAGGTTTGTTGCGGAGCATTGCACGCTCATGCCGGCGATCTCGACGGCGCGCGCAAGCTTGCGCGGAAGAACATCGCGGCTTTCGATTCAGACGCGCCAATCATCACGAATGCCGGCGGCTGTGGCGCTATGCTCGCGACTTATGCGCACCTTTTCGCAAATGACGAAGAGCTCGCCGGCGCGGCCGCAAAGTTCAGTGCGAGAGTTCGGGACGTGAGCCAACAACTCGACTCTTCCGGGATGCGAACCGCGCCGAGCTCACTTGAAACGCCCGTGACCTACGACACATCGTGTCACCTGCTTTACGGACAACACGCCGGTGACAGCTCGGAAAGGATGTTGCGCGCAACCACAAACGATAACTTTGTCGCGCTTAACGGCACTGAAAGGTGTTGCGGCGCTGCCGGCATTTACAACCTCATGCAACCCGAAATGTCGCAACGAGTCCTGAACGAAAAGCTGGCCCACATCAAAGAAACCAAAGCCGGCATACTCGCTACCGGCAATCCAGGCTGCCAGATGCACATCGGCGCCGGCGCCTCACTCGCAGGCATGTCGCTCCGCGTCTGTCATCCCATCGAGCTCGTCGATCAGGCATACGAGCACGCCGGCTTCTATCGGTAGCAAATCCGTGTAAATCCGTTTCAATTATCCGTGTAATCCGTGGTCAAATGCGATCTCACCACCAATGATGGTTAGTTTCACTTTGTCATCATGGTCCATCACCACCAGATCGGCACGCTTCCCAACTTCGATAGATCCACAAACGCTCTCCAGCCCCAGCAAACGCGCAGGATTTCCGGACGCCATGTCCGCAAGCTCAACGTAACCAGCCCCAAGCGAACGCATCAGCCGCACAGCGTCGAGCATACTGATCACTGACCCCGCGATGCTGCCGGACGCATTGGCCGTGCGGCCGTTTTTCACCGAGATCGTTTCGCCCCAGATCTGGTAATCGCCATCGCCTTTCCCCGCAGCCGCAATCGCATCACTAATCAAACTAATGCCTCGCGGGCTCTTGATCTTCATCAGCAGGCGAAGCATGAACGGATCGAGATGTATGCCGTCCGCAATGAGATCGAACGTCACGTCTTCACGCGACAGTCCCCACGCGATTGGCCCAGGGCTGCGATGATGCAGCGGCGCCATCGCGTTCATGAAGTGAGTCATGTGACGAGCTCCGGCCGCGCACGCTTCATCCAGAACTTTCACATCCGCGCGCGTGTGTCCGATGGAGATCACCCAACCCCGTGCTTTCAACTCACGAACCAGCTCAACACCGCCACTCACCTCCGGCGCGAGGGTGATCATGCGCACCGCGTTCTCCGGCACCGGCAGCGAATCCAGATCTTCAGGACCTGAGTAAGTTTTAAAGTATTCGGTGTGCAGCGCACCGCACTGCGCCGAGTTAACAAACGGCCCTTCGTAATGGACGCCCAAAACGCGCGCGCCGTCACGCTGCATCGCCTGTGATATCGCGCGCACTCCACTCGCGTAATTCTCATCCCCGCCCGGCACAAACGTCGGTACCCACGCAGTCACACCCTGCGAGGCCAGAAACTCAGAGACCTCCTGAAGCCCATCTGCGGTCGCCTCCATCACGTCCACACCGACTGCGCCATGAATGTGAACGTCGATGAAGCCGGGAAGCAGTGTCATTCCACCGAGATCGATCATCTCAGCGCTGCCTGCATCACTCTCATCAAAAGACGAAATGTAACCATCTTCGACGAGGACCGATCCGTGCTCGATGGTCTTATCCGGCAAGACAACAGTTGCATCCTGGAGCAGTAGCTTTCGTGGCGAGTGATTCATATTGGCTGGTAGTTTACGCTAGAATTCGCCTTGTTTGTCATGAGAACACCGGCACTCCTTTTATTACTCTCGCTACACCTGTGCGCGGTCTCTGTTAGTGCTCAAGGCATTAGCGCTGAATGCACACCCGCCCAGGACCTACTCAAACAAGCCGAAACCGCCGCAAGACAGAACGATTGGCAAACCGCGGCGAATCGATACTGGTCCGCTTCGCAAATCGCTCCTGGGTGTGTCGAAGCGTTGGTGAATCTCGGTGTCACGTACAATCAACTGAATCAGACAGAAAACGCTGTCAAGGCCTTTAAAGATGCGCTGGCTAAAAATCCTCAACTCTTTGCCGCTCATCTCAACCTCGGTATCACGTACTTTCGCGCCAGTCAATTCGATCTGGCTAAAGAGTCGCTCCGCAATGCGTCGAAGTTAAATCCTGAACACACGCAAGCACGGCAGTTGTTGGTCCTGTCCCTGACTGCGTTGGAGCAATTCAAAGAGGCGGCGGCCGAGCTGGAGCAATTGAACAAGATCACGCCTCCCGACGCCGCCACCATGATCGC
The DNA here is from genome assembly GCA_035696765.1 of Pyrinomonadaceae bacterium. GTDB lineage: Bacteria > Acidobacteriota > Blastocatellia > Pyrinomonadales > Pyrinomonadaceae > PSRF01. The sequence goes on along the minus strand of DASSEB010000051.1, from coordinate 3,755 downwards.
GCTGGGCCAAATTTATTTACGACTGAAGCAGTATCGCGACGCCGTAGCGTCGTTCGAAAAAGGTTTACAGCTCGAGCCGAAAGCGGCGAAGACACATTTGCTACTGGGCGAAGCGTTGGATAACGCGGGTGAAGCTGACAAGGCGACTGCGGAGTTCAAGCGCGCGACGGAGCTCGACCCTTCCCTGCCCGAGGCCAACTATGCACTCGGTCACGCATTATTGAAACGCGGTAATCTCGACGAAGCGTTAGCTGCGTTTCAGAAGGAGCTACAACTAAACCCGGGCATGGCGCTGGCGCGATATCAGGCCGGCAACATCTACTTTCAACGGGACAAGCTGGACGAAGCTGTCACTGAACTCACTAAAGTTTTAGAAGCAGACCCAACCTTCAGACCCGCTATCGAGACCCTGGCCCAGGCGCGTCTCAAACAAGGTTCCATCGACGAGGCCGTCACCTTACTGGAACGTGCAGTCGCTTTAAATCCGACCTGGCCCAACGCCTTCGCGTTGTTGGGCCGCGCCTACACTCGCGCAGGCAAGCGCGAGGAGGCGAAGAAAGCATTCGCCACCGCCCAAAAGTTAAGCGCTGAAGAACGTAAGCGGCTAGAGAAGGCCGTGAGCAAGCCGAACGAATAGCCACGGATAACACAGATAACACGGATCAGAAATTCTGATCTGTGTCATCCGCGTTAATCCGTGGCTACTACCTAGAAGTAAAACTTCAATCCGAATTGAATCTGTCTCGGATCGCGCGTCGAGAAGAACTGTCCAAACTGGCTGATCGCCGCGAGACTCGAGATGTTGTTGAAGGCCGGATCCGTCGGCAACCGATCCGGAATGGTTTGGAAGACGTCGTTAAAGAGCGTCTTGTTGAAGATGTTGAAGAACTCGGCGCGGAACTGAAGCCGGTATCGCTCCGTCATGCGGAAGTTCTTCGTCAGATTGAGATCCGTAAAGAACTGGCTTGGGAAGCGGAACGGCGCTCGTGGCGAGTTTCCAATCTGTCCCGTGAGGGTAGTCCGGAACGCAAACGGGTTGAATGCGTACGGAATGCCGCCCGTTGGATTGGACGGAATATTGTCCAACGGATCGCCGACGATGTCCGGACGAGTACCGCGGGCGGGTACCGTTGTAGAATTCTGGACCACGCGATTCAGCGGCAATCCTGTTTGGGCAGTAGTGATGCCCGCGATTTCCCAGCCGCTCAAGAGCGTGCGCCCGATACCCGAACTCGCAAACCCGGAATGGAACGTTGGCACCTCGTAGACGTAACTCGCAACGAATACATGTGTACGATCAAGTCGCGAGACGGCGCGTTCGAAATGATAGTTGGTGCGAATCTGCGGCACGTCGATCGCGTCGCGATCGTTAGTCGCGTCAGTAATGTTCTTCGAGAACGTGTACGCAAGCTGCGCAGTGATACCACGCGTCGGACGCAAGCGGAATGAAGTCAGCAGTCCGTGATAACGAGAAGTCGCGCTCGTCTGGCGATCGGTGATCGCGCCGAAGCCACGGAAAGGCCGCGCCCGGTTGATACAGTTCGCCGGATTGTTTGACGAGCTGAGCGCGGTGTCGCAACCCGCGATGCCAACTGATGCCGCTACGATCTCCGCCGGCGTCGGCGCGTTGATGTCGACTGGTCGAATCAGATGGTTGCCGGCTGAGCCCGCGTATCCGATTTCGAACAGAGCGTTTCGAAATACTTCCTGTTGCCAGCTCAACGCCCACTGCTGGATCATCGGCGTGACCCACGGAGCAGTCGTGGCGTTTACCGTCCCCAAATTACCGCGAGTCGCGGGCGAGGCAGGCGTTGGATTGCCAAACAGAATCGGCGCTGCCACTGTTCCAGTCGGACTGTTGGAGTTGTTGAAGGGCGGCGTGGTAAATGCGTTTTGCTCGACGATTCCGACGAGGGCCTGATCGTAGTAGATACCGTAACCGCCTCTGAACACGGTCTTCGCGTTGTTCCAGGGATCCCAGGCGAAGCCGATGCGCGGCGCCCAATCGTTCTTGTCATTCAGTTGGACTCGACGACCGAATGGCGAGTTATTCCCTGCATACGCAAAGCCGTTCGTCAGATTGAATGAGCTGGTATTGAAGGAACTGCACGAGACGTTGGCACAAGTCGGAGCAAGCGCCGGATTGTACAGTTCAGGTAAGAACGTCGCCAGAACATTCTGCGTGTCGATCGGCTGTCGATAGCGGTAGTAACGAAGACCGTAATCGAGCTGAAGGTTCGGTTTGATCTTCCAGGTGTCCTGAACATAAAACTCAGTGCGACCGAATCTCAGGTGCTCCGTCACGTCTCGTTCGGGTTCGGTATAACTCGCTGCCCTGCCGAGCAGAAAGTCGGCCAATCCGATGCCCGAAGTCTGCGTGCTGACACGCGTCATTAATCCAGTGAATCCGTATCGACCCTGCGTAAGACTGGCCGCATTCTCGTCCTTGGATTCCCAACTTATATCGAATCCCGTTTTGAATGTGTGCTGGCCAACAATGAACGTCAGGTTGTCTTTGGGATTCCAGTTGCGATACTTCACATCGAACAACTGTCCTGAACCAATCGTGGGGGCCGTCGACAGTCCGATGCCGGTAATATCAATTACAGGCGGCAAGCCGGAGTTGTTTTCCGGGAAGAGCTCGGTGTTTTGAACCGTGACATCTTTGCCGTTGTAACGACCTAAAAGATCAGTCGTGATCTTGTTGCCGGAGAAAGTGAATGAAAACTCGTTGACGATCCGTGGTCCAAAACTGCTGGTCAAACTGATGGCCAGCACATCGCCTGGCACAGTCGTATCAGTAGTCGCTACGTTGGGAAACGGGTTATTGAAGAACAGTCCGCCCAACTCAGTAGTCTCAGACAGATCGCGGGTGTAGCGTCCGGTCAGCCGCTGTGTCGACGTAAAGTTATGGTCGATGCGAACGGTCTCCTGGCGTGTGTTTTGAATGCTCGGCGTCGTCACCGCAAAGCGGTTTGCCGCGCGGGCGGTATTTGTCGAAGGAACGTTCGGATCAGGAATAAGGCTCAACAGCGCTCTTGCTGTCGGGTTAATTCGATTGTCGGGGATCGTATTGTTCGTAAACTGTAATCCCGTTACCGGATCGAATATCGGCGCGTTGCCTGCTTCTGAGAAGTTTCCCTGGCGCTCGAGCAAGCTCGGCACTGTGACCGGCGAGACTGTACTTGGAGCGCGAATGATGCGTCTGAACTCCTCCGAAAACAGGAAGAAGGTTTTTTCACGCTCTTTGTTGAAGAGCTTGGGAATCGTCACGGGCCCACTGATGAGATAACCAAAATTGTTGTAGCGGAGTTTCGGCCTTGGAGTGCGCTCTTGACCGGCAACATTCAATCCTAATTTGACCTGCTGATCGTTCGGACCAAACGAGCCGTTGGCGTTGTTGAAGAAACTGTTCGCGTTGAGCTTGTCGTTACGCAGAAACTCATACGCGCCGCCATGAAATTCCTGACCACCACCACGCGTAATGAGATTAACTACGCCTCCGCCAGACTTGCCGAACTCGGCCGTCGGAACCGAAGTGATTACGCGAAACTCCTGAATCGAATCAACCGTCGGGATCGATAACAACGTAATTCCCGATCCAACGTCGGTATTGCTTACGCCGTCAACCAGGAAGTTGATCGAGTTGCGACGCGTCCCGTTGACGGAGAAGTCAACGACGTTTGTTAACCCGATGCCGATTTCCGAAGCACCGCTGCTACTCACGCCCGGTACGAGCGTGAGCAACTGCATGA
>DASSEB010000050.1:0-10058 GCA_035696765.1 Pyrinomonadaceae bacterium | reverse complement strand
CCTCGTCTGAGCAGCCTCTGGCGCAACCTGTTCCACAAGGACCGCGTGGACCAGGAGTTCAGCGAAGAGATCCAGGCATACCTGGACATGTTGACGGAAGCGAAACTCAGGGAAGGCCTGTCACCTCAAGAGGCCCGGCGTAACGCTCTCATCGAGCTCGGCGGGATCCAACAAGTTGAAGAAAAAGTGAGAGAGATAAGAATGGGCCGCTTTATAGAAACCCTGTGGCGAGATGTTCGAACGGGCGTACGCGCACTGGTCCATAGTCCCGGCTTTACTTTTGTCGCTGTGCTGGCGTTAGCGATCGGAATCGGGACGAACACCGCGATCTTCTCAATTGTTAACGGAGTGCTCTTGCGTCCGTTGCCATTTCCCGACGCGGAACGGTTGGTTTATTTCGAAAGCATCAAACCCGATCGAGCAATTTCGGACGGCCATATCTCGTCGCCTGACTATCTCGATTGGCAGAGCCAGGCGGATGCTTTCGAGAGCATAACAGCTATCTATGTAGCCAAAATAATCGTCACGGGTAACGAAGCGGAACCAGAATTCGTCCCATTTAGCGCGGTGCCCTCAAGCTTCTTTCAGACGATGCGCGTGAGCCCATTCATGGGTCGTGCGTTTGTGAAGGAAGACCAGGTGAAGGGTAGGCAGCCGGTCGCCATTATAAGTTATGGACTGTGGCAGCGTCGTTTCGGAGCGAATCCGAACATCGTCGGTTCAACAATCACGTTGGGCGACACACCCTGCACCATCATCGGCGTGATGCCGGCTGGATTCGACTACTACCCCTCGAAAATTCAAGTATGGACTATGCTGTACAACAGTCCGAACGCGCGGCGCGACAACCGTCTCTTCAGAGCGATAGGGCGGCTCAAGCCATCGGCCACGATCGCTGGAGCGCAGTCGCAACTCGATACCATCAGCGCTCGACTGCAGCAACAGTATCCGGAGACGAACGCCGGGTGGTCGGTACGGCTAATCAACTTACAAGCCTGGACAACGAAAGACGTTCGCACGTCGCTGATGTTGTTGCTCGCCGGGATCGGTCTCGTGCTGTTGATTGCGTGCGCGAATATCGCGAACTTGCTCCTCGCACGCGCGACGGCACGGCGCAAGGAAATTGCAGTACGCACTGCGCTCGGAGCTGGTCGCTGGCGCATTATCCGTCAACTCCTGACGGAGAGTTCATTGCTTGCTATCTCAGGCGGCGTGGTCGGGTTAGCCTTCAGTATTGTGTTGACTAAATTGTTGATCGCGATGAGTCCCCCGGACATTGCACGCCTGGACCAGGTCGGATTCGACGCGCGCGTACTTGGCTTCACGGTGGGAGTGGTTGGGCTGGTCGGTCTGCTGTTTGGTTTAGCTCCTGCGCTCCAGGCGTCAAAGCCCGATCCCAACGATGTGCTGAAGGAAGGAGGCCGCGGATCGTCCGAAGGGCACGGGCGCAACCGCGTGCGCGCGATATTGGTTGTCTCGGAGATAGCCTTGTCTTTGCTGCTGCTCATCGGCGCGGGACTGCTAGTCAAAAGTTTCATGTTGCTCCGCGACGTGAATGCGGGTTTCGATCCGCACAATGTTTTAACGATGCGTATAGGCTTACCTGCCAGCCGTTATAAGGAGCCGCAGCAGCAAGCGACTTTCTTTCGTGAATTGACGAAGCGCGCCGGCGCTCTGCCGGGCGTCGAATCTGCTGGTGCGGTGCTGTCACTTCCGCTCGGCGGACTCAATTCCATGTTCGGTCGTTCATTCATCCCCGAAGGACGCCCGCTCGTCCCCGAGGAATCGTTCCAAACGGAACATTTCGCCATGGTGGGCGACTACTTCCAGACGATGCGCATTCCCGTTAAAGCTGGGCGCACTTTCACGGACCATGACACGGCGGAGACTACACCGGTCGTCATCATCAACGAGACTGCCGCGCGCCGTGTCTTTCCAGGCCAGGACCCGATTGGCAAGCGAATCATCGTGTGGCGCGACGAGAAGTTCGCGCGCGAGATTGTCGGCGTTGTCGGTGACGTGAAAACGCGTGCGCTCGACGAGGAAGTGCCATGTCAAATCTATGTGCCTCATGCTCAGGACGCAGGGTGGGGCACACTCGGGCTCGCGGTTCGAACTAAAGGTGAGCCGGACGCGCTGACGTCACAAGTTCGCAGTGTGATAAGTTCGATTGATAAGGACCAACCTGTTTTCGACGTCAAGACGATGGACGAAATATTCTCCGAATCCGTCGCGAAAACACGTCTCATCGTGCTGCTCTTTGGCGTCTTCGCGGTGTTCGCTTTATTGCTCGCAACGATCGGAATCTACGGGGTGATCGCTTACTCGGTCGCGCAACGCACACACGAGATCGGTATCCGGCTCGCGCTGGGCGCGCAAAGGAGAGATGTGCTGCGAATGATCATCACGCAAGGCATGATACTCGCTCTCATCGGAGCGGGCTTAGGGTTGGTGGGAGCGTTTGCGGCGACGCGCGTGATGAAGAGTTTGTTGTACGGCGTGTCTACTACTGATCCGCTGATTTTTATGGGTGTGCCGCTGCTCCTCACGCTGGTCGCATTGGCGGCTTGCTACATCGGTGCCAGACGCGCGACGAAAGTTGACCCGTTGATTGCACTCAGATATGACTGACTAACAATAACGACGTTTCAACAGAGGAAGGGGACCATATTACGAAAAAGGATTTAATGCGAGTCTCCAACCGACTGGGCCACCCGCACCCGCGGTGAGCACGTCAAAGATGATGATTCGGATTTCATGGGATGTTGCGTGTAGAGTCGCTCAAGCCGGAGGGTGAATGCACCACCCCCTAAAGCGTGTGCCGTCGTGCAAAGGTAATTAGTGCAGCTCGATTGCAGCCGCCGTCACGCCAAGGAGATGAAATAATGAACCGCAGAATATCGGGTCTCTTGGTATGCGTCATTTTTTTCTGTGCTGGGTTAACTGTAGCCGCTCAGCAAGCCCTTGCGCCGAGCGAACGGGTGCGCATCGTTTCTATTAGTGGCGATCTGAAGGCGTTTCTTGGTCAAATGCCAACCAACTTTGACGTCACGATTGGCTTCGAAATCGATCCGATGCATCCGCAGTCGCGCGTATCCTTCGAAGTGATGGATGCAACCTTTGCTGACATAATGAACGCGGTGGTTAAGTCCACACCCGAATATCAATGGCGAGAAGTGGGAAAAGCCGTGGAGATATATCCTGCAAGCGGAACCAATCCCATTCTTGACTTAACGGTGAATTCGTTTCATGTGAAAGATGTGGTTGCGGTAGCAGCCCTGAATCAGCTATTCGGTCTCAACGAAGTTCAAGACGCACTTCAGAACAGTAAACTCAAGCTGGAACCAGGCAGCATTACTCCTCCAGTCAATCCGGGCAGACTGGTCACCATCGATCTTGAAAGAGTAAAACTCCGCGATGTACTGAGTCGCATAGCAACGGATAGCGGGTTCAAGTTTTGGACTTTCCAACTAAGCGGTGCGCGAAGAGAGTTTTTGAAAATTAGCTTCGTTCGAGAATGATCTGCATTGCTGCGGCACGCATCAATGCCGCAAGTGGTAAAGGCTGGTTACCAGCAGTTTTTTAATCCGTGAAGGATACTCAAGTCGCGTGAGATCTCGACATTTGGATAAATGTTTGAGAATTTGAATCTGGTACTTTTTGTGTTGCTGGCGTAATGTTGCGGGTGGCAGTTTCAAACGAATCGTGGAGGGGTGTCGATTGCGGCGGGAGTCTATCCATTCTTCGCTTACTGTTGAGCCCAATGATCGCAGCGGCGGCAATGAGCTTTAGCTCAGTGTCGGTTATTGGCAACTCGCTGAGACTAAGGCGGATATCGCTTTGATTAAAAGAGTTAACACTGTCCCAATGACGCGGAATTCTGCGCCGGCAAAAGCGGGAAATTGCGCAATCGCCTTCGTAGCCGCGTAGAAAACCTAAAGAAATCATGGGGAACAAAGGTTGCAGAAGGGCGCGTTAGCTAAACGACTGATCCTGAGGTGGACCAGAAAGTTTGATCTGCTCAGCACTTCAATAAGAGTGTCAAGCCACATGAAGAGCCGGTTCGCATCGTTATTTCTCGTGCTCGTGCTTGCAGGCAGCGCGTCTGCTGGTCTGCCTTTGCCATTCAGCGCGGATGAATGCGATATGCATCCGGGGATGGATTGTTGCAAGATCGCCCGTGCTCAGACGGCAACACCCGAGGTCGCCGATGCGAAGCTGTGTTGTGCAATCATCTGCGCTCAGAACGGAACTACGTCGCCACCAAATGTTGTAAGGGTTAGTTCACCTTCGTCCGTTCGTGCATCGTCGCATCCGGCGTTAACTCATGCGATGGCGATACCGGCTTTACGAATTCATCATATCGATCATCTCCACGGGCCTCCCAAGTCTGAGCCAGCCTATCTTCGAAATCTCGCGCTTCTGATCTAATTCCAGGGCCGTAGTGTGTCTGCTATCAGGCTTCGTCACGAGTATGTGGCGACCAGATAGTACGTGCAGGCGTGTGTCGGAAACAGCCGGTGCAACCGCTGGCTGCGAGGAGGTGTCATGAATCACGCTCAAGTTATTGGAAATGTTCGTGCATTAACAATCACAGGCGCAATTATGGCGGCAGTTACCTATGTCGTCTGTGCCACGTTTGTCGCTGTCGCTGCCGAGACGGCAACTACACTCGGCGCCTACATCGTTCACATGGATCTCGCCAGAGTTGCAACTGCGATCTAGTTGGCCCGGAGCGAGGCTAATGTTCATTAACGGAGGAGACTATGAAGAAGCTTGCAATCTCATTAGCTGTAATTGGGTTGGCCGTGTTACTCGGAGCATGCAGTTCATCACAACAAAGCGGCTCTTCAGGAAAAGTCATCAAGAGTGCGCCGGCGGGAAACGGGTTGACTGTTTCAGTCGCAACATCGGATGGCGTATTGAGGCACGGTAACAGCGAGTTCACAGTGACTTTTTCGGATGCGTCAGGCAAGCCCGTGGACGTTGGTGCAGTTGCTCTGACCTTTCACATGCCGCGAATGGGCACAATGGCTGAAATGAATGACCAGGCAACTTTCATGACGACCGCAACGCCGGGTGTTTACCACGGCAAGGCTCAAATTGAAGTAGCTGGTGAATGGCAAACCAAAATCACGTACGAGGGACCGGCAGGACGTGGGCAAGCCAACTTTCCGATTACAGCCCAGTAAGAAGCACAGCGAATGATTAATCGTCTCATCGAGTTCAGCTTGCGTAATCGCGGTGTGATAGTTGCGATTTATCTCGGTCTGGCTGCATGGGGTTACTGGGCGCTTCTGCGCACGCCGATCGATGCCATTCCAGATCTTTCTGACAATCAAGTCATCGTCTTTACTGATTGGCTCGGGCGATCACCGCAAGAGGTCGAAGATCAAGTTACTTACCCGCTCGTAACTAACCTTCAAGGACTTCCCGGAGTGCGAGTGGTGCGCGCAAGTTCGGCATTCAGCTTCTCGATGATCAACGTCATCTTTGAAGATAATGTCGATCTTTACTGGGCCAGAACACGAGTGCTTGAGCGACTGAACCTGGTGAGCAAACAGCTTCCGGAAGGCGTCGCTCCAACGCTCGGACCTGACGCAACGGGCGTGGGCCAGATTTTTTGGTACACGCTCGAAAGCGATCAGATGAACTTGAGAGACTTGCGAACGCTGCAGGATTGGTTTGTTCGTTACCAACTTAATTCTGTGCCTGGAGTTGCTGAGGTGGCCTCTGTGGGTGGTTATGTTCAGCAATATCAGGTTGATGTCGATCCCAACAGGCTACGTGCCTACGCGCTTCCTCTTTCGACTGTTGTGGAGGCAGTGCAACGCTCTAACAACAATGTGGGTGGCAATGTTGTCGAACAATCGGGTGAGTGGGCGGTTGTTCGTGGTGTAGGTCTGATTAGCTCTGTCGCCGACGTCGAGAATGTCGTCATCGGCGCGCAAAACGGAACGCCGATCTACGTGCGCAACGTTGCCGATGTAAAACTCGGAAACGCGTTCCGCACCGGCGTTCTCGATAAAAACGGGAAAGAGGCTGTGGGCGGTGTCGTCATTGCCCGCTATGGCGTCAACACACTCGAAGTGATCGACGCAGTAAAGCAAAAGCTTGCCGCGCTTCAATCAGGCTTGCCACAGGGCGTCAGAGTGGTGCCGTTTTACGACCGGACTCAACTGATTGAGCGAGCCACCAGCACGCTTAAGCGAGCATTGATTGAAGAGTTGTTGTTGGTGACTTTGGCCCACGTCATCTTCCTTCTTCACTTCCGCTCAATTCTGATTGTCACCATCCCGCTACCCTTGGCCGTGCTCATGTCGTTTCTCTTCATGAAGTACATGGGCATTAGCTCGAATCTGATGTCACTGTCAGGAATTGCGATCGCTATCGGCGTCCTCGTTGACGCGGGAATTGTCGTGACGGAGAACGCTTTCCGTTTCCTGGAAAAACGCAAAGTAGATCCGAAAGACAGACCACTGGTTTGGAAGACTGTTTTGGATTCGACACGGCTGGTTGCGCGGCCTGTCTTCTTTTCCATGCTGATCATTGTGCTTGCGTTCATACCCGTCTTTGCGTTGACGGGGCAGGAAGGAAAACTGTTTCATCCGCTCGCATTCACCAAGACGTTCGCGATGATTGGCGCCACGATCATCGCCGTTACCTTGGTCCCAGTGCTCTGCACATTCCTGCTCGGCGGCAAGTTCCATTCGGAACGTTCGAACCCTGTAATGCGATTCTTGCAGGCTATCTATCGCCCTGTGCTCACGTTGGCCCTGCGACACCGGCTCATAACGGTGCTGGCCGCGGCAATGCTCTTTTCGGGCGCGTTGCTCCTTTCGCTCGGGATCGGCAAAGAGTTTATGCCGCCATTGAATGAAGGCGACTTGATGTTCATGCCTGTTACCGATCCCGCGATCTCGATTGACGAAGCGCTCAAGATCACGTCTCGCCAGGACGAGATCCTGAAAAGCTTTCCAGAGGTTGAATGGGCGGTAGGGAAGTCAGGACGTGCCGAAACTTCAACAGATCCGGCGCCGGTGAACATGAACGAAACCATCGTGCATTTGAAATCACCAGACCAGTGGCGAGCCGGCATGACACGCGAGCGACTGATCGCGGAAATGGACGAAAGGCTGCGGATGCCCGGTATCACCAATATCTGGACGCAGCCGATCATCAACCGCATCGACATGCTCACAACCGGTATTCGGTCGCAGGTTGGCATTAAGATTTTTGGCAACGACTTACAGACACTCGAGGACGTGTCGCGCCGGGTAGCGGATGTAGTTAAGAGTGTCCCGGGTGCTGTGGATGTCTATCCGGAACAGATCAGTGGCGCTCCCTACATCGATATTAAGATCAACCGTACGGCGGCAGCTCGTTATGGGATTGAGGTCGCAACGATTCAGGATGCGATTGAAAAGGGCATTGGTGAAACTAATCTCACAATCACCATTGAAGGAAGAAAACGTTTCCCGGTACGTGTGCGTTACGCACCAGAGTTTCGCAGCAGTCTCCAGGCTCTAGGACAAATCCCGATTACTTCTCCCAACGGTGCCCCCATTCCTCTGGCCCAACTCGCAGAAATACGAAGCGTAAATGGACCAACGATGATTGCAAGCGAGAATGGTCTGTTAAGGGGAACCGTATTGTTGAATGTGCGAGGCCGTGATGTAGGCAGCTTTGTGGACGAAGCAAAGAGTGCCGTCGCTCAAAGGGTACAACTTCCGACTGGCTATTACGTGTCGTGGAGCGGACAGTATGAGAATCAACAGCATGCGCGGCAGCGTTTGCTGATCGTGATTCCCATTGTTCTCCTGATCATCTTCGGCCTGCTTTACATCACATACCACTCCGCGTTGGAAGCTGCCCACGTCTTGTTAGCAGTCCCATTTGCTTTGACCGGAGGCGTCTATCTGCTTCGGGCACTCAATTACAACTTTTCCGTCGCTGTCTGGGTCGGCTTCATCGCACTGTTTGGAACCGCAGTGCAGACCGGTGTCGTGATGGTCATCTATCTCGAAGAGGCCGTAGCGAGAAAGATTCAGGAAGTCGGAACGCTCACGCGAAAGACGTTGATGGACGCGGTTATGGAAGGAGCACTACTCCGATTACGACCGAAGGTCATGACGGTTTCGACGGTAGTTGCTGGCCTTTTGCCGATCATGTGGAGCACAAGCGCGGGTGCGGAAGTGATGAAGCCCCTGGCTACCCCTGTCCTTGGCGGAATGGTTTCGAGTCTCCTGCACGTCCTTATTGTCACTCCGGTCATCTTCTATTCGCTGCGTGCGTGGAAGTTGAAGAAACAGACAAACACGGTCGCAACGAGGGGAACGGACGCGCTAGACGAAGGAACCAAGAGTCCAAAAAGCGAAGTCGTCAGTGAAGAAGAGGTCCTTCAGGACTGAATAGAAGTACATGAGGTTGGGAATGATGAAGTTCCGAAAGAATCTGCTGCTGCCATTAGTCGTATTGTCGGTGGTCCAAATGCGGGCGGTCGCCCAGACTGCACTAAGAAACACCTCGCAACCAGCTCGAGCATCGTTGCCTCGCTATTTCGATCCGGCAAACGGTATGACGGCCGATCAAGCTGTCATTTATGCGTTGAGTCATAACGCCGAGCTGCTCGCCGCGCGCAGTGAGGTCGAAGCAGCTCGGGCTCTGGTAAGACAGGCGGTTTTACGTCCCAATCCGAGTGTCGAGTTTGAGCGCAAGGAACAGCTCGGCGGCAGCGACAACACATCGATGGTCGCGGGAATGTGGCCGCTGGAGCTGGGTGGCCGCAGATCAGCGCGTGTGCTCGTAGCGCAAAAAGAATTGGAAGTGAAGGAGCGATTACTTGCCGATCGCGAACGCCTGTTGGCGGCTGAAGTACGCAACAAATTCGGTGCGGCCCTGGCTGAGACATTGAAACTGGGATTCACTGAGGATCTCATCAACACGACGGACCGCGGATTTAGATTAGTTGCAGCGAAGGTGAAAGAAGGCAGAACTGCACCGTTGGAAGAAAACATGCTACTGGTTGAAGTGAATCGCATCCGATCCATGCGGGAAAGAAATGAAGGTAAAGTTGAAGTAGCGCTGCTTGAGCTGCGAAATCTCATCGGCATGAAACCTGAAGAACCGATGCGTTTAAGAGGTGACTTCGATCATTTGATTTCGACGTTACCAACCGTTGGGACAGCGACTGCAGAGGCATTGCGAACAAGACCGGATATTCAGGCGGCCCGTGCGACAGAAGAATTGGCATCGGCTCGGATAGAGCAGGCACGTGCAGAGGGACGTCTGGATGCAAGTCTCACGGGTAAGTATGAGCGAATGGATTTTAGCTTTCCGCAGCAAGGCGTGAACATGGCGGGCCAGCTCGTTCCGATTCAGGGAGTATTCCATTCCGTTTCGGCAGGCATCAGACTCGACATTCCAGTCAGAAATAAGAACCAGGGTGTGATCGCAGCAGCCATTGCCGAAAACGATGCGGCAAAGCGCCGGCGCGAATTTGCAGAGCTTACGGTACGAAACGAAGTTGCTACGGCCTTTGCTCGCTATCAGCGCGCCGCGCGCGCATCGGAAATTTATCGTGTCGGGGTTAGAGAACAGGCGAGCAGCAACCTCGATGTAATTCGACAAACGTACGAGCTTGGATCAAAGACATTGCTTGATTACATCGCGGAACAACGGCGCTTCATCGACTTGGAAACTGGGTACATCGATGCCGTGTTGGAGACGTACCTGGCACGCGTCGAGATTCAACGCGCCGCATCTGAACCAAGATTAATCGCACTTACTGAGGTGAAATGAACGATAAACCTGAAGACACGCCTGGTCCTGAGGGCACTCGATCTCTTAACGCGACGCAGACTAAAAGATCGCCAAAGCAAACGCGTATAGTTGTTACGGTCGCTATTCTTGCTCTCGTAGCGGTAGCGTTGGTCGTGGGCCTGCTGTGGTGGAGCCGCAGCAGAAGCGGAGCTGGTCGTCTGGTGCCTGCGCCACGAACGATCAACGCCGACAGCTCCCGCTCTCCCGCTCAATCAGAACCTACTGAATCCACCATC
>DASSEB010000049.1:0-9851 GCA_035696765.1 Pyrinomonadaceae bacterium | reverse complement strand
CGCGTAGCGATCGGTGCTTCCGCGGGTGCGTGTTGTTACGAAGTGGGCAGCGAGGTGATCGACGCGTTCACGAGTCGCTTTGAAGACGGAGCAAAATTGTTTACGCCAACGCGTCCGGGTCACGCGCTGGTCGATCTGCTGCAAGCAAATCGAGAGCAACTCGTTTCAGCGGGAGTCAGGCGGGAGAGAATCCACACCGCGCCGATTTGTACGATGTGCCGCACGGATCTTTTTTTCTCGTATCGAAAAGAAAAGCGCCTGCATGGCAAAGTTGGAAGATTGATGGCGGTCGTCGGAAGGCATCAGCCACAAAAAAGCACAAAAGGCACAGAAGGATTGTTTTGATTTCGTGGCTTTTGTGCCTGTTTGTGGCGAATCATCCGGAGTGCTATCACTCGACGTTAAGCCACATCTTCACTTCACGCGTCACCGGCGGGAAGCACGCGTCATCGTTACATGCCTGAAACCGGAGCTTGCCTTTGATGTCGCCCGATCCGCCTGAGTAGTTGGCTGGTACGGTGACATTGAACCGAATCATCGCCTTGCCTTCGTAAACCGCGACGTCTCGTTTCGAAAACTTCAGTTTCCGCACCAGCGCGCGCGGGTAAGAAACTGGTCCAACCTTCATGCCCGACGGCGTTTCGACGTCGAGCTTCGTGGGTACGAGAAACTTATCGAGCGGTTTGCTTGATTGCACGTGCAGGCCGGAAGGAATGTCGAGGATGACGCTTGCGCGAACGACACGGCCTTTCTTTATTTTGTCGGGCGCGAGCGAGCCGCTGACGTTTACGTCGGCTGAAGACTGAGGAACGGGTGTGGAGTAGAAAGTGTTTGGCAGTAACAGTATGACGAATAACGAAAGAATTTTGATCATCTAGTTATTAGCTCCGATTGACGTTAATCCAGTAGGTGCACCCTGGCGTGCTGCAAGTTGTCCACAAGCCGCAAAAATATCGCGCCCGCGTGGTCGCCGCACGTAGGTGTGAATCCCTTTCGACTCCAAAATGTTTTTGAATCGCTCCACGGTTTCTGCCGGCGACGGCTGATAAGGGAGCGGGTCAGCCGGATTGTGTGGAATCAGATTGACCTTCGCTCTGATGCCGTGGCGATTGAGCAGATTTGCAAGTTGCCGCGCCTGCTCGTCTGAATCGTTGACGCCGTCGAGCATCACGTATTCAAAAGTGAGCCGCTCTCCCGGTTTCAAACTCTTTTCGAAAACCTTGCACGCGCTGAGTAGCTCTTCGAGCGGCCAACGCTTGTTGATTGGCATCAGCTCATTTCGCAGCTCATCCGTGGGTGCCGCCAGCGAAATTGCCAGGTGCGGGCGATCGGAAGTTTGTGCGAGATCCAGAATGCGCGGCACCACGCCGGCAGTTGAAACTGTGACGCGATTCGGCACGATGTGGAGACCGTTGGGATCCGCCATCACGCGTAACGCTTTCAGCAAGGCGTCGAGGTTGAGCAACGGCTCGCCGGCGCCCATCGCAACGAGGTTTGTTCCGCGAGGAGGTTTGACGCCGGTGCCGTAGGCATCGTTTAGGGCGATCACGATCTGCTCGACGATTTCGCCGGCAGTTAATGAACGCAAGAGACCGAGTTGAGCGGTCAGGCAAAAGGTGCACTGTAACGGACAGCCGGATTGCGATGAAAAACAGATCGTGTCGCGGCGTTCTTCAGGAATGAACACTGTTTCGACCGGCAGACCATCGTGGGTCTTCATCAAATAGCGGCGCGTGCCGTCGCTTGAAGTGTATTGCGATTCGATTTTGAGCGTCGCCGGCTGGGCCACATCGTTAAGGCGAGCGCGTAATTCCTTCGGCAGATTGGTCATCTCATCGAAGTTGCGCAGGCGGCGATGCTGTAACGCGGCGAAGAGCTGCCGCCCGCGATACGCGGGCTCACCAAGCGTTTCGACGAACGAGATTAATTCCGGTTGGCTAAGTCCGGCTAGCTGAACTGCCTTTTCCATGCGCATTCATCTTAGCATCTGAAGCCGCCTGTCTCATCCGGTCAGCGGAACCGGAGAGGCCGGGACGCACGTACTTTTTGTCATGTCCGTGACACAGAATGAGAGCGGCCGGCATTTTCCCGCGAATCGCAGGGTTTTCACGCGCGAAAGGCTGATTGGAGTGGCAGTGGCGGTCGTGTTGGGATGTGCGGCGTTTGTTTATGGACTGAGGTGGCTCGAGTCGTTGATGACGTTCCGTCCCGAGCGCATGACCGCGAAGGAGCGGCAGTTGACGGCGGAAGGAGCCGAAAGCGTCTGGTTCAATTCAGTCGACGGTACTCGTCTCAACGGCTGGTTTTTCAAAAGTCAATCACAACCTGAAACTGCCACGATCATCTTCTTTCATGGCAACGGCGGAAATATTTCGAGCGTAGGGTGGCTGGGCCAACGGTTTGCGAGACGAGGATTCAATGTTTTGCTCTTCGATTACCGTGGCTACGGAGCAAGCGATGGAGTTGCTGCTTACGAGTCCGAATTGTATGCGGATGGCGACGCCGCTGTAGCTTATGTCATGAAAGAGAAGGGCGTGCCTGCGGAACAGATCGTTCTTTGGGGTCACTCGCTTGGAACAGCGGTCGTCGCCGATGTGGCTTCACGCACGACGTTTGGCGCGGTAGTGCTCGAGTCAGGGTTCAGTTCTGCAAGTTCCGTTGCCGCATCCTCTTTGCCGTGGTTGCCGCGGTGGCTGCATTTTCTGGGCAGGAACCGTTTCGAATCCGCGCGGAAGTTGGCGAGCGTTAAATCGCCCGTGCTAATCAGTCATGGTGATCCGGATCCGACTATTCCCACGAAAGAAGCGCAAGCACTTTTTGCGTCTGCAAACGAGCCGAAGAAGTTGTTGATTATTCCGGGGGCCGGGCATGTGGTCTTTGGTTCTGCAGGCGAGCAGTACCTTACTCAGGTCGAAGAATTTATTCAGGAGTTCGTTGTCAAACGACCTCAGTTGTAGTGTTGATTATAGAACGATCTGAAAGGTCGCCGACGGCGTAATCGTCTGATTTGAAACGTGGTCGCGTATGCGAATCTCAATCTGGTACTCACCAGGTTCCAGAGAGCTGCTGTCAATCAAACGCGTTAGCGTAAGGCGTTGGCCGGCGTCGTTGATCTGGCGCCCCGCAGCATTTAAACACGCATGCGCGTCGCTTCCTTTCAGTGAAGTCAATCCGGCTAACCGAAAGTTAGCCGGGCCAGGACCATCAACGGGGAGACGACGTGAAAGAGGAACTGCTCTGTCGTTGAAGCTACTGAACGATGCTGAACTTTTGCGAGGGCGACAGCGCTTGCCCGGAGACTCGATCGCGAATGCGAATCGCGACTTCGTACTCGCCGACGCCCAGATTTCGCGTGTCGATTAGACGGGCGAGCGTGAGTCTCTGACCTGCGTCACTCATACCGCGCCAGTCTTCCGCCTGCTTACCGACTTCTTTGCCATCCTTGATCAGCGTGTATTCCACGTCGACCGAAGGGCGTAGTGTCGTTTGATCGATTCCAGCATTGTAGATTTGCAGGTAAACGCCGACCGGTTGGCCGCGATGGTAAACGCCGGACACGTTCGGGATGACCTTCGTCGTGCCGATTACAAACTGGCCGACGGCGGGTTGGTCGACAAGGCTCTCGAGCTTCGCTGCGAGAATCATCGTCGAGGTGGAGAGTTTTTCCTGATCGTACTTCGGCACAGTGAAGCCAAGCTGCTTCAAGCCGGTGGCGCCTGACGTGACATCGCGGACGATCACGTCAACTTTGTATGTTCCCGGAGCTAACGGCACGGCCTTCTGGTATGCCGACTTCCTGTCTCGCGCCTCGGTAAGCTCCTGAGCAGTGGCAGTGGTGATAACCGGATCTTCGAAGATTCCCACGCGGCGTCCGGCAACTGACGTTATACGCGCGAAGATGTTCATGCGCGCTTGCTGCAAGCCGCCGCTATCCTGGAAGACGAGATCCTTATTCTCCGCTTGAATCGTGAAAGCGGTGATGACGCGTTCATCTGACTGGCGGAAGAAATCGATTCTCAGATCGAAGTTAAGCGGGTTCTCCTCGACGACGCCGGTATTGACCGCCGTAGCAAGGTCATTGAACTTGATCTGCGGCGCCCGGTTAAGATCGGCCATCAACTGCAATCGCGAGAACGGACTGTCCTGTTCGCGTTGATAATTCTGGTTCCCAATACTGCCGATGCCGGAAACACGATCAGCTTTATCGGACAGTCCCAACTGTTCTGACAAAGTGAGTCCCGCGCCGGGAATCATTAAAAGCGCGTCTTTTTCGTTCGGATTTCGAGCGATGCGATACTCGCCGCTCCCTGTCGGATCTACGAATTCGATTTCGATTCCGGAGCCGACGCCGGCGAGATAACGATAGAACCAAACTTCAAAAGGATAAGTAGTGGTCGAGCCGCCGCCTTCCCACGACTGACGCTGGTAGGATCCGCCCATCGGGTGGGTTTCTCGCTCATCAGGCTTGCCATACATGATCCAGATCCGGCCACGATCCGATTTCCAGCCGGGTATGCCGGAACTGAAGTGCTCGTTCGCGTAAGCGATTCGCTCGTAATACTCTTCCTTGAACTCGTTCTCTTCCGTGTCCGGGTCCGGATCACGGCGGCGCCAGAATTCCTCGATGAACCGTTCGCGCTCATCGTCGGTCGCGAGTTTTTTGAATGCCTTCCGTTCTTCGTCGGTAATGATGTAAGTAACGTCTTTATCGAGCCAATCCTTGTACGCTTTCTTCAGTTCAGGTTTGACATTGCGGGGTTTGCTGGTCGGATCCTGTGGTTCCTGTGTGAACACAAGCGGAGCCGCGCTCAGCGAAAGCGTGACAACTACGGCCAGACGAAAAGCAAGTTTCTGGTAAGACATTAAAAAACTCCTGAAGGATGCTGTACGAATCGTGCGATAACGGCGCCGGCTACCGGTTGAAGACCTTGGATTCTAAGATCGCGTTGAGAACACAGTCAAGATGCGGCGACGAACGCCGTAGTTGCCCGAAAACCACTGTAATTAGGCGTTTACGTCGTAGTCCGAGGTTTGTTGAAAATCCACGCGATGAAGACGGAAATGACGTACAGAACAAGCATCGGAGCGGCGAACAGCATCATGTTCGGAATGTCGTTGGTCGGCGACAAAACCGCGGCAGCAACGAGGATAACTATCAGCGCAGTTTTCCAGATTCTGACCATAAGCCCGGCGGTAACGAGGCCAATCCGGGCCAGAACGTAAGTGATTGCAGGCATTTGAAACACAACGCCCATGCCCAGCATCACGATAATGATGAAATCGAAATAGTCGTCAGCCTTCAACAGGAGACGAAAATCCGTACCCAGGCCGAGCAGGTATTTTGCGGCCGGCGGGAAAATCACGTAGTAAGCAAATGCAGCCCCGAGAACAAAGGAGATGGACGACAAGGCGATGAATGGCGTCACGTACGCTCGCTCGTGGGGATACAGACCCGGCGAAACGAATCCCCAGATCTGAAAGAGCAGAAAAGGCACGGACAGGCAGACCGCCGCGTAAAGCGAGACTTTTACGTACAAAGAAAACGGCTCGAGTGCGGTCGTAACGATGAGTTTATCGTTAACTCCCGAAAAGGACTCTGTGGCGGTGCCGATCTCCGTCGGTAAACGCACGCCTTTTGGAATAACGGTGTTGCCCGCAAAGAGCGGCTCGTCAGTGAACAAGGCCAGCTTTCCGTCAGCGTCTTTAAAGACGCGCGCAGTGACGGATGCGCCCGCGGGAATCAAACTGCTCCCCAGCTTCGTCTCCTCTGAGAATACGTACCTGCCGGCGTCATTTTCCTTCAACGAGGTAAGGGCGCCGATCATCTCGTTTCCGGTGTGACCGGCGATAGGTACCTGGCGGCGCTGGGCGTCTGCTAAAGCGCGTTCGACAGGGGCCGCGAGAAATGCGTAGATTCGATCGGAGAAAAACCAACTGGCCGAGGCTGCGATGAATATGAAGATGAATGAGCGGATTAACCGTCGACGGAGTTCGTCCAGATGTTCCAGGAAGGACATCTGTCCGCCGAGTTCTTCTTCGGTTCCCCTATTGGTAGAGATTGCTCTTAACAGTGAAGACATTGATCAAGTTATATCCACTCTTGTTTTCTAACTGGTACGGGTTCAGGTTGAGCGGCTTGGGGTTGGGTTTCGATAATGCCCACTGGTTCCGGGGCCGGTTCTGAATTCGTCAAGGTCGGGTTTTCGCGGGCGACTACCAGGTCGGAGTCGGGGGTTTCGATAACCGGTTGCTCCAGGTTCTGCGCGCCTTCGTAGGTGACGGGCTCATTCGCTTCGAGAAGGGAATTGTCTGCAGTTCGCGAGCTTTCTAAGTCTACTTCGCGTTCCCAAGTCCGTTTGAACTCATCAGACGCTTTGCGAAACTCCGCCAGACCTTTGCCCATGGAGCGAGCGAGTTGCGGCAGCTTGCGCGGTCCGAAGAAGATTAGTGCGACTACAAGAATGAACAGTAATTCGGTGCTGCCGAGACCTTCAAGAATGAATGCAAACACGGATGGTCTTTACCTTCCTAAAAAATGCGAACGCGTATAAACCTTGCCGGGTGGGAAAACCGGAAAGAGTCGGGATCTGGGTGCCAGCGAATTGTAGCGCGTCATCGTTCAAAGCAGAAGGCAAGAAAGGCCGTTAAATAAACTTTGCAAGATCATTTAAGATCACAACCGGTGATGAACGAGGATCTGGACAATAAAGCTGATGTCTCCGCGGGTTTGGGGGACTCTGCTGGGATGCTTCAGGCTTTCGCTGAGTGTGCCGATGCAGTAGCGGCGACGACGAAGAAACTCCAGAAGGCAGCCTTACTCGGAGCTTATCTCGAAACCTTGTCTGATCCTGATCTGACTCGCGCGGCCAGATACTTCGCGGGTCATCAGTTTGCTTCAACCGACGCCCGTACGACAAACGTGGGTGGCAGTATCATCAGTGCGGCACTGAGTGAGGCGACCGGGTTTGGATCCGAGGATCTTTATCCACGTTATGTGCGACTGGGAGACCCTGGCGAACTGGCCGCGGAGATTATTAAGGAAGCGAAACGTTCTTTTCAACCGACGGTTACGTTGGCGGAAACAGAGTCGGTGATTGCGCGGCTTAGTGAGACTCGCGGCATAAAGAATAAAACAGCACTGCTTGCTGCTGTGCTGCATCGAGCAACTCCGCTCGAAGCCAAATACCTCGTGAAATTGTTGGCCGGCGATCTGCGCATTGGTTTAAGGGAAGGGCTGGTCGAAGATGCAATCGCTCGAGTGTTTGGTCAGCCGTTGGCGGATGTGTCTTACGCGAATATGTTGTTGGGGGACATCGGTGAAACGGCAACGCGTGCGAGAGTTGGTGATCTTCGTAACGTCAACATGAGACTTTTTCATCCGATAAAGTTCATGCTGGCGACACCCGCTGCCGATCTGACGGATGTGGCCCGGACCATGCCGGAAGAGTTTTTAATCGAGGATAAGTTTGATGGGATTCGTGCTCAGGCGCACGTGGCGAATGGGAGAGTCGCGATTTATTCGCGGACCATGGATGAGATCACTCACCGGTTTCCTGAGTTAATCGGGCCGCTGCAAGCGCTGACGGCTGATGTCATTATAGATGGAGAGCTCGTTCCGGCTACTGACGAAGTGATTCTTCCTTTCAGTGAACTGCAAAAAAGGTTGGGACGCAAAAATGTAGGTAGTCAATTACTGACGGCTGTGCCGGTGGTGTTGGTGGCCTATGACCTTCTTTACGCTGAAGGGAAGGTCTTAATCGACCAACCCTTGAGCGAGCGCCGACATCTACTGGACCAACTGGTCCCTCAAGGTGGACCGTTGCGCATGTCTCAGGGCAAATTGATCCGAGACGCGGCGCTGCTTGACGAAGAATTCGACCTTGCTCGGGCTCGGGGCAATGAGGGCTTGATGATCAAGAGCCCGAGCTCGCCTTATAAACCCGGGCGCCGTGGTCGCGATTGGCTCAAGTTAAAACGAGCTATCGCGACTCTCGATGTTGTTGTTACTGCCGTGGAAGTTGGTCACGGGAAACGACGGAACCTGCTATCGGATTATACTTTTGCGGTGCGTCGCTCGGAGTCGGACGATGAGCTTCTGAATATCGGCAAGGCGTATTCGGGTTTAACTGATCAGGAGTTAACCGAACTGACGGAGTGGTTCAAAAACCACACTCTCCAGGAATTCGGTCACGGGCGAGTCAGAATTGTGGCGCCGCAGATCGTAATCGAGGTGACGTTTGACAGAGTTCAACCATCCAAGCGTCACAAGAGTGGTTACGCTCTTCGTTTTCCAAGGATTCTTCGGTTAAGGCCGGATAAGTCGGCGACAGATATCGATACGCTCGACACGGTTCGGCGGCTCGTTGAGAGCGCTGACAACCCGGCGGAGAGGGGATAAATGAGTCAAAATAGGGGCGGTGCCTGAATCCCACTCGGCTTTAATCGTGTAAATAGTTAAAGTTCCTATTGCCACAAAGGCCGGATGGGGGTACGATGCTGCGCGTCACCGCCTCCCAAGCTTTTCAACGAAATCGGTGAGTCCGGACACACAAAACCACAGGCCGCGACGGGTTGCGCCACGGCGTAAATGACAGTGGTTTGTTTTGGGTGTGCGCTTCTCAGTACACTGATAGAAGGGCTGCCAACGTTTCGATTAAAAAGTAGTCCGACGTTTCAGCCGTGACGCCTCCCACCCCGTCGGTGGAGATAACCGGCTCTTCGTTAGTGCTCGTTGCCGCAGGTGGCGGAGGCGGGGGTACATAACCGGGCGTTTGGATGTCACCGGCAAATGTATTGAAAGCCAGACCAGACAAGAGTAGTGCGACAAATAGCAAATTTTTGACAGGTTTCATTGATCTTCTCCTCTAAACGTGTAGTTAAATGCCTGTGAGTTGGGGCGCGACCAAGCGAATAATTGGCTGGTTGTGATAATATCCATCAATTGAAAGGCTTGCAAGGATCCTTACTTAAATCGAGAACTGGAGTCATATTATGGAGTTACACGCATCCGTTCTTGCGAACCCGACCGATTTCGCAGTTGCAGACGACGTAATTCCGTTATGTGAACTGGCAAAAGGGCTGGAGGAGGCGGGCGAATTTGAAAGCGCTGGAGATACTTTGCGTCCATTTTGGGACGGAGTTCTTCATCGGCCAAAGACGACGGGCTTAACTAATGAAGCACAAGCCGAGCTTCTTTTGAGAGCTGGAACCTTGACAGGGTGGATAGGCAGTGCAAAACAAGTCGCCGGTGCTCAGGAGGCTGCCAAGGATCTTATTAGTGAAAGTGCAGCTCTTTTTCGAAGCCTGGGGATCACCGAAAAAGTTGCTGAATCTCAAGTTGATCTAGCAATCTGTTACTGGCGGGAAGGTGGCCTTGACGAAGCAAGAATCACCTTGCGACTTGTTTTGGATTCCCTGCGAGAAACCCAAAGCGAGCAAAAACTCAGAGCGTTGCTGAACAGCGCAATCGTCGAGAAAGATGCAACTCGCGACCAGGAATCTCTACGGATATATCGTGAGGCTACCCCTCAGTTCGACGCGAGTTCGAACCACGCGCTGAAGGGAAAATTTCACAACTCTTACGCTACCCTTTTGAAGGGCTTGGGCATTTCAGAAAATCGAGAAGAATATATTGATAGTGCTTTAGTTGAATTTGCCGCTGCAAGTTTTCATTTTGAACAAGCCGGGCACCTTCGTTTTCAAGCGCGTGTGGAAAACAACGTAGGCTTCCTCTTTACAAGCATAGGACGATTTCCAGAGGCACTTCAACATGTAAACACGGCTCGACGATTATTTGTCAAGCTTGAAGATCATGGAGGTGTCGCTTATGCGGACGACACTCTTGCTCAAGT
>DASSEB010000048.1:0-4828 GCA_035696765.1 Pyrinomonadaceae bacterium | reverse complement strand
CCGGTAACCACCTCTTTATTAGGATTGTTGACCACGCCGCCAATTGAACCGGTTGTGGTCGACTGAGCAAAGGCGACAGCACTGAGCGCGAGCACTAGCAGAGATACAAAACAGAACCTTATTGTCTTCGACATCAGGGGAACTCCTTCAGCAAATGGGTTAACAGAGAGAATTCGCGAATGGACAGGCGACTCTATTACGCCTAGCTTGATTCCGCAAGTCTAAGTCTCCATTGACCCTATTAAATATTTGTGACGCATTATGATCGGATGAAAGCCCGGCCGCGAGGACCGTTAGCGTTCAGAAAAATTTCGCAATAGCTGTGCCGGATAAAGGCTGCGATCGCCTCGCCTTTCGAAAGCGATGTGTGCCAATAGTTAACTCTGGGAGAGAGATGAAGGTCTCGGCCGGACCTGCACAAGAATTTGGATTTGATCTAAAAATCGGGAAAACGGGAGCCACGGATTTCACGGATGAACACGGATGAGATCGGTGTTTATCCGTGTATCCGTGGCTCTTATTCGTCCTTAAACGCGCTCGACGATCATCGCGATGCCCTGCCCACCGCCGATGCACGCAGTCGCCAAACCATAGCGTTTGCCACGGCGGTGCAGCTCGTGCAGCACCGTCAAAACGAGACGCGTACCAGTCGCGCCCAGCGGGTGCCCGAGCGCGATCGCGCCACCGTTGACGTTCGTTCGGCTGCGATCGAGTCCCAACTCCTTCTCGACAGCCAGGTACTGACCGGCAAAAGCCTCATTTACTTCGACCACGTCGATGTCGTTCAGTGACAAGCCCGCCTTCGCTAGCGCCCCACGAGTCGCCGGCACCGGTCCGATGCCCATGATCTCCGGTTCAACGCCAGCGTAAGCCCAACTCACGATCCGTCCCATCGGAGTCAAATCTTTGTCCTTCACAAATTCTTCGCCGGCAATCACGAGTGCCGCAGCGCCGTCTACGATTCCGGACGCATTGCCCGCCGTGACAAAGCCATCCTGAGAAAACGCGGGTTTCAATTTTGCCAAACCCTCGAGCGTGGTTTCCGGCCGCGGATGATCGTCCTCGACGACTTGCACGCTTCCTTTGCGCGTCTTCACTTCAACCGCAACAATCTCTTCGGTGAAAAAGCCTGCATCCTTCGCGCGCTTCGCTTCCTGTTGCGATCGCAACGCGTACCTGTCCTGCTCTTCACGCGAAATCTCGAATTTGCGCGCGAGGTTTTCCGCCGTTCCCGCCATCGGCGTGTTGCAATAAGTGTCCAGCAACGCAACCATCAAACTGTCTTCGAGTTTGCCCTGGCCCAGCGCGAAGCCTGACCGCGCTCCACGTATCACGTGCGGCGCCTGCGACATCGACTCCATTCCACCGACGAGACAGGTTCGCGCCTCGCCGAGTTGAATCATGTGCGCGCCGGAAATGATCGACTGAATACCACTGCCGCAGAGTCGATTGACAGTCAACGCCGGGCGTTCGAACGGCACACCAGCTTTCAGCGCAACGTGACGAGCGCCGTAAATCGCGTCGCCGGAAGTTTGCAAAGCATTGCCGATTACAGTGTGATCGATTTCATCAGCCTTAACACCCGTCGCCTCGAGGGCGCCGCGCGCCGCGACGGCGCCGAGGTCGATTGCGGATACATCTTTCAGCGCCCCGACGTATTCGCCCATCGGCGTGCGCTTGCCGCCCAGTATGAAAACATCTTTACTCATGTATGTAACCCCTGTTATAAAATTCCGTCTCAGCCGAAACCCTGAAGGCTAACAAACCGCCAAATAGGTCGTCAAATCCCTAAATCAGGAGAGTTATCCCCCATGAATCTACCTGGAAAATCCCCCGTGACCCGCACGCTTCTCACCGTCGCATTTTTCAGTTTCACACTCGCCGGTCCCGCCGCGGTTGCACGCGCCCAGAAGGTAGAAAGCAAAGATCGTGACCGCGGGCAGGTGATGTTAACCAGGATCAAAGACCAGTTGAAGAAGAACTACTACGATCCGGCTTTCCATGGCATGGATGTGGAAACTCGCTTCAAGACCGCTTCAGAGAAAATCAAAGCCGCGACATCCGTGGGACAAATCCTGGGCACCATCGCTCAAGTTTTGATGGACCTGGACGACTCGCACACCTTTTTCCTGCCGCCCGCCCGCGCTACCGAAACCGACTACGGCTGGTCCATGATAATGATCGGCGATCGTTGTTATGTTTCTTCCGTCGATGCAGGGAGCGACGCCGAAGCTAAAGGAGTAAAGCCGGGCGACGAGGTGTTGCAGGCTGGCGGTCACACGATTGACCGCTCAAACCTCTGGAAGTTTCAGTATCTGTACAGCGTACTGCGTCCGCAACCCGGGATACACGTGACCCTTCGCAGTCCGAATGCCGAACCACGCGAACTCGATCTGCTCGCAAAACAAAAAGAAGGAAAGAGAATGGTTGATCTCACGAATCAACATGAGTGGCTGGACCTTGTAAGAAAAGGCCAGCGCGAAGCTGAACTGGATCGTGATAGGTTCATGTCGTTTGGCGATCAACTGCTCATCTGGAAGATGAATGAGTTTGACCTTGAGGATTCGCAGATTGACGACGCAATGTCGAAGGTCAAAAAACACAAAGCCCTGATCCTGGATCTTCGCGGCAATGGCGGCGGTTGGCTTTCAACTATCACCCGCATCGTAGAGAACCTGTTCGACCGCGACATCAAAATCGCCGACAGCAAATCTCGTAAGGAGACCAAACCGCTGGTTGCGAAATCACGCGGCGACAAGGCGTTCAAGGGTAAGCTAACCATACTGGTGGACAGTCGATCGGCATCCGCTTCTGAAATTTTGGCTCGAACGGTCCAACTCGAAAAGCGAGGCACCATCATTGGAGATCAAACAGCGGGTGCGGTGATGGCAGCGAGACATTATGAAGACGAAGTCGGCATGGACGTCGTAGTTTTCTTTGGCATGAGCATCACCGTGTCAGACCTGATAATGGCTGATGGAAACAGCCTCGAGCATCGCGGGGTTATACCTGACGAAGTGCGGTTGCCGACAGGTGCGGATCTCGCTGCTAACAGAGATGTTGTCTTATCATATGCGGCCTCCCTGGACGGAGTGA
This sequence comes from Pyrinomonadaceae bacterium, assembly GCA_035696765.1. Lineage (GTDB taxonomy): Bacteria > Acidobacteriota > Blastocatellia > Pyrinomonadales > Pyrinomonadaceae > PSRF01. The sequence goes on along the minus strand of DASSEB010000048.1, from coordinate 1,732 downwards.
CTCTGGATCCTGTCGAGGCGGGCAAGTTCTTTCCCATTGTGAAACCGAAACGTAAGGGTTAGTTTGCGCCGAAGCGATGCTCTTGCAGATAGCGGTGCAGGAGTTCTTCTAAAAACCCTTCGTACGTAAACGTGGTGAGATCGTAGATAGGTCGAATCTTGTAAAGGATCGGCAGCGAGACTCGCCACGCCATCCACTGTCGCGGCACGTCTGACAGTTCCCAGCGACGGCGCAGAAACGTTTCCACTACCTGAATCTCCGAGTCAGTCAGCGCGCTCAAGCTGGCCGTGAAGTCGACGGGTTTGAACGAGCGACGAAGTGCGGGATCGCTCACCGGCGTGGCGAAGACTTGCGAGAACTCAGGCGCTTCTGCTTCGCGTTCGCGAACGACGACCGTTCCCGCCACCATGTCGCCGACGCGCTGATCGCGAGTGGTTGAAAAGACGCTGATCAAGCCGATCGAGTAAAACGGGACCGGCATCATATCGAATGTGCGCAGCAGATTTCGCACCGCTGCTTCCCAGAAAGTGATTGGGCGTCCATCCTCGCGAATGACTCGCAACTTCAGCCAGCGCTTGCCGGGAGTTTGTCCACTCCAGAGCCACTCAAAGAATGCGAAGTAACCGGAGAGCGTCAGAAAAAGCAGCAGGATCATGACTGCATAGACCCACTTCGGCGCGCTCGATACTACTGCTTCGATGTTCGAAAAATTCGCGAGTATGATCGAGGCCACGGCGATGAGGGCCAGCGCCAGCCCTTGAATGGCGTGGTCGATCGCGCAGGCGATAAACCGGTTCCCGATCGACGCGAGCGCGAAGTGCAACGGCACACGCTCCGGCGTTTCGATAATCAGGATGTCTTCGGTGGCGAGTGTTGCTGACATAAATCCGAACCACGGATTACACGGATAATCCGTGCTTTTGATCCGTGTAATCCGTGGTTATTACTCTCCCTTAACCCGAACGAAGCGTCGCTTTCCAACCTGGATCAACTGCGATTGATCCGCACTGAGACTCACTTCAAAATCAGTTTGCGTGCGTCGTTCGCCTTCAACGTAAACACCGCCCTGCTCGATTAGTCGACGCGCTTCCGCCATCGACGTAACCAACCCGAGTTCCACCAACAATCTCGGCAACTTCCACAACCCGGATTCCAACGCCCGCTCCTCGACAACGTCCGGCGCCTGCTTGTTGCGAAACATCGCATTGAACTCTTCTTCCGCCTTGCGCGCCTCAGACTCAGGATAGAAATCAGCGACGATTCGTTTCGCGAGGTCAGCTTTTACATCCCGCGGATTTCGATCGCTCTCGCGAAGCGCAGCTATCGCGCTCGGCGACAGATCCGTACACAGCTCGTAATAGCGCCACATCAGATCGTCAGAAATCGACATGACCTTTCCGAAGATCTCCTGCGGCGGCTCATTGATGCCGATGTAGTTTCCCAAACTCTTCGACATCTTCTGTACGCCGTCCGTTCCTTCCAGCAACGGCATGATCATCACGACCTGTGATTCCTGTTCGTATTCTCTTTGCAGGTTGCGGCCCATCAACATGTTGAACTTCTGGTCTGTTCCGCCAAGTTCAACGTCAGCTTCGAGCGCAACCGAGTCGTACGCCATCACGAGGGGATACATCACTTCGTGCAACGCCAGCGGCCGGTTCGCTGCGAGTCGCTGTTGGAAATCGTCGCGTTCGAGAATCTGCCGCACGGTGACATGCGAAGAGAGTCGTAA
>DASSEB010000047.1:0-11272 GCA_035696765.1 Pyrinomonadaceae bacterium | reverse complement strand
ACCGGACCGACATCCTGGCCAACATCGCGCGGCTCCGGCCATCAGCCGCAGTCATTACGCTCAAAGCCGATCACCTGGAAAATGGATTTGCTCTCATCAAAGAACTAGTTACCGCTGCTCCGGGAACGGCGATCATTTCAGCTTCTCACGAAGCATCTCCGGCGATGATATTGGGCAGCATCAGGGCTGGAGCGCGAGAATTTCTCCAACTTCCCGCAAACCCGGACGAACTGCGCACGGTGATGAATCGTATCGCCGAGTTTTGCAGGCTCGCGGAAAACAGCCATACCAATCGGAGCCGGTTGGTTGCCGTGTTTTCCGGGAAGGGCGGTACCGGAGTTTCCTTCTTCGGCACAAATCTGGCCGCGGCCATGAATACGCAAACCCTCTTGGTGGACCTGAATCTACAGGCAGGAGACTCGGCTTCATTTCTCGGACTCGAGGCAAAGTACTCGCTGGTTGATTTCGTGCGTAATCGCGCGCGCCTGGACGAGTCGTTGATCACCAGCCTTATCACGGTTCATTCCGCAGACCTGTCGCTGGTTGCGGCGCCAAGCGAACCGCATGAAGCAGATGAAGTAAAGGCCGAAGACGTTACTGAGATTCTTCATCAACTGGGTCATAAATTTGAACACATCGTGCTCGACCTCCCGCACACGTTCGACCCGATTACGATCTCAGCTCTCGATATGGCCGACGACATCCTGCTCCTGATGACGCTCGACATTCCCGGTATCCGCAGCACCAAACGCGCTCTCAAGGTGTTCGATAACCTTGGTTATCCGCGTGACAAAATTCGGGTCGTCGTCAATCGCTGGAGCAAAAACATCGACGTCGAATTGCAGAAGGTTGAAACTCATCTCGGCGAGCGGCTCATCGGCTTCGTGCCAAACGACTATCGCAAAGTGATGGACTCGATCAACCTCGGACGCCCGCTCGTGCAAAGCGATCCCGGTTCCAAAATAACTCTGGAGATAAAACGCATCGCGGCGCTGATCGCGGAGAGGCGAAGTACACCATCACCACTCCCAGGCAAGAAGTCGCTTCGCTTGATGTTTGGCAGCAAGAGCTCGACAACAAAGCTCGAGCTTTCAACCCTCGCCGACAACGCATGATCATTTTGGTTGAAGTTAAAGATTCAGATCTTAAAGGACAAAGGGACAAGAAATGGCACTTCGTGAGCGATACATACGAGACAATGGCGACGGCGCCGCGGCTCGCCTGGAAGAATCTGGTCAGGGGCACCACAGTTTTCAGGAAATCAAGGCCCGCCTGCACCGCGCGATAATCACGCGCATGGATTTGACCAAGCTCAATACGCTTTCCGCGGAACGCGTTCATGCCGAGGTCTCTCGCCTTGCCGAGGATCTGCTGTTGGCGGAGAACCTCCCCCTTTCTACTATCGAGCGAGATCGCCTGGTAAGCGAGGTGAACCATGAACTGTTCGGCCTCGGGCCACTCGAGCCGCTGCTCGCCGATCCAACGATCTCCGACATCCTTGTAAACTCGTATTCCAATGTTTATATCGAGCGGCGTGGCAAGCTCGAAAGAACTTCTATCGCTTTCAAAGACGACGAGCACTTGATGCGCGTGATTGAACGCATCGTCTCCACGGTCGGCAGGCGCATCGACGAGGCGCAGCCAATGGTTGACGCTCGCCTGCCTGATGGTTCACGTGTTAACGCCATCATCCCACCGCTGGCCATCGATGGACCAACGCTCTCTATTCGCCGGTTCGGCACTGATCCTTTGAAAATGGCGCAGCTAATTGAAAACGCTGCGCTGACAAAAGAGATCGCCATACTCTTTGAGATGTGTGTTCGAGCCCGGCTGAACATCATCATTTCCGGTGGCACGGGCGCAGGCAAAACAACGCTACTGAACGCCCTCTCCGCGTACATTCCGGCCGATGAACGAATAGTGACGATCGAGGACTCCGCGGAATTACAACTACAGCAACCGCACATCGTGAGACTGGAAACGCGGCCTCCCAATATCGAAGGCAGAGGCGAGGTCTCGCAGCGAGATCTCGTGAGAAACGCCCTGCGCATGCGGCCCGATCGCATCGTGATCGGTGAGGTCCGCGGTGGTGAAGCGATCGACATGCTCCAGGCCATGAATACAGGTCACGACGGTTCGCTCACCACCATACACGCCAATACTCCGAGAGATGCTCTGGCTCGTCTGGAAACAATGATCCAGATGACGGGAATGAGACTGTCGGATCGGGCCATGCGTCAACAGATCGCCTCAGCGGTGGACCTTGTAATTCAGGTGGCTCGCTTGACGGACGGCACGCGCCGCATCACGTCAATCTCCGAAGTCACCGGCATGGAAGGCGACACCACTACGATGCAGGAAATTTTTCTATTCGAGCGGACTGGAGTCGATGCCGCAGGAAAGGTCATGGGCCGGTTCCGCACAACCGGGATTCGCCCGCGCTTCGCCGAACGGCTCCAGCAATACGGCATGCAGTTGCCGACGTTCTTCTAGGAGGCACAGATGTTAGTTTCAACCTCGATACTTCTCTTCTTTCTGCTTCTGACTTACGCCATTTTCTTGTTGACGTCGCGTAAGTCTGAGGCACGAAGTGCTCGTCTCCAGCAGCGCGTCAACGAAGCGCTGAAAGACTCCTGGATGCTTCCGCCTGACCAGGCAGTACAGATAACGCGTGAAGATTCGATTAGCTCGAACCCGACTCTCAACCGGCTCCTGTCGAAGTTTACGTTTATCAAGAACCTGGACCGCAAAATAAGCCAGGCAGATGTGCGTATCACCGTCACGCGTCTTTTGACGTTCTGCCTGCTCGCGGCGCTGCTCGCAGGGTTCGCCGTCTACACGGTTTTCAACATCGTCTTCGCCGTTGGGATCGGGCTAATTGCGGGTTCGCTGCCCCTCGTCCATGTCAACTGGAAACGGCGCAAACGGTTGAATAAGTTCAACGCGCAGTTGCCCGACACATTGGATCTTTTAAGCCGCTCGTTGTCAGTCGGTCATGCTTTCTCTGAATCGTTGAATCAGGTCGCCAGTGAAATGCCCGAGCCGATTGCTGGTGAATTTCGCCTCGCGTTCGAAGAGCAAAAGCTGGGTCTATCAACTAAGGTCGCCCTGGACCGTTTGGCCGAGCGAGTTCCAATCCCCGACCTGCGCCTTTGCGTCACCGCAATGCATATCCAACGCGAGACGGGTGGCAACCTGGCGGAGATCATGGAACGAGTGGCCCAGACTATCCGCGAACGCTTCAAGTTAATGGAAGACTTTCGCACCATGACGACCAGTGCTCGTGGTTCTGCCTGGATATTGTGTGGACTGCCGTTCGGACTGATCCTGGCATTGACCGCCATTAATCCCGACTACATGGCGGTTCTGCTTCACGATTCAAGAGGCCATTACGTGATAGCGCTTGCAGCAGTTTTACAGCTCACGGGCATGCTCCTAATCAAAAAGATCCTCAGCATCAGGGTGTAAGGAACATGAGCATGAGCAGTTGGGTAAGACCGGAGGGATAATTTTATGTTGGCATTGATCGTCATATTTACGTTCTCGTCGCTGGCGCTGATGGTAATGAGCGTCTACTGGCTTTTTGCCCGCCCGCAGAGCACGGTCACGGCGCGACTTGAAACCATGGATCCTTCTTTGGTTTTTGTCGAGAACAATCCAGTCACGACGATGGCGGAGAGGGTAGCGGAACCACTCAATCGTATCGTGCCGATTTCGGCGGTCGAAGCTCTCAAACTGCAAAAGAAAATGTTGCAGGCCGGCTACCGGTCACCGGACGCGGCGATGGCGTTTCGCGCCATACAGTTGAGCCTGACGTTAGCCCTGCCCAGCATCGTAATGACTATCTGTTTCATGCTGGATCGTTCATTGAACTCTTTCTTGATGTGGAGTCTTTTGGGCGCGTTAATCGGTTTCTATTTGCCTCGTTTGGTCCTGAACAAGAAAATAACCGGCCGGCAATTGCGCATTACGTGGGGGCTCGCTGATGCCCTGGACTTAATGGTAGTCGCGGTTGAAGCCGGTCTCGGACTAAATGCCGCCCTGAATCGCGTCGGCGATGAAATAAAAGTTTCGCATCCCGATCTCCATAACGAACTGGAGATAGTTAATCTCGAGATTCGTGTTGGCCGCAGTCGTGAAGAAGCGCTACGCAATCTGGCGGAGAGGACTGGAGTCGAAGACATCCGCAGTTTCGTGGCTTTGCTGGTCCAGGCGGATCGCTATGGGTCATCGATTGCCAAAGCGGTTCGCATATTTTCCGAGTCGCTGAGAACCAAGAGACGGCAAAGAGCGGAGCAGGCATCGCAGAAGGCGGCGCTGAAGTTGATCTTCCCGCTCACCGCGTTTCTGTTTCCAGTAATCATTCTCGTTATTCTGGCGCCGGCAGTTCTGAATATCATCGATCTGCTTACAAAGTAAGCTTTTCAGGAGACACTTATGCGTAAACAATCTGTAGGTGCATCGCTTTTGAGCGTTGTTCTAGTTCTCGGTGTCATCGATCGCAGCAGTGTCGTAACTGCGGGAGGCTTTGACTGGTCCACCGTTGCTCTGGGACAGACGGAAGTCGCCGGCGACGAAACTGAAAACGGCGACAAAACTAAGAAGAAGAGTGACAACGGTTTCACCCAGGCGCTCTCGGCTCCTTTTCGCGCACTGGGCCGGCTCTTCGGTGGTGGCAAAAAGAACAATCAGGAAGCGCGACGCAGTACTGAGAAAGATCAAAAGACTTTTGAAAGCACAAAACTGCTCCGCATAAACGACGCTCGCACTGCGCTCGAGACACCCGCTGAGACCGCGCCTGCAGTCGCTTCTCTTGATACTCATCTGCAAAAAGGCCGCGAGTTCTTGATCGCCGGCAATCTGAGTGGCGCCATCGCGGAACTAACACTCGCCGCTTCACTCAATCCGAATTCCGCCGCCGCCAAAAACCTTCTCGGCGTTGCTTACGAAGGCAAGGGATTACGCGACCGCGCACTCGAGTCGTTCAAGGCCGCTGTTCAGGCCGACAAAAACAATGCGGAGTACCTGAACAACTACGGCTTCCTGCTCCTTAAGAACAATGATTTGGACGACGCGACAAAGTATCTGAAGCGCGCAGCGAAGCTTTCCCCAAATGATGCGCGTATCTGGAACAACCTCGGGCTGGTCCAGTCTGAGCGTCTGAAGTTTGACGATGCGTTCGATAGCTTTTTACGCGCGGGCGGCGCGTTTAGTGGTCACATGAATATCGCCGCGCAACTGTACAAGCGTGGGTACGCGAAAGAAGCGATCAAGCACCTGGAGCAGGCGCAAACGTTGCAACCGAATTCGTTTGAGGTGCTCGCTAAGCTGGCCAATCTTTATCAGATGACCGGCAGAATTTCGGATGCTGAGGCGGCGCGGCGGTCGATCGTGGCCCTGCGAACCTTCGCCGAGGCGAATAAGTAGCCCCCTAGCCACGGATGACCTGTGGCTGAATCAACCGGAGAGAAAAAATGGGTCACCTCAGCTTCTTAACCCGTGCCGAGATCGAGAGCCTTGGACCACCGACGCCCGAAGAACTCGAAGAAACCGGAGTCTCACAAGCGTTTCTGCGTGACCTGGCGCTCAAGCACGTCGCCTCATTAGCGAATCCCACCACCGCGTCCGTCGCTGAGAAACTTCATCTGCCTCTCGCCCTCACCGATGAATTGCTCTACCAACTCTATCGCGAAAAACTGATCGAAATTCGTCTGCAAAGCGCGCTCGGTCAAACACGCTATGCAATGCTGGACCATGGGTGGGAACAGGTAACGCGCTTGCACACTCACTGCGGATACGCCGGCCCTGCTCCCGTTACCCTCAGCGACTATGCCTACATGATGAAGCTTCAGGGCACACCCTCGAAGCCGGCTTCGATGACTGCCGTGCGCATGGCGTTTCGCGACCTGGTGCTCCCGGATTCGCTGCTGAACACACTCGGCTGCGTTATCAACTCTCGCTCTTCACTTTTCCTGACTGGTTTACCGGGCACCGGCAAGACGGCGATAGCCGAAAGAATGAACGCAGTGCTCTCCGGTACTCTCTGGATCCCTTACGCGATCGAGATCGACGGCCAGATCATTCGCGTTTACGACGCTCACAACCATCACGCACTGTCGGAGCCGGACGCTCCGAACGAATACGATCGCCGCTGGATCCGGATCCAACGACCGATGATCGTCGTCGGTGGCGAGCTCACGCTGGAGAATACCGACCTCGTCTGGTCTGAGTACTCGCGCTTTTATGAAGCTCCGTTCCAGGTGAAAGCAAACGGCGGCACACTCATCATCGACGAGCTGGGCCGGCAACGCGTCTCGAGTCGCGACCTGCTGAACCGCTGGATCATGCCGTTGGAAAAGCGAGTTGACTTTTTGACGTTGCACAGCGGCAAGAAAATCGAAGTGCCTTTTGAGCAGCTCGTAGTATTCTCAACCAATCTCGATGAAAAGGAATTTGTCGACGAGGCTTTTCTGCGGCGCATGGGATATCGAGCGCGGCTGGAGTTGCCGACGCCCGCCGCTTATGGCGAAATCTTCAGGCGCGCCGCTGCCAACCGGGGATTGGCCGTAGACCACGAGAGCATCAGTCACCTGCTCCAGAAGTATGGTCAGGAGGGCCGTCCGATGAAGTGTTGTGAGCCGCGGGATCTCCTGAACCGGATTTCCGATATTTGCGCCTTCCAGGACCGCCCGCTGCAACTTTCCCCCGCACTGATTGATGCGGCGTGGGGAAACTACTTCGGTACCGCGCATGGATTTTCGGCGTACAAGGAAACGGCGCGTGTGCAGGCAGTCAGTGTTTGAGGTATTAATGAAATTTCGTTCGTTTCACGGGTCGAACTCGGATGTTGAGTGGTGTCTTAATTCGGATTCTCTGTGCAACCTCTGTGTTCTCTGTGACTCTGTGGTCGTAGAAACTCGAGATACAACAACCACAGAGTCACAGAGAACACAGAGGTTGCACAGAGAAGAAGTTCAAAGTAAGACACTACCGGATTTTATAATGAGCAAGAGACGCCTGGCATCTGCCGGCTTAACCTTTGTCGTGGTCCTACTCGCGTGTACGCCGCTGGTCGCACAACGCAGGAGCAAGGGACAACGGATCGTTCCGCCGCCGGCCGCGATGTCTTCGCCTGAACAGGCAGCGCCGGCCGGTGAGATCATCGGCAAGCGAATCGTTTACGCCGACGGCGCAACCCTGGACGTCGACGACACATGGAAGCAGGGCGACACGATCTGGTATCGCAATCATGGAACTTCTCAAAGCGTAACTCGCGAAGTTCGCAAGATTGAAAACCGGTACAAGGAAGTCGCTGCGACTGATAAGCCTGCCCCAGTAACAAAGGTTGTCGAGACAAAGACTCAGCCGGTTGCGGCCGCGACGTGGATTTATCTCGTCGATGGCGCGCGTCTGCGTGTTGACGAAGTGAGAGAAGTCGCAGATGGCGCATGGTACAACCGCGACAAGGTATCGATTTTCCTGGATCGCGCACGCATCGCTCGCATCGAACGTGAACAACCCGGCGCGGCCACGTCAGGCTCCGATTGGAACCAGCACGGCTGGTCGTCCGGCAGTGCTTCGATCGACGATCTGATCAGGACCCATGCGACCCGTGTTGCTGTCGATCCCTATCTCGTCTTCCTGGTAATCGAACAAGAGTCGCATTTCCACCCTCGTGCTGTGAGCCCCAAGGGCGCCCGCGGCCTGATGCAGTTGATGCCGGGCACGGCTCGACGTTTCGGCGTAACGCGCCCGTTTGACCCCGCCGACAACATCCGTGGCGGCACGCAATACCTGAAACAACTCTTGACGATGTTCAACGGCCGAGTGGATCTGGCGCTGGCGAGTTATAATGCCGGTGAAGGCCGGGTCCTTGATTATGGGAACCGGGTGCCCCCTTTCAAAGAGACGCGCGACTACGTTAAGCGCATTAGCAGCCGCTACCGCAACCATTTTGTTCAGGATGAATCGCGGCCCGCTGCTACGCCGCCACGTGGTCAGAAATAGATGAGGAAACAGCCATGAAGCGTGTTTTATTCAGCCGGAGTCTCCTCCTTGCTTTTTGCCTAATGATGAGTTGCGTCCTGGTGTGGGGACAGTCTCGCAATAATTCGCTCCTCACGAATGCCTCGATAGTTAAGCTCGTCAAAGCAGGCTTCAAAGAGAAGTCTGTGATTACGATTATCGCTGCGCGGCCGGTCCAATTCGATCTGTCGACCGACCGGATCATCGAGCTCAAACGCACGGGGGTAAGCGAAAAGATAATCCTCGCGATGATGGCCCGTCAGGAAGGGACCGAGTTTACTGATGACACCCTCGGCGATGAGGAGTTCTTCAATCAATCCACCAGCCTCGCCAAGGACCCCGCCAGAGCCGGGAACTCAAACGACGGCAGTACCGTGGACATTTTCGGCTCCAGTGGCGGCAGCAAAGGCTCGACCAAAACACGCGCCGGCAATGGTGCGTCATCGGGCGATACGGTAACGACCGGCTCGGCCACCGTGAAAATCCTGCGACCACCTACCGAGGCTGGAGGAGCGTCATCAAAACTCGAGAAGACAAAGAGCCTCACGAATGATTCGATTTGCGAACTCGTCGAGGCGGGCTTTTCAGAAGGAACGATTATCCGCCGCATCGAGCAGTCGCCGGTTGAATTTGATCTCTCGGCGGCGAAGGTCGAGGAGCTACGCAAGCGCCGCGTGAGCGAAAAGATTCTGACCGCGATGAAGGCTGCAATGGGTGACGAGCCGAGCAAGTAGCAGGCCTTTGCAGGCGAACGATCCGCCTGGAAATTTGCCGTCATTGAGTATTTCTTGATTTTCAGATGATCTGCATCAGCAAGAGTAGATTGCTCGCGATTCTGCTGCTGTTCACTCTGGTGGCGCTTTTCCTGTTGCCGTACGCTTTTGTCACCAGTGCGCAGAAGCGGACCACGCCGCGCGCCGCCAAACCAAAACCTGCTTCCCAGTCCAAAGCTTCTGCAACGCCGACACCCGGACCGTTCGATGCGCTTGGAGCGCCTCCGCCCGTTCCCACTCTGCGACAGAAAAAAGAGGAACAGGAAGTTACTCCCGGCGACGTCATCTCGGTAAATACAACTGAAGTGATGATTCCGGTCACCGTCCGCGACGAGAGTGGCCGCCTTGTAAACGAACTGAAAGTTAACGACTTTCGTGTTTTCGAAAACGACCGCTCGCAACCGTTAAGCGATCTGGCGCTGCGCCAGGTACCGGTTGATGTCGTGTTGATGGTCGACGCTTCGTCGTCAGTGGCATCGAACATCGACGACTTCCGGCGCGCTGCCGAAGGCTTTGCCGGTCGACTGGCGGACGAAGATCGCATCAGCCTGATCAAGTTTGACGATCGAATTGAGCTCTTGCAGGACTGGACCCATAGCCGGTTTCAGTTGAAGCGCGCGCTGGGCCGCATTGAACCGGGAATGTTCACGCGCTTTAACGATGCCCTTTTGCTTGCGGCACACGAGCAGTTTGGCGAGACCAAATCGCGTCGCGCTGTGATCGTGTTGTCAGACGGCATCGACAGCGGTCGCGGTACTGCGACGCTGGAGGCGGCGTTACAAGCACTACTGCGAGCGCAGGTCAGCGTGTACGTCGTGAGCAACACTGAAATCTCTCGCGCCGCAAAACGAGCCGAGTTGGACGCGCTAACGGGAGGCTCGTCGTCGGCGGTACGGTTCAATCAGCTCCGCATCGACGATCTGCGCGAAGGACTTCGCGTTCTGGACCTAAGCGAGCAGATGCTTGCGCAACTCACCGAGGCGACTGGTGGTCGTTTATATAAGCCACAAAGTTTTGCCGGGCTTGAAGCCACGTATGCTGAGGTAGCTGAAGAGCTGCGTCACCAGTATGCGCTCTACTATACGCCTTTGAACAAGGCGCGTGACGGAGCTTTCCGTCGCGTCCGCGTGGAGACGACTAACCCCGCTTATAAAAGCCATACTCGCGTCGGCTACTTCGCGCCGAAATCATAAAGACAAACTCCACAGAGTCTTTTTGTGCTTTTTTGTGGGGGAATATTTTGAGGCAAAGCTTCTGAACAACACCAGCCAGTCTCAGGTCGATCCTCTCTCCGAACACTGGATCGATCTGCGGCTTATCTCGACACTGCGGCTTATCCTCGCCGCAACCGCCTTGCTGGTTCTTTTTATCGATCCCTCCGAACCAGGCCGGTACGTTAACGCCACTTACGTAGTCCTCGCGCTCTACACAATCTACAGCGCGTTGGTCCTGATCGTTTCGTTTCGTCGCAGCGACCTGATTCCCACGCAATACATGCACTGGATCGACATGGTCTGGTACCTCGCGCTGATCGCGTTGAGCAACGGCACGAGTAGCATCTTTTTCAACTTCTTCTTTTTCGCGATTCTCGTCGCTTCCTTCGGATGGGGCTACATGGCCGGACTGCGGCTCACGCTCGTGTCCACAGTTCTCTTCACCGTCGTCGGTGTTTTGACCGCACTCCAGGAGCCGGCGATCGAATTGAACCGGCTCATGTTGCGGCCCATTCAGTTGGTCATACTCGGTTTCCTGATCTCACGTTGGGGTGGATTCAGAATCAACTTGCGAAACCGCCTGCAACTCCTCAGGGACGTCACGCTCTTTTCAAATCCACGATTCGGCATCGATCGCACCATCAACGCTGTTCTAGAGAGTCTGCGTGCCTTTTACGATGCCGACGGCGCCCTGTTGCTGTTCCCCGCTAAAGACGGTGACGAGTCATATCAGATATATCGAATCAGGCGCGGTAGCCAGGTGAATGGAGCGTCACCTGCAACGATAACTGCGGAAGCGGCGGCTTTGTTTCTCCTGCCTTCCCCTTATCACGCAGTGATTCACAACAAAGATGGGCAGGGACAAACCTTGTACTTCGATCTGAACACTCGACACTTTTTGCCGGCGGATTCGGCAATGAGCGATCGAGTGGCCGGCGCCCTCGAAACCAGCAACTACTTGTCCGTGCCTGTGCATCATCACGACGAACCGATCGGGCGGCTGTATGTGTGTGGCGGACCGCATCGTTTCGATAATTCGGCCGTGGATTTCGTGCTCGAGTTGATGAACCACATAACTCCATTACTGGAGAACATACGGCTTGTCGATACGCTCGCCTCGGATGCGGCCGAACAGGAACGCCAGCGTATCGCGCGTGATATTCACGACAGCGTTATTCAACCTTACGTCGGGTTACAACTCGGCATTGCCGCCCTCGCTCAAAAACTCCGCGGCGGAAACACAGAGATTCTTGACAACGT
>DASSEB010000046.1:0-5341 GCA_035696765.1 Pyrinomonadaceae bacterium | reverse complement strand
GGTCGCGTTCGGGACCGACCCGCGGCTGGCAGAGAGCCATTGCCTTATCGCTGATGCTTATCTTGCGCAGGGGAAGCACCGCAGTGCCATACGTTGGTATCAACGGGCGGTCGCGTGTGAGGCGCCGCCGGAAGACCACACGCTTTTCGTCGATCCTTCGTGCTATTCGCGTTATCCGGCCAAACAGTTGCGCCGCTTCGGTCTCAGGTAGTCAACGCCTTCCGAACTGCTTTGAGCGTCAGTTTGTCGCTGCGTCCATTCAATCCGGCGACGCCGTTGAGAATGGCATTTCCCAGACTCAACCACCTGTTTAGCGACCATCGCTTGTCCCAGGCGACACACCACGCAGACAACAAAGAATGACCCTGCATTGCGTCTGAAAAAGCACGCTCTTTCTCGTGCTGTTCGAGAAGATGGACGGCGCGCAGGAGTTTCGGTTCGCCCGCCCACGGATTCAGCGCGATCACTTCATCAAGCAGTGAGGGCACAGTGCGGAGCGCTGCGCTCGAGATTGAATGATAAATTCGCAAAGCCTTTCTTTCAGCAGCGGGTGTCAACGTGAGGTTAGCGCCAAACTGAAGTGGAAGCGTGCTTGCCGGCAGCAGTTTTGACCATGCGATGACGCGCGCCATCCATTCTGCCGGCGAACCGTCAGCTCCTGCGCTCTGTTCCGCCAGATTCGCGGATTCAACCAACAACAGTTCCTGCACGGTCTGTTTGGAAAGAGCGACACAGCCGTCGCGATCGATACGGCTGATCGAGAGCGTTTGCGGCAGAGACGCGAGGGTCGCGACCTTCGCCCATAACTCAGCGCGATCGATTATGCAGAAGCGATAGGCGAGAGCTTCCGCGCGCGCGCCGATAAGCGCTCGCACACGCGCGCGTTCACGAAGACTGAAGAGCGCGTGCGGATAGAACGAAGTCGAGTAACAACTGTGCAATAGCCCTGCGCGGCAGATGTACCGGGGTTGTTTCCAGTGGTTGAGGATCCACCACGTGCCGATGAGATGCTCGATAAAGCTGCGACCACCGTGGTCCATCCCGGCCGCCGCCGGAGCAAGCTCGAGCAGGAGGGGAACGCAAGGATCGTCCAACGCGGAGGAGAGTGCTGTTGAATTCTTCGCCAACGGCCGATCACGCCTTGTTTGAATTGACTGACTTGACCCAGGCACGCCTGAGTGCGGCATTGTCGTGCTGCATCTCGGCAAGCGATAGCTGCAAACTCTGCAAACGCTCGCGCAAAATCGCCGCGACTTCCGGCGGTAGTTTCTTGCCGTTCACACCGGCGATCGAGGGCAACGGTTTTCGCCACGCCGGATCGTCCTGCAACTTTTCATACAAAGCTTCAACCAGGACGTCAAACACGCCGGCTCTGCCGTGATCGAATGCGAGGTTAAGCGCCAAAGACATTGTTTGCGCGCGAGCACGGTGCCACGTTCCCGCCGGCAGACACAAAAGATCACCCGGCCGCAACAAGACCGATTTGAGTTGTTTGAGTTTTGGAACTGAGTACTCGCGCTCGAGAACTTTTTGATTGCGCGGTGAGTTTGCAGGCGGAAACAGCTCGGCGGGCGTGCTGGAAAACCACCAGCGCTTCGATCCCGCAATCTGCAACGTCGTCGCGACGCGCGCGTCGAAATGTAAATCGAAGCCAGTGCCGGGCGGTGACAGATAAGCGCGAAAACCTACGGTGCCGGCGTAGTTCAGTTCGCGTTTGATTGCATTTGCTATCTGGCGCAGCTTTGGCTGTCCCTGCTCGAGTCCGGTAACGCAAACTGAGGCGCCCGCATTGATCATCTCCTTGATGTCCGCCGGATCGATGGTCGCCTGCCACAAACCCGCAAACACGGCGCGAATCTCAGTGACACGATCCAGCCCGAGTTTGAACTCGTTTGCTGTGAAGACGTGATTGAATTTTGTCGCGGGCCCGCGAATGATCAGCGGCCGCTGCTCGAAATACGACGACAGAAAGTCCTTTACCGAAACGGGATGAAGAATGCGTGCGATGGTGGGCGCCTGTCGCTTCGTCATGTTCTACCTGACGGCAGCTATGGGAGAAATCGTTTTACCAGCCGCTCTCAAACATCGCTCGAAGATTCGCTCGGTATCGATGCCGCATGCGGCCCTCAGCACGCCGGAATCGCCGGAAGCTCCAGTCCAACCCTGCGGCCACGCGATGCTGGTCACGGTCTTTTCCGGAAACTCTCGCCGCATGATATCGGCAAGACCGCCGAACTCGCAGTGGTCCTCAATCGCGATCAGGTTATCAGCACCGAGGAGAGCTTTGGCTATCTCCGCACCTGGAAAATTAGTGAGTCGCAACAGGTGCAGCACTGGAATATCGACGCCGATACTGAGCAACAGCTCGCGTGCTTCAAACGCCCACTGAGTTCCCAGGCCCGTCGATACGATCGCGGTTGGACCAGGCGTTCCCCAAAAACGATAAGGCGCAGCGTCGCCCGGAAGCCGCCGCTGCGGATCTCTGGGCAGCCGAATGTAGGTCGCTCCTCGTGATTGCAGCGCCTGATTGATTACGTAAACGGCGTCGGTGCTGTCCGCGGGCGCCCACAGGTCGATGTTCGGCAACGTCGACATGATCGCGACATCGTTGAGGATTGAGTGGGTCTTGCCGTTTGCCGCATTGCAGCCGCCGGCGTGCGAGCCCACGAGCACCACGGGAAGTTCAGTTTGACTAATGCAGACTCTAATCTGATCGTAAGCACGGCAACAGAGAAACGCCGCAAACGAAAAGACGACGGGACGCAAGCCGCAGGCTGCCAGTCCGGCGGCAAGTCCGACCATCGTCTGTTCCGCAATGCCGGCTTGAATAAATCTCTCGCTCAAGTGACCAGTGGCGAGGACATCAACACCGTACGAATCGCCTAAGTCGCCATCGACTACCCAAACACGATTGTCCGCGCGCGCGATCGACGCGAGCTCGTCAGCAATAGTCTGGCCCAATCTAGTCATTGGCTAAGTTCGCTCGCGCCTCGAGGATTTCGTCCGCGGAGAGGTTCTTGCAGTGATACTTCTCAGGTTCCGATTCAAAAAGTCTAACACCGTGACCTTTGCGCGTTCGCGCCAGAGCGACTGACGGTTTCTGCACCGTCTTGACTGCATTCGCGATCCATTCAGCGAGCGCAGCGTGATCGTGGCCGTCCACTTCGGCAGTGGCCCAACCAAAGCCCGACCATTTGCCACTCGCGTTTGGCAGCGGCGCCTGGTCGAGACGATCGTCGTGACGCCAGCCGCATTCCTGCGCACCGTTCCAATCCACGATCGCGTGAAGATTATCGACGCGATACCGCGCGGCCAGCATTGCCGCTTCCCAGACTTGTCCTTCCTGACACTCGCCGTCTCCCAGAACGACCCAGACATGGCGCTTACTTTCGCGCAGTGCGAGCGCCATCCCGAGCCCGACCGCGAGTCCTTGTCCGAGCGAGCCGGTGGAGAAGTGAACAAACCGGTTCGCCAGCATGTCCGGATGGCCTTCCATGCCGGAGCCGTAAGAGCCGTAAAGCGCCAACTCCCGTTTCCACAGCCCCATGCTCTGTAGCACGCCGTAGAGAGCGATTGCCGCATGGCCCTTCGACAGGATGAGTTTGTCGCCTGATTCGGTCGCTTGCTGAATCGGGCGGTTTTGGTAGAGCGCGAGGAGTATGTCGATCACACTGAGAGCGCCGCCGTAGTGCCCGCCTCCGGCTGCATGCAACGCCTCGACGACAGCGAGACGGGTTTGGCGCGCGAGGAGTTCAGTTGCCGAATTACTCACGGTAGTTTAGAGAACCACTGGAAAAGTTTGTGGACTGAGCAACCGGTCGATCAAATGATCACTCAGGGTTACTTTTGAGCGCTGACATATTAACCGATCCGCCACAGCACCGCATGACTTTGTTCGCGGCCACGCGCAAATATGTCTTGCATAGGTAGCGCGTTGGTAATACCATCCCGCGCGTCACTCAACACTCCGATGGCTCAAACATCTTATCAACCATTACGTCTGCGGGTCTGGCGTCCTCGATTGGGCCAGAAACGCTTGGGCGAAACCAGGAGGTCCTCAAATGGCTGCACGCAGCTCCAAGAGCAAAAAAAGTAGTAAGAAAGCCACCTCAAAAGGCAAACGAGTTTCAGTCGTTCTCGACCTTGATGAATTAGAAAACCTGTACCGGCGTCAACTCGGACGCGACGGCGACGGCGATACGAAGGGTCTGCTGCGCCGAGCGCTCGCAGACGGTGATACCAAAGGCGGTCTCAGCCGGCGTTTGAGCCGGACGGACGGCGATACCAAGGGCGATATTAGTGCGCGGCGACTGCGGTCGGATGGCGATACGAAGGGCAGCAGCAGCGCACGTCGACTGCGGTCCGATGGTGATACCAAGGGCAGCAGCGTACGTCGCAGGCGCTAAAACGGACGGTACTCGGTCGCTGCGTATTCCGCCGTAACTTGCCTGTAATCTCATGAAAATCTTCGGCGTGCTTGCTCATACCGAGAAAGCACAGGCCGCAATCTGCCAACAAAAGATTCACTTACTCGCAAGTAGTTTTCCGCGCGACTTGTCCAAATGGTGGGTCGACCGTCACGGTAGACTCGCCATTTTCGATGCGAAGGTAATCGCCAGCCCTGATGGGCCGCTCACCGTCGCGCTTGACTCCTCACGCGCGATCAACCTGCGCACTCTTGTTCGTCAAAAGCTCATCAATAATCCGGCGCAGCTTGACGGAGACTTTGCTCTGGCGTCGTGGGATGGTTCCTGTTTGACGCTGGCGCGCGATCATTTTGGACAACGACAACTGTATCTCGCTCGCCGGGACGACGTTTCGCTGTTCTGCTCGGACCTCGAGCCGTTACTGGAAGAACGTCGCTGGCAAAGGGAGATTGACTGGGAGTCGGCGGTTCATTACCTTGCGCGCGGACTTGCGCCAACAAGTCGTACGTTGGCCAAAGGAATTCAGTCTATTCCCGCCGCGCACGTTCTACGCTGGACACCACCGGCCGCACCGGTCATTCAAAGATACTGGACGCCTTTGATCACTCGGCCGGCCTCGCTAACTCGTGAGGTTGTACACGAACGCATCAAGTCGACCTTGCACGCAGCGATCGAGTCGCGAGTGCTACCGCGTGCGAATGCCTTGCTACTGTCCGGCGGCGTTGACTCTTCGTATCTCGCGGCTTACACGCGAAGGATCACGCGCAAGCCTCTAACCGCTTACACTATCACCTACGATCCCGGCTACCGCAAAAATGAAGATCACTTTGCTGCCGCCGTCGCGCGAGAGATTGGCGCCGAGCATGTCCGGGTGTCACTGAGCGCCGGCCGCGCATACTCCATCCTGCGGCAAG
>DASSEB010000045.1:0-5066 GCA_035696765.1 Pyrinomonadaceae bacterium | reverse complement strand
CTCGCCCTTGCGTAAGGCTTCGTAATAAATGAAGAACTCCTTCAGCACGATGGGCCAGCTCCAGCCGTCCAGCAACAGGTGATGCGCACCCCAACAGAAGCGATAGACATCATCGGCCACACGGATCAAAGCCACGCGCATTAGCGGCGCTTGCGATAAATCAAAGCCGCGTTGCCGTTCTGCGATCATGTGTGCCTGTAACCGTTCTTCCTGTTCCGTGTGGGACAGGCCTCGCCAGTCGTGTTGTGTCACACGAAGCTGAAGATGTCGATAAACCAATTGCAATGGGGTGGCGATATTCTCCCAAACAAAGCCGCTGCGAAGGATCGTGTGGCGATTCAGCACCTCCTGCCATGCTTGCTCGAACGCCGGTAGACTGACGTTGCCGCGTAGCGTGCCTCCCATCTGAAAAACGTAGAAGCCGAATCCCGAGTCGTAGAGACTATGAAAGAGCATGCCCTGCTGCATGGGAGACAGAGCGTAAACATTTTCGATGTTCTGTCCTCTTCCTATTACCTGATCAAGCTGCTCTTGGTTGATGCCTGTGGCAAGCGGGAAGTCCGAAGGTGTAAACCCACCGGCTTCTGACGATCGGCAATGCTCGATCAAGTTTCGCAGTGCAACCAAAAATTGCTCCGCGACTGTTGCGATCGTCTCTCTCCGGTGCACCTGAGTGCTGTAGTTCCACGACATCTTCAGACGTCCGCGATCGATCCATCCATCGATCTCCAGAAGGTACTGGCGCCGCCGGGATAGACTTTCATTCAACCCGGTTGATTCCCGTGCCGGGGTGAAGAAGGACGCTGACTTCGCTTCAGACTTTCCTTCAGACTTCGACGAATTAGTCCGCGCGCTTTCGTCAGACTGTCCGAGGTAGTTGAAGCAAACTTCAGCGCCCCCCTGCTCGCGCAGTTGCGCCCGCACCTGTTCGTCTGCACTCAGATACCGCAGCAGCCCGTAACCCACTCCACGCCGCGGCACCCCACGCAATTTCTCTTTCACCAGCTTCAACCGCTCGCCGGTACCGCTGCCTCGCTTTACCGCCAACACCACCGGATAGATACTCGTGAACCATCCCACTGTCCGCGTCACATCTACTCCCGCGCCCAACTCTTCCCGCCCGTGTCCTTCTAACTCCACCGCCACCTGCTCGCTGCCCATCCACTCCGTCAACGCGACTCCCACCGCCGTCAACAGCGCGTCGTTGATCTGCGTGTGATACACACCCGGCACTTCTTGCAGCAGCGCCTTCGTCTCCACCGCGCTCAAACTCACACTCACGCTCCCAGTCGAACCCACCAGGTTCGCGCCTGCTTCGTAATCACGCGGCAACTTCGCGTTTCCCAACAACCGCTGCTCTCCGAGCCAATACGCCGCTTCACCTTTGCTCTCCTCGCTCTGCGCCTGCTCCACCAGATGCGCCGCCCAACTCTGATAGGAGCTCGTCTTCGCCGGTAACTCCAGCCGCTCTCCGCGCGCCGCCTGCTCATACGCACGCTGCACGTCTTCCAGCAAGATCCGCCACGACACGCCATCCACCGCCAAATGATGGATCACCAGCAACAACCGCTTCCCTTGCCCTCGCCCCAGATTGAACAAAGCCACGCGCAGCAGCGGTCCTGCGCTCAGATTCAGACTCCGCTGCAGTTGTGTCGCCCGGCGCTCCAACTCCTCTTCCTGTTGCTCCACCGCCACGGTGCTCAGGTCGATCTCGCTGAACACCGCTGCCGCTTCCGTTGCTGCGTTGTACTGCCGCCACTGCCCCGCCTCGTACTCGAAGCGCAGCCGCAGTGCATCGTGATGCTCCAACAGCTTCTGCACGACTGCTGCCAGCAACTCCCCTTTCGTCTCTTCCGGCACTGCCAGCAGCACCGCCTGGTTGTAGTGCGCGCGCTCCGGTACCTCCTGCTCCAGGAACCACTGCTGGATCGGCGTCAACGCCACCGCGCCAGTCACCGTTCCCTGTTCTGCGTTCACTGCCACTGTCCCGGAATCCACCACGCTGCTCAGTTCCGCGATCGTCTTATGCTGAAACAGGTGGCGCGGCGTTAACTGCAACCCCGCCTGCACCGCGCGCGCGACGATCTGGATCGACAGGATCGAGTCACCGCCCAACTCGAAAAAGTTGTCGTTGATCCCGACTCGCTCCACTTTCAGCACTTCACTCCAGATGCGCGCTAACTGCTCTTCCACCTCGTTGCGTGGTCCAACGTATTCTGCCCCCAAGTCAGTACGACTCTGTTCCGGCGCCGGCAGTGCGCGCCGGTCCACCTTGCCGTTGGCCGTCAGCGGCAACGCCTCGAGCAGCACAAAGGCTGTGGGGATCATATACTCCGGCAGTTGCTCGCCCAGATGCCGCCGCAGGTCGTTTGCCGTCACCCGCTGTCGCCGCAGTCCTCGAACGCCTTCTTCCTGGCCCACCGCTCTTGCGTCATTCTTCTCACTTCGCACGGCGTACACGTTGAATAACCCGGTGTCCTCCAGCGACGCCTCCTGCTCCGTCCATACGTCGTAGCCTCGCCTCTCCAACATCCTCCGCATCTCTGCCAGACGCCCGTCGCGGTCATGCACCTCTACGATTAGCTGCTTGATCCTCGCCCAGTCCTCTTCGTCTATCCCGGCGAGAACGTCGCGCTCGCTTTTCTCGACATCCACCTTCAACAGATCCACACACTCAATCTGCTCCTCGCGCAGCACGTCCGACAGTCGCCGTAACTGGCACTGATACTCCTCGGTCTCATATCTCCCGACCAGAATCTCGTCTGCATAGCTTCCTAATTGCTGGTCCCTGCGCTTCATGTAACGTCCCGTGGTCTGTTCCTCTTCAGCCGCGTCTGCATACCGTCCGGACATGACAGACATCTTTGGATAGAAAGTGAACGAAGCGGTGGCAGACTGATCGGAGAGACCACAATTGAACGTTCGGACCGGAAGATCGTAGAGCGCCACGTTCGATCGCAGGACCTCGAACGTGGGCGGCAGCGGCTCAAACGCATAAACGCGCAGGTTGCGGTAGTTGTGGTGAAGGAACAGAGTGAACAATCCGATGTTTGCGCCTACATCGAAAATACAGTCTCCATCGTTGAGCTCAATCCCGTTCTTCACATAAATGTGATCCTCGAAAATTTCCTTGTAGACATAATCCGTTTCGTTCTTATTGATGTGCGCGACTTCAAGATTGTTGGGGAGCGTGTAAAGTTGGAGATCGAGCGCGGGGTGAGCGTGTTGCTCATTCGGCACGATATAAGCAACGAGCCGCTTCTCGCCGGGAGTATCTTCTCTTGCCAGCACCACACAATCGCGCACGGCCCGGTGCTGGACCAGCGCCGTCTCGATCTCTCCCAGTTCGATCCGGTAGCCGCGGATTTTGACCTGCAGGTCAGCACGGCCAATGAACTCCAGATTTCCTCCCTCGCGGTAGCGCACAACATCGCCCGTCCGGTAGAGCCGCTCGCCGCCAATCGCGCTGTAGGGATGCGGTATGAACCGTTCGGCTGTCAGTTCCGGATGGTCGAAATAGCCGCGGGCGAGGCCGTCGCCGCCGATGAAGAGTTCCCCATGGACGCCAACGGGCACTGGCTGGAAATGCTTGTCCAGCACATACACCTGGGTATTTGAAATCGGCTTGCCTATCGAGACACTGTGTTGGACCTCGGTATCAGTATTCATCCGGTAGCAACAGGTGAAGGTGGTGTTCTCCGTTGGACCATAACCATTGATCACGGTGATGCCTGGCAACTCGCGCAGGACCTTCTTTACGTGCTCGGCCGATAGAACATCGCCGCCCGCCAATAGCTGCTTCACGGGCCTGAGTCCTTCAAGGTTGTACTCGACCATCTGGTGGAAAAGCCCTGCCGTCAGCCAAAGAGTCGTTACCTGATAGCGCTCGACTGCCTCACTCAACTCTTCCAAAGATGGAAGGTATGCCGGAAAGATCGCGAGTTGCGCACCGTTCAGCAACGCGCCCCAAAGCTCAAAGGTCGAAGCGTCAAAAGAGAGAGGCGCAAACTGCAGAAACACATCATCCGGATCGAAGCTGACATAGTTCGTCTCTTGGACCAGACGCACAACCGCTCGATGCGTCACGCTTACGCCTTTCGGTTCGCCCGTCGATCCAGAGGTGTAGATCACATACGCCAGATTGGCGTCGCTCACGTTCGTCTTCGGGTTCGCTGCACTCTGTTGCGCAATCAGATCCCAATCTGCATCAAGGCAAATGACTTGCAACGACTGCGCCGGCAACGTGTCGGCGAATCGCTCTTGCGTTAACAACACCGGAACATGCGAATCGTTTAGCATCAAGGCCAATCGCTGCGTCGGATAGGACGGGTCGAGTGGAACATACGCGCCACCCGCTTTGAGAATTCCGAGCAGACCGACAACCATCTCCACCGACCGCTCGACGCAGATACCCACCAACACCTCCGGCCCGACGCCTTTCTCTCGCAGGTAGTGGGCCAAGCGGTTCGCTCGCTCGTTCAGTTCGCGGTAACTAAGCGATTGCTCGTCGAAGCGGATCGCCGCGGCCTCTGCCCTGAGTTCTACCTGCGTCTCGAACAGTTCATGTATGCATTGCCGCGGATACTCAGTCGCCGTCTCGTTCCACTCGTGCAGCAGTTGCTGCTGCTCTTCTTCGGTCAGGAGCGTCAACTGCGAAATCGTCGCCTCCGGATCGGCCGCAATGCTCTCGAGCAATCGCTTCACATGCCGCAGCGTTCGCTTTATCGTCCCGCGCGTGAACCTGCTCGTGTCGTACGTCACCTGCAACATCACATGCTGCCCGGGCACAACTACGAGCGCTAGCGGATAGTTCACTATTTCCACCGACTCGATCCCGCGTTGGCTTCCGTCGCTCTTCTCTTCGCCTCCGATCGCTGCGAGTCCTCCCTGCGGATAATTCTCAAACACCAGAATGCTCTCGAACAGCGGCACTCCACGCGGCACTTCGCTCCAGCCTTGCACTTCGACGAGCGGGCTGTACTCGTACTGCCTCATCTCCGCCTGCTGCTCCTGCAACTGCCGCAACCACACCCCCACCCGTTCTTCGCCAGTCACTCTCGCGCGCA
>DASSEB010000044.1:0-3919 GCA_035696765.1 Pyrinomonadaceae bacterium | reverse complement strand
TGCGATTACATTGAATTTCAGATCGGGACGTTGCAGCTTGCTCTTCAAACGTTCCAGACGCCTGACCAGCGCTCGTGCATTCGTGACGTTGTCCTGTCGCCAGTCGTAAGGAAAAACGTAGAACGTGTCCTGGTAACCGTCCATAGCCGGGTTCTCCCAGTCCCCATCGCGATACCCGGCGTAACGGCGCAACGCTTCGAGCAGATCTCGGTAGACGTAAACTTCCGGAAGCAGGCGCGCAAGTTTCGCGGTTTCGACGATCTTTCCGGGCACGAGATCGTCGCGATTCGCAGCAAGGTCCGCAGTGATCGGCAGTCCTTCCTGGGAAGTGCGAAAAGCCGACGGCCAGACAGTTTCACCAGTCTTCGGATTGATGAGTTCGGTTCCGAGAATTCCGGGGATGACGATCACTGGACGCTTTCCGCTCCGGGAGCGTGCGGATGCGAAGATTTGTTCGAGGTTCGGAGTGCGGCGCGCGGAAATGCATGCGCTCGATACCAGCGAGAGCGCCACGAGAGTTAAGACAAAGTAGCGGGCGTTCGCGGGTCTTAATCTATTCAACAGGCACCGTCCAACGGCGATTGATCAGGCTAGCCACAAACCCGGCGCCGAAGCCGTTGTCGATATTGACGACCGTCACGTTTGAAGCGCAGGAGTTCAACATACCGAGCAGGGCCGCGACACCTCCAAAAGATGCACCGTAGCCGATGCTGGTTGGCACAGCGACGACTGGCACTCCTACCAAACCTCCAACGACGGAGGGCAACGCGCCTTCCATTCCGGCAGCTACGATCACGACGCGCGAGCGTTGCAGGAGGCTGCGCTCGGAAAGCACACGATGGATCCCGGCAACGCCGGCGTCCCAAATGCGATCGACCGCGTTGCCCATCGTTTCGGCCGTCAACGCCGCTTCTTCGGCAACTGGAATATCGCTGGTCCCGGCGGTTACGACCGCGATCGAACCAACGCCCTGGTTGGTTTTATCCCGACGAATTCTGACGAGCCGTGCTGACTCGTGCCATTCAGCGTCGGTGACAACGTTACGAATCTCGCCAAACGTGCCTTCGTCAGTGCGTGTAACGAGGATATTTGGCGAACGCTGCACCAGCCGTTCGACAATGCCGACAACCTGCGCGCGAGTCTTGCCGCCGCCGAAAACCACTTCGGGAAAGCCCTGCCGCGAAGCGCGCGAATGATCTACGCGAGCGAAACCGATGTCTTCGAAATGAAGATTCTTGATGCGGTCGAGGGCTTCGCTGGTCTCCAGTTCGCCGCTTTTATAGGCAGCCAACAGTCGCGCCAGTTCATTCAAATCCATGAGCGCCAGCATGCCACAAAAAGGCGCGCAAAGCACAGTCACCGAACACGCGAGCATCCCGTTTCGTAAGCACAATGATGCTTTAGTGGACTTAAGAGCTGAACTGCTTTTATGCTTTTGGTGCCTCTTTGTGGCAATATCTAAACGACCGTGTCCACCGTAGTCAAAAACACCCGGCTCACACTCGAAATGATCAAGATCGAGCACACGCTGTTTGCGTTGCCGTTTGCATTTCTCGGCGCCGTGCTCGCAGCCAGAGGGCTTCCTTCCGCCTGGCAGATTCTGTGGATCGTCGTCGCCATGGTAGGCGCGCGTTCCGCGGCGATGGCCTTCAATCGCATCGCCGATCGCAGCTTTGACGCCAAAAACCCGCGCACAGCCTCGAGAGCATTGCCGGCTGGATTGTTGTCGGTCGGCTTTGTGTGGGCGTTTACAGTCGTCTCAGCGGCTTTGTTTCTGCTCGCCGCCGCGATGTTGAATCGTCTGACACTGCTTCTCGCGCCGGTCGCACTCGCCTGTGTTTTGCTTTACTCACTGACCAAGCGTTGGACCCAACTCTCGCACCTCGTGCTTGGCGCGTCGCTTTCAATCGCGCCTACAGGCGCGTGGATCGCCGTACGCGGCGCGTTTGAAAGTGCGGTGCCGTTGCTGTTATCGCTCGTCGTTCTTTTGTGGACGGCAGGCTTCGATGTTCTCTATGCGTGTCAGGACTACGACTTCGATCGGCGCGAGGGTTTGAGATCGATTCCCGCGCGCTTTGGGATCACGCGCGCGCTCTGGATTGCGCGTGCGCTTCATGCCGCGGCTTTTCTTGCTCTAGTCTGGCTGTTTCTGATGACGGGCCTTGGACCAATCGCGTTTGCCGGCGTCGTCGCAACCGGCGCATTGCTCGTCTACCAGCACCGACTTGTTCGCGCTGACGATCTCAGTCGCTTGAATGCCGCGTTCTTTACCACAAACGCTTTTGTAAGCGTCATACTGCTCGCCACGTTTGGCACCGCAGTTTTCCTGAATCGATAAACTGAAATGAATTTTTCACACGACGAAAACCTTAACGAGATTGCTGAGCGCGTCACGGCTGGAGAAAGACTCTCCTTTGCCGATGGCGTTGCTCTGTACGCAACTAACGATCTTCCTGCACTGGGCAAACTTGCCGATCTCGTCAGACGGCGGCGCCACGGTCGCACGACTTATTTCAACGTTAACCGCCACCTTAACCCGACGAATATCTGTTACGCCGACTGTAAATTTTGCGGCTTCTATCGCACTCCGAGACAGCCCGACGCCTACACACACAATATCGACGACAGTTTGAAAGTGGCTGCGCAAGCAGTCGCCGAAGGTGCGACGGAGTTGCATATCACCGGCGGATTAAACACCAAACTTCCGTTTAGTTACTTCACCGATTTGCTGTCGTCGTTGAAGCGCGACTTTCCGCAGTTGCACCTGAAGGCTTTTACGATGGTGGAGTTTGATCACTTCGCCCACTTCTACAAGATGAGCGACGAAGAGGTCATTCAGAAGCTGATCGAAGCCGGTTTGGATTCGTGTCCGGGAGGCGGCGCGGAGATCTTTCGCGAGCCGACGCGCTCGATGATCTGCGCGCACAAGTGCAACGCGGATCGCTGGCTCGAGCTCCAGGGAAAAGTTCACGCCGCGGGATTGAAAACCAACGCGACGATGCTCTACGGGCATATCGAATCGATCGAAGACCGTGTCGACCATTTCGTGAAATTGCGTGAGCAACAGGAGAAGTCCGGCGGTTTTCAGTGCTTCATACCGCTGGCGTTCTATCCCCCTGATACGCAACTGGCCCATCTGCCGGGTCCATCCGGCGTCGATTCGTTGAAGACGATGGCTGTCTCACGTCTGATGCTCGACAACTTCGACCACATCAAAGCCTATTGGGTGATGCTGGGTAAGCGTTTGGCGCAAGTCGCGTTGCACTACGGCGCCAACGATATCGACGGCACGATCACGGAAGGCGGCGAGTTAACCACCAGCTACTCCGTGGAAGCAAACAACGAAGTGAAGATGAGCAAGACTGAGCTGATCGGCCTGATTGAAGACGCGGGGTTCGAAGCAGTAGAGCGCGACACAGTCTACAACCGTATCGAACGAAACAGCGTCACCGTAGTCTAAACAACATGACTGACACTATCACACTCGCACATTCGCCAGATTCCGACGACGCATTTATGTTCTATGGTCTGGCGACCAACAAGCTCGACACAGGTAACCTGCATTTCAAACACCTGCTGAAAGACATTCAAACCCTGAACGAGGAAGCGATGCGCGGCACGTATGACGTGACCGCGATCAGCTTTCACGCTTACGCGTACGTTGCCGACAAATATGCCTTGCTGCCGCACGGTGCTTCCATTGGCGATAACTACGGACCGATCGTCGTCTCGCGTGAACCCGCCACACCCGACGATATACCAAATCTCAAGATCGCGATTCCGGGAAAACTGACGAGCGCGTTTCTGGCACTGCGGATCTTCAATTCTGATTTTCAGTATGAGGTGGTGCCTTTCGACAAGATCATCGACGCTGTGCAGGACGGCACTTGTGACGCGGGCTTGTTGATCCATGAAGGTC
>DASSEB010000043.1:0-7533 GCA_035696765.1 Pyrinomonadaceae bacterium | reverse complement strand
AGCACACGCAGTTGAGTTTGGCTGACGGAGACGAGATCGAGCACGCCATCGTTGTCGTAGTCGATGAACTGCGAAAGATTACCTCCGCCTTCAGCTCGCGTGATCTGAAAATGCTCTTTGCCGTTGCTTAGTGCGAGATAGCCTGCCGTGTCGTTTTCAGAGACGAAATAAAAATCGGTAAAGTTGTCTTTATTAACATCGGCCGCGGCGACATTCGTCACGCCTTTGACCGTCAGTCCAACTTCGCCGGCGACATCACGAAACGTGCCGTCGCGCATGTTGCGCCAGAGGAACATCTTTTCGTTGGACGCGATCAGGAAGTCGATGTCGCGCCTGTTGTCGAAATCGGTCGGAACGATTGCCCGCACAGAGGCCTTGTCCGTAAGTTTCGCGGCTGCGGTTTGGTCGGTAAACGTTCCGTCGCCATTATTACGAAGCAAAAGATTTCCTTCGCCGCCGATCAAAACGTCGAGATCTCCATCGTGATCGAAGTCGACAAAAGCCGCAGTGTTCGACGAGTTCGGAGGTGCCGGCATTTTTGCGGCGGCAGAGGCGTCGGAAAAACTGCCGTTGCCCTCGTTGCGATAGAGCGAGATTGCACCCTGGCGAAGAATGAGTAAATCGGGCCGCGCGTCGTTGTCGTAGTCGCCGGCGATGGCGGCCGTTGCCGGTGCGGTTGATTGTTTCGACAGGGCTCCAGCTTGTGCGGTGACATCCGTGAACCTGCCACCGTCGTTGCGCAACAATCGTTGCCGCGTGCCCGCTGCTTCCAGCAGATCCAGGTCGCCATCGACGTCGTAATCAAAGAGCAGCGCCGCGCCGCCGCTTTGTTCCGAAGGCCATTGACCTGCGGGCAGCACAGTTGCGGTCGCGTCGGTGAAGACGACTTCCGGAGTTTGCTTATCAACCAAACCGGGTTCCAGCCCTGTTGAGGCCATCGCTTCAGCATAGCGGCCTTGTTCGAGATAGTTTGATCCGAGCGTCGTACCGGTGCCGCGGTTGCGCAACTCCTGAAACTGTGCGATTACCTTCTGTCCTTCTTCTCTCTGGCCCGCGCGCATCAACGCGGTGCCGAGGTTGTAAAGCGCAGTTGCGTTGTAAGGCTCGGCGGCGAGACCCGTGCGCAACACTGCGACAGCCTCCGCGTACTTTCGCTGCTGCGCATAAAGCTGGCCCAGGTTAACATTCGCGCCAACATCGCTCGGATCGATTCGCAGCACCTTTTGAAAGGCGGCAACAGCTTCTTCGGGGCGGTTTTGCGTCTTGGCAAGGAGCCCGAGCACGTATAGGGGTTGCGGCGTTGATGGCGCGAGAGCAGCCGCTGCTTGCAACTCTTTCTGTGCCGCAGGCAGATCGGGAACATTGAACAACGCGATACCGAGATTGATGCGCGCGAGGGCGAGACCCGGCTCGAGTTGGAGCGCGCGCCGGAACGCGTCCGCCGCTTCTTTGTATTTGAACTGTTCGAGCAACGCGACACCAACGTTGTTGGCGCGATATGCGTCTTCACGCGCGTTCGGTTTGCCTGGTTGGTTTTGAACTTGAGCTGCCGGGAGAAGACTGAGCAGCAGTGCCCACAACAGAAGGGCGATTTTAAAACGGGTCATACGTGTTACATTGTGCGGAGTTTCTCGCAAAGGCGCAAAGGTGCAAAGGCCAAGCCGCAAAAAAGCACATAACACACAAGTCATCGGGGCGCTTCTCTTTTGCTTTTTGTGCCTCTGTGTGGCTTGTAAAAATGCAACAACCGATCTGCCGACGAAATCTTCTCCGCAATACAACGAGATCGTTCGCACGTTCTACATCGGCCTCGCAGCACTTCAAGTCGGACACGACGTGCAAGCCGACGCAAAGCTCGCCCAGTTTACGCAGCTCGCCGCCGCCGAGCCGGCGGGCTGGGCCAACTGGGGTCTGCTCGCGCTGCGACAAAGAAATTACGACGTCGCTGCTGAACGCCTTAATCGCGCGCGCGATCTCGCGCCAGAAAACAGCGACATTCATTACTTCATCGGACTACTGGAAAGTAGCCGCGGCAACACGCCTGAAGCAATCAACGCCCTGCGCAAAGCGGTGGAGCTGGATCCAAATAATCTAATCGCTACTTACAAACTGGCCGAAGAAGTTGAGCGCCAGGGCGACGAAAAGGGCGCAGAAGAGTTTCAATCTTTAATGCAAAAGATCCTCGCAGCGCAGCCTGACAACCTCGCCGCTCTGATTGAACTAAGCCGCATTGCCGCCAAACGCGGCGATGCGGAGACGCTCAAATCCGCAGTGGCAAAGATCACTGCACGTTCATCTTCATGGCCTGCCGAATTTAAGGAACGACTGGCAGCGGTCGCTGACGCAGCTAACAGCGGAGACCTGAACGCCGCCGCTACTCGCACGAGTTTTTTGAAAAACGTCCTGGTGCAGCTTCCGGAGTACAGACAGACTCTGGCGGAAATCAAACCGCCGCCAGGCGAAGAAGCGATTCCTTTCACTCATTTTCTCCGTTTAGAAACGCCGGTTTTCACGAACGCGCCCGCTGATACATTTCTTGCCTTCCAGCCATCCTCGACGACCGCGACGGCGATACCGCAAAACTGGATCGGCACGATTTCGTTGGACGGCTCGGGCAGTCCAATAATCGTGACAGCTAACGCGCGCGCGGTGCTCTTCGCGAACGGCGCAACGTTTCCGTTTCCAGGTGGCCCATCAGCGGTCGCGCCGAAAATAAATGGGATTCTGCCGATCGATTTTAATTACGACTTCAAGACAGACGTAGTGCTCGCAGGCGCAGAGGGTGTTCGCATATTTCGCCAGGATGGTCCAACCGCGTTCACGAATGTCACCGCGCAGTCGAAACTGCCGCCGGCGATTCTGAATGCCAACTACACAGGGGCATGGAGCGCCGACATCGAGGCCGACGGCGATCTCGACGTAGTACTCGGGTCTGAACAGGGCGCGCCAATCGTCCTGAGGAATAATGGCGACGGCACCTTCACCGGAACTAGTCCTTTCACCGGCTCATCAGGGATTCGCGCATTTGCCTGGGCCGATCTCGACGCCGATGGCGATCCCGATGCTGCGTTGATTGATTCATCCGGACAGCTTCGCTTTTTTACCAATCAACGACAGGGTCAGTTTGTAGAACGATCAATGCCCGCAGACCTGAAAGTCAGGGCAATCAATATCGCGGACATGAATGATGACGGTGTGCTTGACCTGATAGCGGTGGAAGACCCCGGCATCCTGATTCGCATCTCCGACAAAAATGAGGGTCGAGAGTGGGACGTTCAAAAGCTTACTGACATCGTCGGAACTCCACCAAACTATACCGAAGGTGATGTTCGGCTTCTGGTCTCCGACCTTGATAATAACGGCGGTCTCGATGTGACGCTGTCATCTAATTCCGGTTCGGTTGGTTGGTTGAGTGATGAACACGGAACTCTGAAGCAACTCGGTAAGCAGATCACGCCCGCTCGTGTTTTGGCTACTGCCGATATTAATAACGATGGACGTCTCGATTTACTCGGACTCACAAACGACGGTCAACCGCAGGAAGCGATCAATCAAAGCTCTAAAAACTATCACTGGCAAATCGTGCGGCCGCGTGCGAGCCAGGCCACCGGCGATCAGCGCATCAACTCCTTCGGCGTCGGCGGGGAAATGGAGATCCGCTCCGGCCTCCTCGTCCAAAAGCAACCGATCACTGGTCCAATGCTTCACTTCGGTCTCGGCGAGCAGACCAGCGCCGATGTGATCCGCGTTACGTGGCCCAACGGCACCGTCCGCGCCGACTTCGAAGTAAAGGCCGATCAGGAAGTCGTGACCGAGCAGCGCTTGAAGGGTTCGTGTCCGTTCCTTTTTGCCTACAACGGCAAGCAGATGGAATTCGTGAAGGACGCAGTGCCGTGGGGTTCCGCTATTGGCCTGCGCATCAACACGCTTGGAACGGCGAGTGTGGAGGCCACCGAAGAGTGGTACAAGATCGGCCGCGAACAACTGGTGCCGCGCGATGGTTACTACGACCTTCGCATCACTGCCGAACTCTGGGAGACGTACTACTACGATCACCTCAGCCTGATGGTTGTAGATCACCCGGAAGGCAGCGAAATCTTCGTCGACGAGCGCTTCGTCATTCCCGCCGCGAAACTGGCAGTCACGACAGTTTCAACGCCGCACAAGATTGCTCGCGCCGTCGACGACAAAGGACAAGACGTCACGAGCCTTGTCAACACTCTCGACGGCAATTACCTCGGCACTTTCGAACGCGGCAAATACCAGGGACTTGCGCGAGACCACTACGTCGAAATCGATCTCGGCAATGAAGCACCCATCGACGGCCCGCTTTGGCTAATCGCAAACGGCTGGATGCATCCGACCGATTCTTCGATCAACGTCGCCATCAGTCAGGGACAACAAGAGCAACCGAAGCCTTTGAGCCTGGAGATTCCTGACGGTCACGGTGGCTGGGAAGTCGTGCGCGCCAACATGGGCTTTCCGGCCGGTCGCAAGAAGATTTGCCTGTTTGATCTGACGGGCGTATTTAAGCCTGATGTTCCGCATCGCCTTCGTTTGCGCACGAATCTCGAGGTTTACTGGGACTCGCTCGAGTGGGCAGCCGGCCTGCCAAATGCCGAACTAAAAACCACGCGCTTGAATCCGGATTTGGCCGACCTGCACCATCGCGGTTATTCTGTTATCACGCAAGTGAACGCTTCGTCTCCCGAAGTCCCGGACTATAATCGTCTTTCATGTTCCAAACAGATGTGGCGGGATCTGATCGGCTTCTATACGCGGTTTGGCGACGTGCGCGAGCTGCTGATGCGCGCTGATGATCGCTACGTCATCATGAACGCGGGCGACGAGATGTCGTTTCGGTTCGCGGCGCCGCCTGCGCCTCCGCGCGGTTGGGTGCGCGATTTTGTGATAGCGGGCGACGGCTGGATCAAAGACGGCGATTACAATTCGACCTTTTCGAAGACCGTGTTACCTTTGCCGTATCACGCCAAAAACTTGTATACAACTCCGCCCGGCAGGCTAGAGGACGAATGGGTTTACCAGCAGCATCCTGAAGACTGGCAGACTTACCACACGCGCTACGTAACGCCTGACGTATTTCAAAATGCAATGAGGTTGAAGCAGAGGAAATGAGTGGTCGTAAGTTGGCGAGAATCGTTCTCGTCATAGTTTTTATTGCGTTGCTGGCCGTGCCGCTGGTCATGAAACGCGTGGCGTCCCGGCGCGAGCAGATGGCAGGCTCGCTCGATCGTGGGGCAGCCATGAACCGGTACGGTTTTCATCTCGACGAAGTCGCACACGCATCAGGAATCAACTTCACGCACCAGGCGCCTACACTCGATCACAGGTTGGACCACATCATGCCGCAGGTCGCATCGATGGGAGCGGCCGTGTCGGTCGTCGATTTTAATCGCGATGGTTGGGCCGATCTTTACGTTACGAACAGCGGCGAGGGCAGTAAGAACGCGCTCTTCAAAAACAACACCGACGGCTCCTTTAAAGACGTCGCGGCAGAAATGGGGATCGCAGATCTTAACGAGGTTGGGACCGGGGTTTCGATGGGCAGCGTTTGGGGTGACTACGACAACGACGGTTACGAAGATCTTTTCGTTTACAAGTGGGGCAAGCCGGAACTCTTCCACAACGATGCGGGGCAGAAGTTTTCAAGAGTGACTGATAAAGCCGGACTGCCTTCGTGGGTCAATGCAAACACCGCGGTCTGGTTTGACTACGATCGCGATGGAAAACTGGATTTATTTCTAGGCGGCTATTACGCGGAGGACGTCGATCTCTGGCACCTGAAGAACACGAAGATGATGCCCGAGAGTTTTGAGTACGCAAAGAACGGCGGGCGCAAGTATCTTTTCCACAATCTCGGCGACGGTTCGTTTGAAGAAGTCAGTCAGAGAGTCGGCATCGACACACGGCGCTGGGCCTTGGCCACAACGGTCGCCGACCTGCGCGGCACCGGCAATCAGGATCTCTTTATCGCGAACGACTACGGGATCTCCGAGCTCTTCTTCAACGATGGCAAGCAGTTTCGCGAAGTCGGCAACCAAACCGGCGTCGGCTTCTCGCCGAAGAGCGGGATGAACGCTTCCGTCGGCGACATCCTGAACCAGGGCCGTTACGCGATCTACGTTTCGAACAGTTCTGAAGAGGGAAGTCTGATCCAGGGCAACAATCTTTGGGTGCCACGCGAAGGCACGTCAGGGGATTCGCTGAAGTACGATAACCTCGCGCGCGCGATGGACGTCGAGATCGGCGGCTGGAGTTTTGGCGCTCAGTTTGGCGATCTCAATAACGACGGCACTCTCGATCTCTATCTCGTCAACGGTTACGTCTCTGCCGATCGGAGTGCGAACTACTGGTACGACTTCTCAAAGATCGCCGGCGGCAACTCGACGATCATTTCCGACGCTGCGCACTGGCCTGCGATGGATGGTCGCAGCTTGTCGGGTTACCAGCAGAAAAGAGTTTGGCTGAACGACGGCGCGGGTAAGTTTGTGAACGTGGCGCAAGCTGTCGGTGCGCGCGATGTTTTCGATGGTCGTGCGGTGGCGCTGGTCGATCTGTGGAACCGCGGCGTGCTCGATGTCGTCGTCGCAAATCAAAAAGGGCCGTTGCTGGTCTACAAGAACAACGTGACGCCGGAAAACAAGTGGATCAGTTTCGAGCTCGAAGGTGGTGCGAGTAATCGCAGCGCGATCGGCGCTGAAGTGCGGCTGTTTTGGGATGGTCATCAACAGGTGCAACAAGTTTCGGGCGGCAGCGGCTTTTGTTCGCAGAACCAGCGCCGCCTGCATTTTGGTCTCGGCAAGAATCCGCAAATCGAGAAGGCTGAGATTCGCTGGCCTTCGGGAAAGATCGAGACGATTGAACATCCTGCGGCCGGACAACTCTACAAGATCAAGGAGTCAGCATGAGCCAGTCCACGGTGCAGCCAGTAGGTGCTCTGGACGTTCCCGCGCGAAGCAGGATTCGCTTCGACAATCGTTACATCGCTCCGCTCTTCATCACTTTCATCCTGTTGGTGGGCCATCTCTTCTACGGGATTCTTGAGAGTTATGAACGAACCGCGCTCGCGATCGTCGCGGCGCTTGTTACCGAACTCGTGCTGGGCCGGATCCTCTTTGGCAAGTGGCTCAATCTGGCCAGCGCATACATCAGCGGCATCAGCGTTGGGATTTTGCTTCGTTCGCCGGCTTATTGGCCGTTCGCGCTTTGCAGCGTGCTTTCGATCATGTCGAAGTATGTGTTGCGCGTGAAGGGACGGCACTTGTGGAACCCTTCAAACTTCGGCATCTGCGTGTTGCTGTTTCTCGCGCCGGAGACCGTGGCGGCGCTGACGATTCAATGGGGCAACTTCATCTGGCCGATGCTGGTCATCTGGATTCTTGGCTCGATCATCATCTGGCGCGCGAAGCGTTTCCACATCAGCGCGACTTACGTGATCTCGTTTTTCGTGTTTGCGTTCCTGCGCAGTTGGATCACTGGCGATCCGTGGCGCTCGGAGATCTCGCCGATCAC
>DASSEB010000042.1:0-5328 GCA_035696765.1 Pyrinomonadaceae bacterium | reverse complement strand
AAGGCCGTCGGGGGCCTTCCCTTATTTTTCTCTTCTCTGTGCAACCTCTGCGTCCTCTGTGTCTCTGTGGTTGTAGAAACTCGAGAGACAACAACCACAGAGTCACAGAGAACACAGAGGTTGCACAGAGAAGAAGTTCAAACTCAGACACCCCCCCCGGCGCGGGCGGAGGTGAGCACATGGGGAGCCAGGAAACTTAGTTTCTAAGAGTATATAAAAGAGTGTTCTGATGAGACTTTTAAGTCTCATCTCGACTTCACCCAAAACAAGCGCCTGACTATCCGGTAAAATCGGCGCTCCCAAAGAACATAAAGCACATCCGCCGAACTATGTGCCCCGCGTTTTGAGTCTGTCAATGACGACACAGCTTGTTAAAGCTGTCTGGCAGACTGGCTTGATTTCCTCATCTGCGGATTCTTGCGTTTAGACCAGAAAAATTCCGCAGTCACATCTAATACTCTTCAATAAACATAAATGTTTTGTAGTTGGTATAGCACTTGCCGTTTGTGTCCGTTTATGGACGCGCTGTCAAAAGACATCAGAATGGCCATTCGCAATTTGCTGAACCGTCCTACCTTCTCAGTAATCGCCGTCCTTACTCTGGCGCTCGGTCTCGGTGCAAATACAGCGATCTTCAGTTTTGTGAACGCGCTTTTGCTGCGGCCGCTTCCATTTCCAGCGCCCGATCGATTGGTGGTGTTGAGTGAAATAAACCCGCAAAAAAGAAAAAACCTTCCCACGGCATCACCACGCAATATCGAAGACTGGCAGAAACAGAGTCAGACCATAGAACAATTCGGAGCATGGCGTGATTGGCATTTTCGTGTCAGTACAAGTAGTGGACCTCTCCCTCTTTCCAGCGCCATCAGTTCTCCAGATCTCTTTCAGGTCCTGGGTATCAAACCGTTGCGCGGTCGTCTCCCTTTGCCGGAAGAGAATCAGGTTGGGCACGACCATGTCATCGTGCTCACGAACAGTTCCTGGCAAACGCATTTCGGCGGTTCTGAAAACGTCATTGGTCAAACGCTCTTTTGCGACAAAGAGCCGTTCACGGTCATTGGGATTCTGCCGCCGAATTTTGAAGCGCTTGACCTGGGTTCGTTCGACGTCTGGGCGCCGCTGTCTGTAGATCCCGATCAGACACTTGGACGCCACGCAAAGAACCGGCGCGTTTATGCGCGAATGAAAGACAATGTTTCATTCGAAGCAGTGCAGTCTGAAATGACGGCGATTGCAGGTAGACTGGCCGAGGCGTATCCGGCGGAGAACGGCGGCTGGACCATCAAAATAAATAGCTTGCAACGCGAGGAAGTCGGAGACTTGCGTACCTCGGTTCTTCTGTTCATGGGTGCGGTAGCGATGGTCCTGCTGATTGCCTGCATAAACGTTTCTAATCTATTTCTTGCGCGAGTGATGGCTCGGCGGAAGGAGTTCGCTATTCGTGTTGCGCTCGGAGCAGGACGCTTTCAAGTAGTACGCCAATTATTGATTGAGAGTGTACTGCTAACCCTGGCTGGAGGTGCTGCGGGTCTACTGCTTGCAGTTTGGTTGAAAGATCTGTTCATTGCAGTCAGTCCAACAGCCGTATCCCACCCGGAACAGATTAAGATTGATGGGACTGTTCTGGCCTTCACTTTTGTCCTGTCAATCGTCACGGGAATTCTCTCCGGGTTGATTCCGGGTTTGCGGTCGTCGGCAGTAAATCTCGTTTCCGAATTAAAAGATGCGCCAGGTATTTTGCCTGGAGGTAGTGCTGTGCGATTGCGGAGTGTGCTTGTAGTTTCGCAAGTCGCATTGGCAGTCACCTTACTGATTGGCGCCGGGCTTCTGGGCCAAACACTCATTCGTCTGCTGAAACATGACCCGGGATTCAAAACTGAAAACCTCGTCACGGCCTCATTATTTCCGCCGGTGGATAAATACAAAAAATCGCAGCAGGTAATTTCACTGTACGAACAAATCGGCGAAGATGTTAAGACGATACCGGGAGTGCAGTCGGTGAGCTATGTGAGCGCTGGCCCGCAGTTCGGCGGATTCGAACCGACGGATGTTCTTCCCGAAGGTGCGGCGGCGGGTGCCGGAGATTATCCGCAAGCAGTTTATTTCAATGTCAGTCAGAACTACTTCGCCACGATGGGCATTCCGCTTCTACGCGGACGTGATTTTTCCCGTTCCGACAATTCCTCTTCGCCACCGGTTGCGATTATCAACCAAATGATGGCCCAAAGATTTTGGCCTAATCAAGATCCGCTTGGTAAACGCTTAAAGCTGGTGCGCGAGGACAGTGTGGTGGAGATCGTCGGAGTGGTCGGTGACATTGAACGTTACGGACTCAGCGAAAACGTTCAGCCCGAACTTTATTATCCATACTCACAGCGACCGCGCTGGGCCACATTTTTCGTGGTTCGCACCAACACCCCTGCCGGTACCTTTAGAGAAGCTCTTCAGAGCCGGCTGGCAAAGATCGATTCGGAAATCCAATTGTCGCGGACGACATCAATGGACAATCACATCAGGTCGTCGCTAAAGCGCCCGCGCTTCAACCTCCTGCTAGTTGCAATCTTCGCGACGACAGCGCTCTTATTAGCAGCGGTGGGACTTTACGGAGTGATGTCTTATCTCGTGGAACAGCAAACGCGCGAGATCGGAATTCGCTCGGCGCTTGGTGCAAAGCGCTCGCACATTTTAAAGCTCGTTATCGGCCGTGGTGTAGCAATGGCTTTTATAGGAATCGTGCTGGGAATCGTCGCCTCTCTCGGATTGACTCGTTTTCTCGCGGGCCTGCTTTACGGCGTCACGGCAGTCGACCCGATTACGTTCATTGTCATTTCAATTCTCTTGCTGATTGTCTCAGTGCTGGCCTCCTATATTCCGGCGCGGCGTGCGACGAAGGTCGATCCTTTAGTAGCGCTGCGGTGCGAGTGAGGCACAAAAGGCACAAAACCTCTGCTGGTTTTGTGCCTTTTGAGATCAGACAAAGTGGATTAGTGAATACCGATTCTCGAAATCGTATTCTGGTTCCTGTTCGACACCCAGATACTCTTCCCATCAAACACGACGGATTCGGGTTGAAGGCCCACCGGAATCGTGTCGAGGAGCGAACCATCGCTGGCAAGTAACTTCGTAACGTTACCGCCGCCTGAGTTCGCGACCCAGATGTTCTCTCCATCAAAAGCAATTCCGTGTGGGTTTAGACCGACGCCGTAGACACCGACCAACGATCCATCACTCGCTTTGATTTTCGAGACGGTACCTTCGTTGAAATTGGTTACCCAGATGTTCTTTCCATCGAAAGCAATTTCTCTTGGTCCATCGCCCGCTGGAAAGCTTCCGAGCACCACGTTATCGGAAACACGAATCTTCGTGACTGTGTCGTTACCGAAATTCGCAACCCAGATATTGGCGCCATCGAAAGTTATTCCAAACGGTTGGTTCGCCGGGAAAAGTCCGAACACGGTGCCGTCCGGCCGCAATTTCGTCACTCGACCTGAGGTGAAATTCGCCACCCAGATATTTGTACCGTCAAATGCGAGCCGGCTGGTGCTTCCCGTAACCGGAAATGTTCCCAGTAACGCTCCGTCGCTGGCGCGCAGCTTCGAAACGCTGTTGGAGAGATTCGAAACCCAGATGTTCGTTCCGTCGAAGGCAAGACCTGCCGGCGCATTGCCAGTCGGGAAAGTGCCGAGCACAACACCATCACTGGCGCGGAGCTTTATCAGTCTGTTCAAGGAAAGGTTTGCAATCCAAATGTTCTCTCCGTCGAAAGCAGTGCCGAATGCGTTGCCGGGCAAATTGATGGTCGCACTGTTGGGCCGTATAAGATCCCAGCGAAGCATCCCCACGAGTAATGGATCAAACTGCGATCCTGAGAGACCGCGAGGTCCGGTGGCACCGGTATCGCCTCTGTCGCCTTTATCACCTTTGTCACCCTTGTCACCTTGAGGACCGGCAGGGCCGGTAGCGCCGGGCGACCCTTGTGGGCCTTGTAGGCCTTGTAACCCTTGTGGTCCCTCTATTCCTTGTGGACCACGTTGGCCTTCCGGACCTTGCGCTCCCTGTGGTCCTTCTGGTCCCTGTGGCCCAGTTGCACCTGTGGCGCCCTGCGGTCCTTCGGGTCCTTGTGGTCCAGTTGCGCCTGTCGCACCCGGAGGTCCCTGCTGGCCTTCTGGACCCTGCGGACCTGCCGGACCCTGTGGTCCTTGTGGACCGCTATCTCTATTCAACGTCACGATCAACTCAGGCTCATGACTCGTCTGCGGATTCTCCTTGCTGTCAAACGCGACTGCGGTGCCCGTGCCCGCTACCAGAGCGAGACCATTGTTCGTGGAGCTATTGAGCCAATTGCGCACCGCACTCGTCACATCAATTAACAGATATTGACCCTTCTTGTTCGCATCGATGTTGACTCCAGTGGCGACCAGATCACTGAGCGCTGGCGCATTTCGCGCTGTGATCGTCTTCTCGCTCCAGTTGTCAGCGAGCTCCACTACGTCAATCGTACCCGGAGCAGAAACGTTTCCGACGTAAAGTTTCAGCGTCGCCTTCGCGACATGTGAAGCCTGTGTATCCGGAGGCAGCACAGGAGATAGTTTGAATTTCAGATAAATCGTATTAGTTGCAGATATAGCCAGACTCGGGCTCGTACCGAAGTTTGTATCGAGATCTTTCGGCAGTGTACTGGTATTAGCATCGTCGCTCAGAACACTCTGCGCCATGGTTAAGCCTGATAGGCAAACCACCAACAGCAGAGCACCGAACATCATCTTGAATGCTAGAAAAATAGCGGGTTTCATGATTTTCTCCTCATTCATCTGGGCCAATTGAGTGGCAGACACACATCTACCCTCACA
This sequence comes from Pyrinomonadaceae bacterium, assembly GCA_035696765.1. Classification (GTDB taxonomy): domain Bacteria; phylum Acidobacteriota; class Blastocatellia; order Pyrinomonadales; family Pyrinomonadaceae; genus PSRF01. The sequence continues at coordinate 478 of DASSEB010000042.1, read as the reverse complement.
AACTCCTGTTTGCGTCTCAGTGGTTTACCGGCGCGACCGCGACTGCCGAGCCGACAAATTCCCACGCTCGCTTGTAAGTGGCTAAGAAATGAGTTTCATAACGTGAAGGGAAAATTTATTTTGTTCTCGGTTTCTCCCAAAACCATCAGAAGAGGGTCCAGCCAGGGCCCATTCTTGCGGAGACGATATGATTTTTGTGCGTCAGCTTACGTAAAACAAAAGATTCCGTATCCGCAGCCTGCCATTGCTTCCTCAGCTATTCCAAGGGAATGGATTGCGGATGGTGAAAATAATTTCCGAGTCCCAATGGCGTTTGATATCAACCAGATTACGTTCGTTGTTGCGGAAATTATCCAGAAAGTATAACCACAGTGCCTGATCGATTCTGCCGTCCTCGTGAGTGCCAAGCACACTATCGGGATAGTTGTAGTAACAGCCATCAACGGTGCTGTTGCGGATCTTTCAGCGGGTCAGGCGT
>DASSEB010000041.1:0-19223 GCA_035696765.1 Pyrinomonadaceae bacterium | reverse complement strand
GGCAGCCGAAGGTCGACTTCAATCCGGCTGACTTTGAAACGAAGCAGGTGTTCTACACGAGCAAAGACGGCACGAAGGTGCCGATGTTCATCACGCACAAGAAGGGGTTGAAACTCGACGGCAACAACCCGACTTATCTTTACGGCTACGGCGGTTTCAACGTCTCGCTGTCGCCCGCATTCTCGGTCGGAAACCTGGTGTGGATGGAAATGGGTGGCGTTTACGCGCAGCCGAATCTGCGTGGGGGCGGCGAGTACGGTGAAGACTGGCACCAGGGCGGAATGAAGCTCAAGAAGCAGAATGTGTTTGACGACTTCATCGGCGCGGCGCAGTGGCTGATCGAGAACAAGTACACTTCGACGCCCAAGCTCGCAATCGGCGGCGGCAGCAATGGTGGACTGTTGGTCGGCGCAGCTTTGACGCAACGCCCCGATCTGTTTGGCGCCGCTGTGCCGGCGGTGGGTGTGATGGACATGCTGCGGTTTCAGAAGTTCACGATTGGTTGGGCGTGGGTATCGGATTATGGATCGTCGGACAACGCGGATGAGTTCAAAGCGATCTATGCATACTCACCGCTGCACAACATCAAGCCCGGAAAGTCGTATCCGCCAACGATGATCACGACCGCCGATCACGACGATCGTGTTTGGCCCGGACACAGTTTCAAGTTTGCCGCAGCGCTTCAGGCAGCACAGGCGGGAACGGCGCCGATATTGATTCGCATTGAAACCAAGGCGGGACACGGCGCCGGAAAACCCACGTCGAAGGTGATCGAAGAGGTCGCCGACCGCTGGGCCTTCTTGGTAAAAACGCTTAGCCACAAAGAAGCACAAACAGAGAATTAGCAAGACAGCTCTTATCAACCTGTTTTTTGTGACTTTTGTGCCTTTTCGTGGCTAATCGTTTGTGGCTCATTGTGACCACGGGGCGGGCTTTCGTACCCAGCGAAAGCCTCTCATCTTTTCCTGTAGATCTGGCGGCAATGGCCCAGCATCACTCGCGGCAATGTTCGCTTCCACGTGCGAGAGCTTCCTCATCCCCGGAATGATCGTGCTTACATCCGTGTTGCCAAGAATGAATCGCAACGCGAGCTCCGGCATCGTGATATTTGTCGAATGCTCCCGGTTCCACTCCGCGAGCGTCTTCTTCACCGCATCGGCTCGTTCCACACTCGGAATCAGGTTCTCGGGAACGAAATAACTGTTGCGCCAATCGCCTTCGGGCCATTTGCTATCTTTCGTCAGCGTTCCGGTCAACGTCCCCTCATCGAAAGGCACGCGCGCAACCACGGCCACATCCATTTCGCGGCACGCCGGAAACAATTCGTCTTCCGGATTCTGATCGAAGATGTTGTAGATCACCTGCACCGAATCGATCTGACCGCTACGCACCGCGCGCACACCATTCCACGGCTCCCAACGATTGATGCTGATGCCGATCGCGTTGATCAACTTCTGACTGCGCATGTCGTCGAGGCGGTAGAACCAGCGATCGTCGCGCATCCATTCGTCGTTCCAGGTATGGAACTGCATCAGGTCAAACTGGTCCAATCCCGCGTTCTGGAGACTGCGATGAACATACTCCTCCACGTGATCCGGCGGATACGACTGCATCAACGTCGACTCAGGAAGCGCAGGCCACTTCAAGTCCTGCGGCGGGATCTTTGTTGCGGTGTAGAGTCGCTTGCCGGGATTTGATCTGACAATCTGGCCCAGCAGGTTCTCGCTGCGCCCGTTGCCGTAAGCGTATGCGGTGTCGAAGAAAGTGCAGCCGCGATCGACCGCTGCCTGCAACGATTGCAGCGACTCATCGTCGTTTGAGTTGGACCAACCGGCCATGCCCCACATGCCATAGCCCATCTCACTGACTTGCCAGCCAGTTCTTCCAAAGCGCCTGTATTTCATTTTCAGTCTTTCCCCTCGGGGACATAGTAACCACAGATCACACAGATAAAAAATCGGGATTTGAGTCCGTGGTTAAAAACAACTACGCCTCGAAACTCTCATGGTTTCGAGGCGTAGGGGGAACTGGGCGAACTGAAAACTTAGTTGCTGCTGCCCGTGGTTGATCCGGCGCCGTTGCTAATCACGACGTCTTTGTCTGAACCACCAAAGGTGATGCCAGTTAGTTGCTGCTGATCGCCGTTCAGAGTCGATCTCATCTGGAAATCATTGGCTTTCTTGGAACGCGATTCGACGCGCGCCATTGCTTCCGCGATTACCTTGCCACCCTTCATGATCGAGAGTTGACCGGTCTCATCGTTGAACTTGAGATCGTAGGTGCCCTTCTTCACGAGCGTGCCATTCACTTTGATGTCGCTCTCGAAAGTCACCTTCTGCTTTTGCACTTTGGCCAACGCAACAACACTTGTCAGTGCGGCGACCATCATAATTACCACCATCCGATTTACAATTGACTTCATACGTTCTCCTTGCTGCTGGTTAATTGATTGCGCTCTCTCTGTGCGAGTAAACACCACTCGCAATGTGCTTATGACAAGAAATTCTCAAACACGTCGCTTCGTACGCAGCACAATTTCTAAAGGTTCCCTCTTTACGTTCTCTATACAAATCTTTACAGTTCATGACAGTTTTTTCGTACATGTTTTGGTAGACTTCGTCACCCCTTGTACGAAATAACAAACATCCGAAGGAGATCTTGAATGAGAAAGTTGCTGTACGCTTTTGGCCTGACAAGCGCGCTAGTGTTTGCTATGGCTGCGCAAGCTGCTGCGCCAAACTTCGCCGGAACCTGGACGCTTGATAAGAGCAAGAGCCAGGGTCTCTCACAACGTGTCCAGAACGCCGAGAGCGTTTCCTGGATCATTACTCAGACTGAGAAGGACATAACGATCGAAGAGAAGATCGCCGGCGGCGGTGGTCCTCCGGCTGGTGGTCCTCCCGCGGGCGGTGCTCCTCAAGGTGGCGGGCCGGGTGGCGGCGGCCGCGGTGGAATGATGGGTCCGAGGACGTTCAATCTCGATGGCAGTGAAACTACCGGCGAGACGGGACGCGGCAAGTTCGCTCGCAAGGCGACGCTGTCGAGCGATGGAAAGACACTGGAACTCGTTAGCAAGCTGACGTTCCAGGGACCGGAAGGTGAGGTTACGAGTACGTCAACTGACAAGCTGACGCTTTCAGCCGATGGAAAGACGTTGACTGTTGTTCGTCACAGCGAAGGGCCGCGCGGCGCGCAAGATTCCACACTCGTCCTCAACAAATAGCCACAAAGAGGCACTAGCCACAAAAAGGCACAAAAGGCACATAAGATGAAGACGCCATCTTTTGTGCATTTGGTGCCTTTTTGTGGCTAAAAATTTTTGTGGCTTTTGTGGCTATAACCAGTCTCGGGTGACGTCGCACCACAATGCGAGGCCCCGCCACTCATTGAACCGCGAATAATAACGCGCGATCTTCGTGTCCTTGGCTTTGCGGCCGTTGTTTCGGATCTGAAAGAATTTCGCTCGCGTCCACGAGTCAAGCGCCAGCCCGTCGTACCGTCCCAAAAGCTTCAACAGGTTCTCGGCCGCGTAGTCACCCACGCCTTTCACGCCTTTCATCCGCTTGAGCAGATCCGCTGTCGGAAGATCGGTGGTGAGCCACTCTTCGACGTTCAGCTCGCCGGAAGCCACACGGTCCGCGAGTTCCTTCAGATAAGGGGCGCGATAACCGGCCCGTACTTCGTCAACAAAGAATTCAAGTGGCATTGCAGCCATCGTCTCAGCGTTAGGAAAGGACTTGCGTCCGTCGTTGGTTTCGCCGCCGAGGTTTTGAACCAGACCCGTCACCATCTTCAGGGTCAACGCCCACGAGCAGTTTGTGGTGCAGATCATCTTTACGAGATCCTCGAAAACCGTCGGTGAACGAAGCAGCCGGCCAGCGCCCTGTTCGCCGATCCACGCGAACTCGGGATCGCCGCCGGTGAGCAGGTAGAAACTTTCGAGATCGTCGTCAAGCCGCAGGATGTGCCGTGCGTCTCGCAAAACGATCGCGGCTTCCGCCTTGTTCAGGGGCCGTGAAGTGTTTACCCGAACATGATTTTTGCGAGCGGTCATGAAGATGGTGACCGGTGGTTTCGCGCCGAGATCGATGACGCGAGCCAGCTCCCATTTGGTGGTATCGAGGGCAAACGGAGGCAGTTGGTACCAGCCGTGGCTGGCGACGGTTCTGCGAAAATTGAAGTTTCGTGGCGTCGGTATTTTCAGTTCCATCGTGGAGGCATTCTATCAACTCGAAGGCTTGTATGGTTCGCGTTCGGTCAAGCTGAATCTTGACAGGTGTGGCGGGTGGGCCTAGACTGGTCGGACTTGAAAAAACAGTGTGTGGAAGGCTGTACTCCCGAGCCCCTAACACTTGGGGCAAAGAGGAGCGTGAGGTCAACTACTCGACCTCCAACAGTACTCCGGTGAACGTACGCACCGCTTCCGAAAACAAGTGAAGCCGGAGCTTTCCGGCGAGGTTTGTCGCCCCACAGGGCCGCTAGCAGGGCACCCCGTGGGGCGAAACCGTTTCTAGCCACAAAGAGGCACACAAGTTTTAGCCACAAAGAGGCACAAAAAGCACAAAAGAGTTCAGCTGGATCATTTATGCCTTTGGTGGGTTTTGTGACTAACGGACGTAGATGGGGTTGGAAATTATCCAGGGCTTTTGGGCGACAAGATTGCCTAACTGCGGCAGGTAGACTTCGACCCGGTAAACTCCGCGTTCCGTGACCGCCAGTTCTTTCGCAGATATCCCGCTCTCATCGAGAACCACCGCGCCGTCTTTGAACAAAACTACCCGGCTGGAAACTGCCGTTTGCACTCGCAGTCGTGTCTCCGGTTTTAACGAAATCTCGTCGCCTTGCATCTTCCGCTCGCCGCTGTTTTCCGCTTCGAATGTGAACCCGGAAGAGTCGCCGAGAAAATCGAAGGCGATAAAGCAGTGGCCCGCTTTCACGGCCTCCAACAAGCTCGTCGCGTCTAATGGTTTGTTCTGCTCGAGCAACACGTGCAGTCGCACTAGCCGAAAGCTCGTCTCGTACGGATCGAGCCGGATGCCCAGTAAAGTTTTGCCTGAGCTGTCTTTCAAGCTGACGCCGATGTTCGCGTGAGCGTCGTTGCCCGCCGTCGCCGTCAGTCTCGACCGCGCTGAAGCCTGGTCCCACCTTTTCAGATTCTCGTCAGGACGTTGTAAGTACAACGCAAAGATTGATTCCGGATAGCTGCGCTGCGACCACAGCACATCGAAAAACGCGAGCACAGGATTGATCTGTTTCGCGTTCGTAAAGACGTTGTAAACCTCGACGCCTTTCAGGCCAGGTGTGTCGAGGCTTTTGAATTGCTCCGGGTAAGCAGCAATCGAAACGTCCCCAGGAAGCACGAGCAAACGATCGCCGTTCGGCGCGTTCGTCTCGTTGCCGTTGATAAAGAGAACGCCGCCATGCATGCCGCTCAGAGTCATGGCGGCAGTGTCGAAGTCTTTCTCCGTGTGCTCGGTCATGATCACGAACTGCAACTGGTTCGCCTGGGCGGCGGAGATGATCTCTGAAAACGTCCCGGAGCTGTGTCCGCCAAGGAAGGAATGCACGTGGACCACGCCTTTGTAATCCACGAACTCGTTCCGTCGCTCAGGCGCGACACGTTGCGAGTTGAGTTGTTGGATCGCAGCGTTTAAGCGACGGAGTTTGTAACGACGGTAGGCGAATGGAATCTGCGACAGCAGCAGAACCAGGAAGACAACTAGAAGAATGAACTTCTTTGAGCGCACAGAGATCAGTCTGTGAAATCGACGGAAGCGACATGCTCGCTAATGCTTCTGCCAAACTCCGCGACCTTTACGTGTTCGGGGTGCACGGTGTAAGCGTCGAACGCCGCGCGGTCTGCGAAGACTGCGACCAGTCCTGTATCGTAGGAGCGCGGCAGGTGCAGCGAGTCAAAGCCGACCGAGAGACTCTGGACCTGAGGGACAATCCGGCGCAGCTTGCGCAGCAGATTTACATGTTCTTCACGGGCGAACTGCTCGACGTCAGCTCGATACTTCCAAACCACAATATGTGTCAGCATTTTTTAGCCACAAAAAAGCACAAAAGGCACAAAACAGACGCGCATGAGTCAACTTTCGCCGCGAACAGCTTTGAGATCCTTAATTAGATCGCCAATCGCATCTTCAGCGATAAGCATTTTCTTTGCCCGCCAAACCACGCGTGGCGGCTTCAGCGTTTCTGGAGAACCTTTGACTATCACAAACAACTCGCCGTACGGATACAGCGTGTTCAGGATCCATCTGAACTCGACCACATTGAAAAAGATCACGTAATCAGCCTCGGCCAGTTCGTGCGCCGGAGTCACACTCCTGTACTTTCGAATGTAGTTATTGAGTTTTTTTGCCAGTTGAGAATAGACCCAGCGATAGCGGCCTTTTGGTTCCGGATCGGCTTTGAGTACGTCGTCGATGATTGCACGTTCGCGATCGCCGGCATCGATCACGCGAGATTTGAACACGACCAGCAGCGCGTTTTGCTTATCACGAATCTCCGAGAGGGAATTGTTCTCTGCGATTGGCTCCTGGGCCACCGCGCAAAAACAGCAGAGGAACAACAGGAGAACAAGGGCAACTGCTTTCATGGGTCTAACAAATTCCTTGCGTCACGTGCTCTTCGTCGCGCTCTTGGGCGGATGAGGCAGCGCCGGTGAGTCACTGTGATCGATTTCATGCAATCCCAGCAGATCTGTCCCGTCGGCCGTTAAAGTCACGTAATCGTTACCTTCGTGCGTGTGCCGCACGAGTAGGCGCTCTTTCTTTTCCAGAGCTTCCAGCGCTCTGACTATATCAGCGTTCGAAACGCTGGCGGTATCGGCAAAGAGTTCCTTAGCCAGAATGCGCGTTTGGTGTTTTGCCTGAAAGAAGCCAAGCACGTATTTTTCGATCTGCTGTAGCCGGCGTTTGTCCATGGCCCCTGATTATGCGCCTTCGGGCAAACGGTGAGCAAATTAAGATTGCCTTACCGCCGGCATGTAGTAAACTGGCAGCAACTCACCGCCCCGCCACAAAGGAGAAGCAATTATGAGAAAGACGGTCGTGGTCTGTCTGGGCGTATTGATTTTGTCGGCAGTAGCTGCCGGCTCTTCCACCACACCTGAGACTTTTGCGCTCGCTGACGCGTTCGGGGAGCCGAATGCCCGCTCGTTTTTTGTCTTCTCAACTTCGGCAGGGAACTACATCATCCGCCACGATGGCATGGGCGAATTGACTACGCCGGGAGGTTTGCGGCGCGTTTTTTATTTGCGACTCGGAGCCAAAGGCCGCATCGAGCGCATTTACTTTCTGGAGCATCAGGGCGACTTGTTTCTGCTCTATGAAGTACACGACGCGACTTCGGAATGGTCCTACTTGCTGAGAATGGAACAGCAGAAAAGAAAAGCGCGATGGCTGACGCCTCTGCCGAATGCTGAGGTTGAAGCGCCAGTCATTCAGGACGAGCACGTGATCATTAAAAGCGTCGAGATCAGTAAGACGGACGGAAGAATCATTAGACAGGATTAATTCCACTTGTACTTCTGATAACGAGGCTCATCGTCCAGTTCATATTTCTTCAAAAAGTCCCACGCGGTTTGGTTGAACTTTGCTGCTTTGTCGTAATACCAGTGATCGTGGTTTTCGATCTCGATTAGCTCCACCGGAATGCCAGCTTCCTTCAACGCATCTCTCGTCGCTCTCACTGCTTTAAGCGGAAAATATTGATCGCTGTCTCCGACCTGGATCGAAATCGGGATCTTTCGTTTCGCCAGATCGATCAAACTCATATCGTCCGGCGCGAGTGCACCCGCGTGAATGGCGGTCGCGGCGAAGTACTGCGATTCCATCAGAGACATGTGCAGAGCAAACGAGGCGCCCGCGGAGTGACCGAAGAGATATACGCGGCGCGGATTGATCGGGTACCTGGTCTTGAGCTCCTCGACGAGGTCGTGCAGAAAGTCTGGACCATCCTGAGGCGATCCCCAGCCGGCCAGGTTCGAGGCGTCCGGTCCAACGATAATCATCCCCTCCTTCTTTGCGAAGTCTTTCCACTTCTCGACGAGCGTTACACCCGTGCGATTGGATCCGTGCAGCATGACGATCAGCGGCGCTGGAGTTGGCGGCTTGATTGTTGGCGGCACGTAAAGGTAGTAGGCCCGTGTCTTTCCATTCGACGTCATCAGCTCCTTCGTAATGTCGTCTTTGGCAGAGGAAGACAGCGCAGAGAGGAGTAGCAGTGTTAGTGCGAGCGGAATGTGAAGTTTCATTCGTAGCTCCTTGCTTTTAGGGCATGGTGACCAGCGGCAGTTCGATGAAACTCGCTTTGCCGGGTGTGTTGTAGATCCGCTGCGTTGCTTTTTTATAGTCCTCCGGCTTGGCCCAGAAGATATTCTTCACAAACGTCTGCGGGTTTCGATCATAGAGCGGAAACCAGCTCGACTGAATCTGGACCATGATGCGATGCCCCGGCAGAAACACGTGATTCGCGGTGGGTATGGCGAAGCGATAAAGCAGCGGTGTGTTTGCAGGAATCGGTTTGGCAACTTCCAAACTCTCACGATAGCGCCCGCGAAACACGTCCGCCGAAACCATCAACTGGTAACCGCCCATGTTTGGCTGACCAGCCACCTGATCCGGATACAGATCGATCAGCTTCACCACCCAATCTGAATCGGTGCCACTCGTCGACGCCATCAAGTTAACGATTGGCTCGCCGCTGATCTTCACGGGCGCAGTCAAGACCTCGGAAGTAAACACGAGCACGTCCGGACGTCCGGACATCTCGCGCTGATCGTCGACCAACCATCGCGACCAACTCGTTCCATCGATCGGACGCGCGCGAAAAGGCACAGGCTTGGCCGGATCCGAAACATACTCTTCATACCCCGGCGCCGCAGACTTCGCAGTGAACCCTGCGTTCAAACCGGCGTTGAGATAGAGCGGTGTTGGTTTGGGAGTGCACCCGGTTTCGCATCCACTGGGCCAGGCGGACAGCCGGTGCCACTTGTTTGTTCCCGTCTCAAAAGCAGTGACTGGCGCGACATCGGCTTTGGGCGCACCATCTTTGAGGTAGTGCGCGAGAAAAGGTGCGAGGATCTCTTGGCGAAACGTGAGCGACGTATCGCTGTTGAATTTGATCGCGCCGAGCGCGCTGCCCTCTCGAATCTCCTGGCCGTGGTGCCACGGGCCCAGTACGAGAAAAACTTTATCGTTGTTTGTATCCTTGGGCTCGATCGCTTTGTACACCGCGATGTCGCCGTAGATGTCTTCCTGGTCCCACAAACTGTGCACGAGCATCACCGGCACTTTGAGCGGTTCCTTTGCGAGGATCTTGTCGACGGCCTGATCGCGCCAGTAAGCGTCGTAACTCGGATGCTCGAGGATCTTGCGCCAGAAACCCACCTGTTCGAGACCGCGACGACGGCCGAGCTCGCCTGCGGATCCGGCTTCCATGAACATGTCGTAGTCGTCGAAGTGGCTGGTCCACCACTTGATTTCGTTTTCGCGTGTGGCTTCCTGATCGTAAATGTAGCTCATGCCCTGTTGGCGAAACGCGCCGTTGTGAAACCAATCGTCACCCATCCAGCCATCGACCATCGGATTCATCGGTACTGAAACCTTCAGCGCCGGATGCGGATTCACGAGCGCCATCAACGGCAGGAACCCGTCGTAAGAAATTCCGAGGATGCCGACGCGCCCATTCGTCTCCGGAATATTTTTCACGAGCCAGTCGATCGTGTCGTACGTATCGGTGGCATGGTCCACGTTCGTCGGGTTCTGTGGCCCGTGAAGTGGACGGTTCATCACGTACTCACCTTCCGAGCCGTACTTACCGCGAATGTCCTGGACCACGCGAATGTATCCGCCCTCGACGATCACGTCGGTGGCGTTGTCATAACCGGTAAGCACCGAGCCGAGATCGGAACTCTCTGCATGGCTCGTCAACTCGTCCGCGTTGTAGGGCGTGCGCGTCAGGAGAATCGGCGCGCTGCGAGCGCCTTTCGGCACGAGGATCACGGTGTGAAGTTTCACGCCGTCGCGCATCGGAATCATCACTGTGCGGCGCTCGTAGTTGAAACCAGCGTTGGTTGGTGTAAATTTCGAAGGCGTCTCGCTTTGGGCCATGAGTGATGGACACAGGACTAGGGCGAGAAAGAACGCAAGCAGAATTTTCATGATAATGGTCCTTTAACCACAGATAACGCAGATTAGTATTTTACGAACTCGAATTTCAACCGGATACTGCGATTGGGACTGTTATAAAAAGTCCCAAACTGCTGCGCGGCGATATTGTTCTGCACGTCACGCGGGTTCCAATGATTCGTGATGTTGAAGATCGTGAAGCCCGCTCGCCCTTTGTACTTCTTGCCGCGAAAAGGAATCGTCAGACCCTTCGTAACGAGCAGGTCGAGCGTCAACAACCGCGGAAAGCGTCCGCCCTCATTACGCGGGCCAACGAAGTCCTGCTCTTCGTTCACGAGTGAGAACGGAAAGCCACTGCGCCAGTCGACCACAGGCGTTGCCACAACATCATACGGAAGAGAAAAGTCGCCCCAGAACAGCAACCGGTTAGGCGCGTCGAAAGGCTGTTTGCCATACTCGTCCGGACGAATAACAGCATGTTTTAGATTTCCGAAGTAGGTGTTGAAATCGTTCAAATTGCCGCGCGCCTGCGACCTCACGTAAGACAGGTAGACGTTGCGTCCTTCCTGAAAACGAAACCGCGCGACGCCCTGCAATTCGCGATAACGCGAGCGCCCGTTGTTCTGCAACAACAGCGCCGTCGCGGTAGGCTCGAGGATGAAATCCCGGCGCGTGCTTCGTTCTTCGTAACCGAATCGCAGCAGCAGTCGCGGGTTCAACTGGTGATCAAGCTGAAGGTTCCAGGCGATGCTGTAAGGGTTCTCGAGATCTTCCGGTGCGGTGTTTGGCAGCAGCCGTGGACCATCGATGGCAGTCACGCCGTCGTTTGCAAGCGTAGTAACCCGCAAGCTCTGATACTGCTGGAACGAGCCCACGTTGAGTGGGATTTTGTCGTAGAAAAGCCCGACGCCTCCGCGCACCACAGTCCGATCCGAATCAGCCGGCGTGACAACAAAACCAACGCGCGGCGCGAGGTTGTTGTTCTTGCCAATGCTGTCGCGGTCGTAACGCAGCCCGAGATCGAACACAACTCGCCTGTTCACCATCCACTTGTCCTGCACGAAAAGCGAGTACTCGTTCTGTTGCCGATCCAGCACGCCCGCGCCGGAAAATTCAATCAGTTGGTGCGCGCTCCCGTTTGCGCGAACGATCGTGACTGGATTATTGCGGTCACTGCCTTCGAAAGAGGTATGACTGAAATTCAGTCCCGTCTTCAAAGCGTGCTTCCCCCACGGGGCGAAGTGAAAGATTTCGAGTAACTCGTAGCGCCTGCTATCGCGGTGTTGTCGATTGAACCAGCCGCCAAAATTGCGTTCGGGGGTTATTTGATACCGCGTTTCGCTGTTGCCGAAGATGTCGCCGTCAAACTGCTTCGCGCTGACGCTCGACTGCAACAGTGCTCCCGACTGGAACGTCGCCTGCTCGTTGAAAGCCAGAAACCAGCCGCGTTGATGAAAATTTGCAGTCGTGTCTGACGGATTGAAGGTGTTCAGGTTGAAGTAGTCAAACTTCTGTGGAAAGAGCGAGAAGCTGGCGGTCAGACGATTGTTCGAGTTGACGACATAGTCGAGACGTGAAAACGAATCGAAACTTTCTCGCTGGATGTCGCGCTGCCGCTCCTCGAGCGTCTTGAGACTGGGAACGTTCGTACGCACGAAGCGATACTCGACGCTCTGAAAGAAGAACAGCTTGTCTTTTTTAATTGGGCCGCCGACAGCGATCCGCGGTGTCGCCGCGCCAACGCCAAACAGCTTACCGTCGCGCCAGCGTGGCCGTGGCAGCACTCCGGTCATCAAATAGCGCCAGTTGTTGCTACCCGAACGCGTTTCGATCGTCGTCACTGCACCGGTGAACTTTCCAAACTCCGACGAGTATGGATTTGAATGCACCTGCACCGTATCGACCGCCTCCAACGGCAACTCGATCGCGGGCGCGCCGGTAACCGGATCCGTGACGTTCAAACTCGAAACAAGTATCCCGCTCTGACTCGGGCGAGTGCCTTTGATGTTCAAGTTACCATCAGGACCACGCACGACGCCGGGTAACAGCGGCAACGCGTCTTGAAACTTCTGATCGATCAACGGCGCATCGCGCAACGCTTGAGTCGTGATAACGGAAGGCGTCGTCGATTCTGTTTTGCTGTCCCCGGTGCGATCGTCGGTGACAGTCACGCTCTCGCTGAGCGGGACCGGCTGCAAAAGAATGTCGTGCTCGACGGTCGCTTCGATCTGAACGCTCAAGCGTTGCTCGTATTTGTTGAAGCCCGAGAATTCAACTGTAACGATGTAATCGCCCGCTATCAGATTCGGAAAGTCGTACTGGCCTTCCTCATCGCTGACGCTCTGAAGTTTTTTATCGCCGAGTCGTTCACCGCTGAGAGTCACCAGAACTCCCGGTAAAGTTTTGCGCTGATCGGGAATGTCGGCTACTATCTTGCCCCTAATGCTCCCGGTTTGCGGAACCTCCCCGGCCCGTGCTGAACCCGCAGCGAGAAAAATAATGGCCAGAAACGCGGAAAGAATACGCGTTACTGTTTGGTGCTGATCCTTATTCATTTTTGGTCGCGTGGTGCGAACAGACTTTGACGTCTCAAAGTCCTCTTGCCGCACCTTCCACAAATCTTGTCCACTATTACGAGGAGACCTCTCAATGAAAAGCATTATAGGCGCTTTTTTTATGGCGTTGGTGGTTGTGTGTCTAGCTTTACCGAACCTGGTATTCGCGGACGCCGAAGGCGATTCCGCCAGCGGCTCTTTCAAGTTTGCACTTGACGACGGCGAAATCAGGTTCGTCGAGTTTAAAGCGAGCGAATTGGCGAACGGCCAGGCTGCCGGCGATTTGACATTTAACGATCCGGCGGCGATTCCGGTGCTCGATCCTGACGATCCGAACGAAAAGAACGTTCCCGGCGTGTTGGTAAGAGCAAAACTCGATTGCATGGAGACAGCAAAAAATACGGCGGTCATGGGCGGTGAGATCTACGATTCGAACGTTCCGAGCATCATCGGACAGCGTGTCTTGTTGCTGGTTGAAGACAATGGTATCGATGGCGCGAATGATCGGCTTGCGTGGGGCATCTATCAACAGCCGGGCACGTGGATCCCGGTGGACGCCGAACGTCCTGACGATCGCGGCGCGTTCCTGACGTGGACTGCGACAGACTTCGAGCGCAAAGACGACATCGGCATCTCAATGCCTCAGAGCAAGATCGTTATGTGCAAGAGCTTTCCGGTCGCGTCGTATGACTTTCCGGATTTCAAATATGCGGGTGGCGATCTTTCAGTCCAAGCCCGGTAATCGGTTTACTTCTTTCCAATCGCGAACAAGCTGGCGGCGGATCGTACGTACATCACGCCGCCAGACAACGCAGGCGTCGCCATCAAAAGCTCGCCCATCGAGTTCGTCGCAAGGTGCGCAAACTTCTCGCCGGCTGCAATCACCAGTATCTCGCCGTCTTCATTCGATAAATAAATCTTGCCGTCGGCAGCAATGGGCGACGCACTGAAGCCACTCCCAACTACCGCAAGGCGCTGTCGATAAATCTCCTCGCCCGTTTTCAGGTTGTAAGCGTCGAAGGTGCCGTTGTTTGCGAGCACGTAAAGAATGCCGTTGTAAATCAACGGCGTCGGCATGTAAGAACCGCGTCCCGTGCGGCTCCAAATAACCGTGTCGCTGCTGGTCTTTCCCTCCGGGAGAGTGAGATCGCCACGTGCTCCTGCCTTCACTACGAAGATCGGTCTTTCCGGTCCACGACCGCTCGCGACGACCAGCACATCATCTGCGAAGATCGGTGTCGGCGCCGTGATCTTTGAACTGCGGCCGAGACGCCAGAGCTCTTTACCTGTGCGCGGATCGTATCCGCGAATAAAGTTCGACGCGTTTGCGATCAGTTCTTCGCCCTTTGAAGTGGTTGCGACTGTCGGCGTGCCCCATGACGGAATCTCGTCGCGATCAGTTTTCCAAACCGTCTCACCCGTGTTGGCGTTGAGCGCGAGGATGAAAGAATCGGTTTGCGTGTCGCACTGGATGATCACCAGATCCTTCCAGATGATCGGCGAACTCGCCGAGCCCCATTCGAAAGTGGGAATGTCATACGCGCCAAGGTCGATCCGGCCCAGATCGACTTTCCAAAGAAAGTGCCCGTCGACGTCGTACGCATGTAAACCCTGCGAGCCGAACCATGCGACGACGATGCGGCCGTCAGTTGCCGGGGTGGAATTGGCGTAGGTCGCTTTGATGTGACGCTTCTCGAGCGGCTCGCCCTGGTAAGCGACTCGTTCCCAAAGAATCTTCCCGTTCCGTTTGTCGAGTGCGTAGATGATCCAACGATGCGGCGAGCGATCTTTCGAGGCGTCGCCGTCGCCGTAAAGACCCGGACGAAACGATGCTTTCGGATCACTGCTGACCGCGGTCGTCACGAAGATCCGGTTCCCCCAAACAATTGGACTCGAATGCGCCAGGCCGGGAATCGGCGTGCGCCAGAGAATGTTCTGGCCTGTCTTGGCGTTCCACTGGTCCGGAAGATTTTGACCTTCGGCAATGCCGGATGCATGTGGACCACGAAACGAAGGCCAACTGCCTTTGTCTGTTTCGCGCGCGCGTGAAGGTGGTTTAGCGGTTGCTGTGCGCGTGATGTTTCTGACCGGTTTGGCGACGGCTTCGCCGGCGGGCGTCCACGTGCTTCGATCGAGAATCATCTGGCGCGGTTTGCATTCATCCGAAACGAGTGCGAACGTGATGCGCCTTCCGTCAGTGTCAAAGTGATATTTACCTGGTCCGTCACAACCACCCGGGCCGCCGCTCATCAACATTGAGACCTCGGCGCCTTCGCTCTTCCACGTGCCGTTAATTTTGGGCCAACGATCGCCTTCGAGTGTGAACGTACCGGCGGGATCGAAACGCGCGACGAACACGCCAAACGATAATGGGTGCGTTGGTAGCGCTGCCTTGCGATGCGTCTCGATGTACTTGCGCGCGAACTCGTTCAAGTGCGGAGCTTCACGCAGGCCGACCTTCTCAGCTTCCTTCTCGGCGTCTTCGATCGACCAGCCGTCGCGTAACACTCGCCTGATCATCCAGAACGCTCCGACACGAATGGCGGCAGTGCAGTGGATGAACGCGGGACGGTTCTGCGGGTCGTCGGTGATCTTCAGAAACTCGTCGGCCTGTTCCTCTTTTGGATTGGCGAAGGCGAAGGGAATGTTGAAGTAGCGCAGGCCCAACTCTTTCGCCTTCGCTTCTTCTTCGGCGGCGCGATGTTCGGTGGGTTGGCGCAGGTTGATGATCGCTTTGACGCCTTCGGCTTTCAGTTTTTCGAGATGCTCGAGACGTGGCTGGCCGCCGGTGCAGAAGTCTTTATTCACGCGCAGGAAGTTTTTGATCGGAGCCGCATCTTCCTGAGCCACAACCGGGGAAAGCGCCACGAAAAGGGAGAAGACAAGAAGAATGTTTTTCATGTTTGGCCTCAAAGATGAATTCAGCCACAAAAAGGCACAAAAGGCACAAAGAGTTAAGCGCGTGATCGTCTGATGCGAAATGGTTTTGTGCTTTTTGTGCCTCTTTGTGGCTATAGTAACACTCGTGTCTGACGATAAAGAACTTGTTTTTCGGCCGCTGCACCAGAGCCCGATTGTCAGTGTGCACGACTACTGCTGTCACATCGCACGCGGCGGTCCGGGCGCGGAAGAAGAGTCGCCGGTTAACAATATCGTGCTGATGCGTCACGGTGCGTTCTCGCGACATTTCGGGCGGCGCACCGTCACTGCTGACGTGAACCAGGCTGTCTTCTTCTCGCGCGACTCGACGTATCGCGTCAGCCATCCCTCCGACTGTGGCGATCGAGGAACAGTGTTCACTGTTTCTCCACGCGTCCTGAACGACATCGTTCGCGAACTCGATCCGTCAATCGACGATCATCCGGATCAGCCTTTTCTGTTCGTGACTGGACCCTGCGACAGTCGCGTCTTCTGGCGTCATCGCGAACTCGTCCAACGTCTCGAGTCGGCGGATTCGAATCCACTCGAGCCGTTGTGGGCTGATGTGACGGCGCTGCAACTCGTGGCTGACGTGCTTGAATCAGCTTTCGTGCAACGCGGCGTGGCGCCTAAACCGAAACGACAAGGCACGGACGCGGAGCATGCTGAACGCGCCGAAGCGGCGAAGACGTACCTGGCGGCGCGAATCAGTGAACGCATCACGCTCGACGATGTTGCTCGCGCTGTTCACGCTTCGCCGTTTCACCTCGCGCGTATATTTCAACAACAGACAGGCGTGCCGGTCCATCGCTATCTCACACAGCTCCGCCTGCGGGCATCGATGGAACGACTCGTCGAAGGCGCTGACGACATTACCGCAATAGCGCTTGAACTCGGGTTTTCCAGTCACAGTCATTTTACAGACGCGTTTCGCCGCGAGTTTGGAAAGGCTCCGTCGGAAGTGCGCCACGGATCTGCACGGATAAACACGGATCTGAAATGAGCAAGATTCTGGAAGTCGAGATTTGCTCATCCTGGTACCGTGACTCGCGTCGGTTTCAAATCATTTTCAGAGGGAGACAAAAGGTAATGAACACGAGCAAGTGTCCGGTTTGTGATTGGGCGATCAACGACGGCGGAATCAAAGTTACCGTCGCTGGAAAAGAGATCACGGTTTGCTGTGACGAGTGTGCGCAAAAAGCGAAGGAAAATCCGGAGCAGTACGCTTTGCAATAGCTCAACTACAATGACCATCCACAGGTTACACAGAAAGACTCTGTGGAATCTGTGGATGGGTTAACTCCACTCCTTCGTCCCAATCAGCACTCGCACGATCACTGGTGAATTCGCCAAAAGCATCGTCAGCCATGTGCGACGGCGGTTGATGTCTTCGGCGAGGTAGAACATTCGTGGCGGAAAGTAAATCAGCAACGCGATAAAGCATAAAAAGAAAAGGCGCCCGAGAAATTCCGCCAGACCGGACGGCCTGCCGAGATCCGCGAACGTCAGCAGGTTCCACGCGATCTGAAAGAGAATCATGTTTAAGAAGATGCAAATGTCGCCGAGCGTCTCGCTTTCCGGGTGCCGCAGAAACTCACTGCGCGGCGGCTTCTTTGGAGCGGAGAAGTATCGATAGATTAGAAACGTCTGCACGATAGTGAAGATCAATCCCGCAACGACAAGCGGCACGAATACCGCGCCGTTGTTTACCGATCTTTTGCCAAATAAGAACTGGCCGAGGCCAGCGAGAATTGCTGATACGAGTACCAGGTTCAGGCAGAAATAGAAGATCGGATTGAACACGCAGCCGGCGAGAATTGAATCGGAGTTGACGGTTTTTCCTTCCGCTTTGAGCCGGCGCTGGAAGTGCCAGCGCTTCATTACAGCTCCCGCCGCCGGCAAGACCCACATGCCGATGCACGCCAGCAAGAGCGCAAACTGCGCGAGCGGTTCACCTGCATCCGCGAAGCGGAAGAGCTCGATGAAGTAGCCCGTCAGCCGCTGCATCAGGAAGAGATTCAAAACAAAGACAACAATATCCAGCAGCAGACCGCGGTTGTGTTTGGCGAGAATATTTGGGGGAGAGATTGTGCTCTACCTCGTCAGTTGCCGGTACTTGATCCGGTGCGGTGTTTCGGCGGCCGGGCCAAGCCGGTCCTTCTTATCAACCTCGTAATCCGAATAATTACCTTCGAACCAGAACACTTTACTGTCGCCTTCGAACGCCAGAATGTGCGTAGCGATGCGATCGAGAAACCAGCGATCGTGCGAGATCACGACCGCGCAGCCCGCGAAATTTTCCAGCGCTTCTTCCAACGCGCGCAGCGTATTGACGTCGAGATCGTTTGTCGGCTCGTCCAGCAGCAACACATTCGCGCCTTCCTTCAACATCTTCGCGAGGTGAACTCGATTGCGTTCGCCGCCCGACAACATTCCCACCTTCTTCTGCTGGTCCGATCCGGAAAAATTGAACCGCGCGACGTAAGCGCGTGAGTTCACTTCGCGCGGCCCAAGTTTCAACATATCTTCACCGCCGCTAATCTCTTCCCAAATCGTCTTCTGCGGATCAAGCGTGCGGCTCTGATCGACGTAGGCCAGCACAACCGTCTCGCCTTTGCGAATCGTGCCCGCGTCAGGCTGTTCCTGTTCGGTGATCATCCGAAACAGCGTCGTCTTGCCCGCGCCGTTTGGGCCAATGACGCCGACGATGCCGCCGGGCGGCAGCGCGAAGCTCATGTCGTCGACGAGCAGCTTGTCGCCATAACCCTTTTTGACTTTGTCAGCCTCGATGACGACGTTGCCGAGACGTGGTCCAGGCGGAATGTGAATCTCCAGATCTTCGCGACGTTTCTCGGATTCCTGCCGCAGCAGATCTTCGTACGAGTTGATCCTCGCTTTGCCTTTTGCGTGCCGCGCCTTCGGCGACATGCGAATCCACTCGAGCTCGCGTTGCAGAGTTTTCTGTCGTTCACTTTCAGACTTCTCTTCGCGTCGCAGGCGTTCCTGTTTCTGTTCGAGCCATGAGGTGTAGTTTCCTTTCCAGGGAATGCCCTGGCCGCGATCGAGTTCGAGAATCCAACCGGCGACGTTATCAAGAAAGTAACGATCGTGAGTGACGGCGATAATCGTCCCCGCATAACCCTGCAAGTGGTGCTCGAGCCAGGCAACCGACTCCGCGTCGAGATGATTGGTAGGTTCGTCGAGCAACAGGATGTCAGGCTTTTGCAGCAGCAAACGGCACAAAGCGACTCGCCGTCGCTCACCGCCTGACAAGACTTTCACCGGCGTATCGGGCGGTGGACATCGGAGTGCGTCCATCGCCATTTCGAGACGTGAGTCGAGATCCCACGCGTCCTGCGCGTCGAGCTTTTCCTGCACTTCGCCCTGGCGTTCGAGCAACGCCGACATTTCGTCATCCGACATCTCCTCGCCAAACTTCGCGTTGATCTCTTCAAACTCTTTCAGCAGGTCCACAGTTTCCTGAACAGCTTCTTCGACGACTTCGCGGACTGTTCGTGAGTCGTCGATGAGCGGTTCCTGTTCCAGATAGCCGACCGTGAAACCCGGCGAGATAACCGTCTCGCCGTTGAACTCTTTGTCGACGCCGGCG
>DASSEB010000040.1:0-37312 GCA_035696765.1 Pyrinomonadaceae bacterium | reverse complement strand
CTGGTTATGAGTGCGACTCCCCAAAACGAGAGCAACAATCCCAACGCGCCGCCGGCAAGTGCGAGCGTTGCGCTCTCGGTCAGCAGTTGTTGCGCGATTCTTTTCCGCGATGCTCCCAACGCGGCGCGAATCGCAATCTCTTTGTGCCGGGCTGAAGCGTTTGCAAGTAAAAGATTCGCGACGTTCGCACATGCGATCAGCAGCACAAACATCACGGCCCCGAAGAGCAGCAACAACATCGCTCTGTTGTTCCCGATGAGATGATCGTGAAGCGAAACGACGCGATTGAAGCGGCGGTTGTTTGTTTCGGGGTACTGCTGCCGCAAACGAGTGGTGATGGTTTCCATTTCACTCGCAGCCTGGGCCACAGTGACACCGGGTTTCAAGAATGCGACTGCTGCGAGGTAGCCCAGGCCGCGGTTCTGCGCGGGATCAACTTGCGGATACGCCTCGGGAACAAGTCTTAACGGGGGCAACCAGAGCTCTGTTTTGTCGGGATACTGAAAACCGGGCGGAGCAATGCCGATGACGGTGTAGTTGCTGCCGTCGAGTGTGATTGGCTTGCCGATGATTCCCTGGTCGCTGCCGAAGCGTCTCGTCCAGAGTGCATGGCTCAGCACAACCACGGGTGTGTGACCGGCTTGTTCGTCCTGAGGCAGAAACAAGCGGCCGTATTGTGGTCCAACTCCGAAAACGTCAAAGAAGTTTGCGGAGGTCTGGGCCATGTCGAGTCTTTCGGCTCGATCGGAGAGCGCGAGATTAGTGGTGGCGATCCTGATGGCGGCGAGATGTTCAAAGACTGTGTTTTGCGCGCGCCAGTCGAGAAAGTTGGCTGCGGTCACCTGAACTCTTGTGCCCTGCGGATTCAGCTCCTGGATCGCGACGATGCGGTCCGCAGTTTTGTACGGCAGGCGTCGCAGCAAGACACTGTTGACGACACTGAAGATCGCAGTGCTCGCGCCGATTCCGAGTGCGAGCGTTACCACGACGATGGCCGTAAAGCCTGGACGCTTCAACAACCCTCGTACCCCGTAGCGTATGTCCTTAAATATTGAATCCATGGGTTTGTGCCTTTTGTGCCTTTTGTGGCCTCACTCGTACCTGAGCGCCACGAGCGGATCGATTCTTGTCGCGCGACGTGCCGGAAGGTACGCGGCAAGAATCGCCACTGCCATCATGATCAACGCCGCGAGCGCCAGCGAAATCGGATCCGTCGGCGACCGATCGAACAACAACGTCGAAGCAAATCGCGCCACGATGAGCACCGCAGGTAGTCCGGCAACTATTCCGATCACCACCAGCACGAGCGCTTCTCGCAGTACCAACTTGACGATCTCCCGCGTGCGCGCGCCGAGCGCGATGCGAATTCCAATCTCGTTGGTCCTGCTCGCAACCGCGTACGAAAGAATTCCGTAGAGGCCAATCGTGGCGAGCACGAGCGCCAACACTCCGAAGAAGCCCGACAGCGTAGCCATCAAACGATCGCCAAGGATCCCTGAGAACCCTTCCTGTCGATCGCGAATCTGTTCCCAAATCGGATTGGTAACTGCCGCATACGGAGAAGGTTTGCTGCCGCGAGCCGCGTCCATGTCGTTGGGCTGAACGTTGACGAGCTCATTTGCGTTGCGCACCGGCAACGTCTTGAGGCGCGCGGCGTTGACTAACTGGAAGATGGCAGTGTTAGCGCCGATGCCGAGCGCCAGCGACAACACGGCTACGGCCGTGAAGCCGGGGTTCTTCCGCAACATCCGCACGCCGAATCGTAAATCGTGAAACATCGTTTTTACTCGTATCTCAACGCCACGAGCGGATCGACTTTCGTTGCGCGGCGCGCGGGGACGAAACACGCGATGAACGCCACCGCCAATAACAAGGCCGCGACCACACCAAACGTAATCGGATCTTTTGCTGTAACTCCGAAGAGCAGCGTCGACATCACTCGCGTCAGCGCAAAGGCGCCGCCCAATCCCACGACCACTCCGACGAGCGTGAGCAACATTCCCTGCCGCACGACGAGTTTCAGTACGTCAAGCTGTCGCGCGCCCAAGGCCATGCGTACCCCAATCTCGTGCGTTCGCTGGGCCACCGAATACGACATCACGCCGTAAATTCCCGTTGCCGCCAGGACCATCGCGAGCGCCGCAAACAGTGCAAGCAACGTCGTGCGATAACGCGGCGCGGCGACTGACGAGTCAACCCACTCTTTCATCGGCTTGACGGCGGCGATTGGCTGGTCCGGATCGATCGCCTGCACTTCTTTGCGCACGCCGCTGACGAGACTCAAAGGATCGCCCTGCGTGCGAATAACGAGGTTGGTCCCGCCGCTCCGGCGAGTCGGCATGTACATCGCCGGGACGGGTGTGTTTTGCAATGACTGATGGCGAATGTCTCCGACGACGCCGATAATCTCGAAGGGATCATTACCCAGCGCGGTGATCAGCCGTTTGCCGAGCGGATCTTCATTCGGGAAAACTGCATCGACGAGTCCCTGGCTTACCACGAGTACCTTGTCGTTTTGTCGCACCTCCTGCTCCGTGAAGTTTCGTCCTCGCAGCAGCGGAATGTGCAGCGCGTTGAAGTACTGTTGATTGACGCGACGCCAGTCAGCACCAAAAGCCTGGTTCCAGCTCACGGGCGGGCGGCCTTCGACTGTGAACGGAAGATCGTTCAGTTGACCACTGAGTGGAAGCTCAGTAACTAAACCCACCGACTGCACACCCGCGAGGCTGCCGATCCGCGCCTCGAGCTCCTGGAAGAAGTTCGCGGCCTTGTCAGCCGTGTCGTATTTCTTTCTGGCGAGATCGACTCGCAGCGTCAGTACGTTATCTGCATCGAAGCCGGGATTGACCTGTTGCAATTCAAGCAGACTGCGGATAAGCAGGCCCGCCCCGATTAACAGCATGACGGCGACGGCGGTCTCGAACACGACCAGTAAACTCCGCGTTCGATTGCGTAGAGTGTTTTCACCAGCGCCTCGCGCTCCATCTTTCATGGAATCGATGAGGTTGAGTTTCATCGTGCGAAAGGCGGGCGCCAGGCCGAACAAGATTCCCGTGAGAAGCGAAATGAGGAGCGTGAAACCCAGGACGGTCCCGTCGATTTTTATTTTCTGAGTCGGAGGAAGACTGCCCTCACTCAAGCTGACGAGCACTTCAACTCCCCACGTCGCCAGCAGTGCGCCAAGCGCGCCTCCAAGAATCGCCAGCAGCAAACTCTCGGTGATCATCTGGCGCAGGATTCTGAGCCGGCTGGCGCCGAGTGCTGTGCGCAACGCAATCTCTTTATGGCGGGCAGCCGCGCGCACCAACAGCAGGTTGGCAACGTTGGCGCATGCGATGAGCAACACTAGACCGACCGCGCCGAAAAGAATGAAGAGCGGAGTTCGACTGCTACCGATGAGTTGGTCTCGCAACGAAACGAGACGCAGGTTCCAGCCGGTGTTCGACTTGGGAAACTGTTGTTCGAGTTGGCTGGCGATGACATCAGTGTCGGCCTGTGCCTGGGTAAGTGTGACTCCCTGTTTCAATCTTCCGATGGGCCGGAGGAAGTGCGCCATCCGCTGTTTCATGTCGTCCGGATTGGAATCGAAGTTCATCGGCACCCACAAATCAGCGGCTTGCGGCAGGCGCAGATCCGGCATGACGCCGATAACCTCGCAAGCTTTTCCGTCGAGGACGATCGTCTTGTTGACGATGTTCGGGTCGCCGCCAAAACGTTTTTGCCAGAGCGCATAACTGAGCACCGTTACCTGGTCCTGACCAGGCTTCTCGTTTTCGAGGGAGAAGCCACGGCCGAGTGCGGGAGCGACACCCAGAGTCTGAAAATAGTTTCCTGTGACGACTGATGCAGTGAGGCGTTCGGGCTCTCCGCCGCCCGTGAGATTTCGGAATTGAGGCAGCGTCCCTGACGCCGCAAACTGTTCGAAAGTTTTGTTCTGCGCTCGATAATCAAGAAAGTCGAGCGGCGAAACACTCGCGCGGTTGCCGCCGTTGCGGATGTTTCCGTAAACCCAGACGAGTTGATCGGATTCGGGAAATGGAAGCGGCTGAAGCAGGACCGCATTGACCAGACTGAAGATCGCAGTGTTCGCGCCGATGCCGAGAGCGAGCGCAACGAGGGCAATCACTGTAAACCCGGGGCGCTTCAACAAACCGCGAAGTCCGTAACGGATGTCTTTGATCAACGAGTCCATCTTGTTGTGCCTCCTGTGCCCTTTACGGCCTCATTCGTACCGCAAGGCGCTCAACGGATTCACACGCGAGGCGCGACGTGCGGGCACATAGCCCGCGAGCAATGCGACGAGCGTCAAGATCACCGCGGCGCCGATCAGCGTCAACGGCTCTGTCGGACTTACGCCAAACAGTTGCGACGAAATCAAACGCGCTCCCAGCACCGCCGCCGGCACGCCTATCACTAAACCTGCCAACACGAGAAAAAAGGTCTCTCGCAAGATCATCAATGCGATGTTGCCGCCACGCGCACCGAGCGCCATGCGGATGCCGATTTCATTCGTGCGGCGCGCGACGTCGTGGGCCATCACGCCATACAAACCGATGCACGCGAGTATCAACGCGAGCGCGCCGAAGAAACTGACGAGCTGCGCGATCAAGCGTTCCTGGTTCAGGTTCTCGCGCAGTTGCCCGTCCATCGTCGTCACGCCGAAGATCGGAAGCTTGTCGTCGGTCTGATTGATCATCTGCCGCACTTGAGACGTGAGCGGTGTCGGGTCTGAAAGCGTGCGGATGTGAATGGTGGCCGAGTAAGCTGAACCGTCCTGAACTTGAAGGATCGGGCGATAGACGGTCGGCTGGGGCTTTTCATGCGGGTCCCTTGGCTTGATGTCGCCGACGACGCCGACGATCTCGAGCGGTGGACCACCGTCATCTGTCTCGTCGTCAAACGAGAATGAACGGCCTATCGGATTTACACCTTTGAAGAAGCGCTCAGCGAAAGATGAATTAACGACTGCAATTTGCGGTGACGAAGCAGTGTCACGGATTTCAATCTCACGGCCACGTAAGACAGGCATACCGAGTGTCTCGGCATATCGCGGTCCCGCGAGGATATCCTGCACGTCGAGACTCTCTCCGGGCTGCGGCGTGTATCCGGGTACCTTGACAGTGCTACTCCGGCGCGTGCCGCTCAGCGGCGCGTAAGTCGCCATCGATACGGATTTGACTTGCGGCAGCGAACCTAAACGATCGAGCAGTTGCTGGTAGAGCGTGGCGAGCTCGGTTGTCTTGTAATTCGCGAGACGCGGATCGATGCCGAGGAGTAAGAGGTTGTTGCGATCGAAGCCGATATCTTCGCTCTGAAGCTTCACGAGGCTGCGGGCGAACAATCCCGCGCCGGTGAGTAGGACCATCGACAGACCTATCTGCACCACTACCATCAGCGACGACAGACTGAATTTCAAAAAGCCGCTTCTGGTCCGCGTCTTCTCCTTCATCGCGGAGGAAAGATTTGTACGGCTGGCCTGAATTGCGGGAACCAACCCAAACAAAAGACCAGCGAGGATCGAGACTCCGATCGTAAATGCCAGTACTCCAAGATCCGCTCGCGTATCGAGTGGAGCTTCTCGAGCGACGAGGCGGACGAGTACGACGACGGCCCACTGCGCCAGCAACACGCCGCAGATACCGCCGAGCCCGGCCAGCAACATGCTTTCGGTGAGCAACTGGCGGATGATGCGCCAGCGATTTGCACCGAGCGCCATCCGCAAGGAGATCTCGGCTTTGCGAGCAGCAGCGCGTGATAAGAGCAGGCTGCCGACGTTGGCGCACGCGATCAGCAGGATCATGCCGACAATAGCGAGCAGCATTTGCAGCGGCTTCGAGTAGACGAGTCGAAGCCCTGAGATGCCACCCTTGCCTTCGACGAGCGTCGCGTAAGTGTTCTGTATGCCTTTCTGTCGCTCTTCGGTAAGTTTGCTACCGGCTTGTTCAGTCAGGAATTGTCGCAGTGCCAGGTTTGTAGTTGCCTGCGCCTGGTCCAGGCCCACGCCGGGCTTAAGGCGACCCATCAACATGAGAAAATAAACCTGATTATTGGCAAGGTACGAGTCGCGCAGTTCGATTTGCGGCTGGAAAGCCAACGGCAGCCAAAAGTCGGGCGGACGCCGCACGCGTTCGCCAAAAAATTCCGGCGGAGTAATACCGACGACGGTGAAGTTTGTGCCGTTGATAACGAAGTTCTTGCCAACAGTCGCCGGGTCGCTGTTCAACTCCTTCTCCCAGTAGCGATGGCTGATCACTGCTGCCGGCGGCGCGTTAGGTTTATCGTCGTCGGGCGTCAGCACGCGGCCACGCTGCGCACGCACACCGAGAACTGAAAAGTAATTTCCTGACACGAGCTGGCCCGACGCTCGCGCTGCCGCGGCGGCTTGCGAATCAGTCTGCCGAACGCTGAGTCGACTCGCTCCGCTGCGGAGCGCGGCGATGTCCTGGAAGGATTGATTGTGATTGCGGAAGTATTCGTAAGACGCGTATGAAAAGAGCCCCCATTCACCTGTTTGCGGCGAGTCTTCTACCGACGTTCCCTCGCCGGTGTCGTCGCTGAAGAGCACCAGCTCCTCGGGCTTATCGACGGGAAGCGACTTCAGCATCACTGCGTTCACAAGCGTGAAGATCGCGGTGTTGGCGCCGATGCCGAGTGAGAGCGTGAGCACTGCGATCGCGGCAAAGCCTTTCCGTCTGAGCAGCCCTCGTATTCCGTAGCGAATATCTTTTAATAAGTTTTCCATAACTAAAAACCCATCATTCGTATCTCAATGCTTCCAGTGGATCGACCTTCGTCGCCCGCCGCGCCGGTACGTAACAAGCGATGAAGCCGACGAACATCAGCACGAGCAGGACGACCACAAACGTCAGCGGATCGGTCGTGCCGACCTCGAACAACAAACTGCGAATAGCCCGCGTAATCGCGTACGCCGCTGCCACGCCGAACACGACGCCGACCAGCACCAGCGACATTCCCTGTTTCAGCACCATGAACAGCACGTCGCGCGCGCGGGCGCCGAGCGCCATGTGAATACCGATCTCACGCGTGCGTTGCGATACCGTGAACGCGAGGACGCCGTACAAACCGATCGCGGCGAGCAGCAGCGCGAGTGCGCCAAAGATGCCGAGCAGGACCACTGCAAAGCGCCGCGTCTCGAGCGTGACCCCCACTCGCTCCGCCATCGTCTTCACGTCAAACACCGGTTGATTCGGATCGACGGCGAGGACCTGCTCGCGTATCGCCGGTACGAGCGCGCGCGGATCTCCAGACGTGCGCACAACTAAACTTGAACTCCAAACATACGAGGGCAGGTAAAACGTGCCTTTTGACTGTTCAGTCAAATCTTTCAACTGGGCCGTTGCGCAAATGCCTACAACCGTGGCCCACGGGCCTTCATTGCTCCAACTGATGCCGCCGCCGAGTGCGTCGCCGTTGGGCCAGAAGCGTTTGGCTAATTCTTCATCGATGATCGCGACCGAGTTGGGCGCAAACGAATTCCCTGCGTGCATGTCTGACGGTTGAAAGTCGCGACCTTTAAGAATGGAAATACCCATAGACCGGAAGTAATCAGCCGAGACGAACGCATAGTCGGCATGCGGCGGCGGCTCTCCTGCCTTACGCCGCCAGTCGCGGATTGCGAAGATCGAATTGTCGGCCCCGGGCGTGAAAGGAGGTTGAGATGCTGCACTCGCGTGTAGCACGCCGGGCAATGCAGAGACGCGCTCCAGCACGCTTTCATAGAAGGCGTCGACTTTCGCCGGCTCGTCGTACTGAGCACCCGGAAGCGACAGGCGCAACGTGATTACGTTGTTGGGATCGAAACCGGGTTTCACGTCGAGCAGCTTCGCAAAACTCCGCACGAGCAACCCGGCGGAGATCAGCAGCACGAGCGCGGTAGCGACTTCCGCCACGACGAATGTCCTGCGCAACCATTGACCAGCAGCGCCGTGCGAATCGGTCCGTTCAGATTCTTTAAGTGAACTGACGAGATTCGTTTTCGCCGCAGTCAATGCCGGCACGAGTCCGAAGATCACGCCGCACAGGAGCGAGACTCCGAAGCTGATCGATAAAACTCTGAGATCCATTTGCACGCCGCTGACACGCGGCAGCGTGCTCGGCGCAAGCGCGAGCAAAGCCTTTGTGCCCCACACCGCGAGCAGCATCCCAAGCGCGCCGCCGAGCAAGGCGAGGAGAAGACTTTCAGTCAGCAGTTGGCGAACTATGCGACTGCGACCCGCGCCCAAAGCGACACGCACAGCTATTTCATGACCGCGTACAGTTGAGCGCGCGAGCAGCAGGTTCGCTACGTTCGCGCACGAAATCAAAAGCACGGCAATGACCGCGCACAGCAACACGAACAATGGTCGCCGCACGTCGCTCACGTATTCATCACTGAGCGAACGGACCTCGATGTTGAAGATGTCGGGGTCCGTGCCGGAAATGTTTTTAGCGACGCCGCTCATGATCGCCTGCGCTCGCTGAATGGTCGTGCCCGGCTGCAACCGCGCCAGCATTTGGTACGCGAGGCTTCCGCGGCGTTCTTCAGAAAGTTCGCGCGGTGAGAAAGCCATCGGGACCCAGAGATTGACACTCGGATAGAGCTCTTCGATTCCTTCGGGCGCAACGCCGACGACTTGATAGTTGTCACCGTTGAGTTGAATGGAGTTTTGAAGAACACCGGAGTTGGCGCCGTAGAGCCGTTTCCACAAACTTGTACTCAACACCGCGACACGCTCGTTGCCGAATCGATCTTCTTCGGGGTTGAAGAAGCGGCCGGCAACCGGGTTGATGCCCAGGGTCGGAAAGAAACTCGCCGTAACTCGGCCCGCCTGCAAACGCTCAGGCATGCTCACACCCGTGAGGTTGAAATTTCGCGTGACGAAGGCGGCGGTTGACGCGAATGCGTCAGTCTGGCGGCTGTAATCGAGGTAATGCGGCGCGGAGACGGGAGAACGCGGCAGGTTTATCTTCGGTAGTTGGTTGTGAATTACAACTAGGCGATCGGGATCGGCTACCGGCAGCTTGCGAAGGAGGACAGCGTCGACGACAGTGAAGATAGCAGTGCTGGCGGCGATGCCGAGCGCGAGCGTCAGGACGGCGATCAGCGTAAAGCCCGGCTTCCGGATCAGCATCCGGGTGCCGTAACGAATATCTTTGACGATCGATTCCATGAACTCTTTCCGATTGCGATTGACTTCACTCGTACCGCAGCGCCTCGAGGGGATCGATTTTCGTCGCACGGCGCGCGGGCAAATAGCACGCGACAAACGCTGATAACAGCAGGAACACCGAGACTACGCTGAACGTCAGCAAATCAGTTGGCTGCACGTCCACCAGTAACTTCTCCATAAAACGCGTGATTGCCCAGGAACCCGCCAGGCCGATCACGATTCCCAACACCGCGAGCTTCATTCCGTGTTTCACTACGAGCTTCAACACGTCGAGCGCGCGTGCGCCAAGCGCCATGCGAATCCCGATCTCCTGCGTCCGTTGAGTTACTGCAAACGCCATCACACCGTAAATTCCAACTGACGCGAGCGCTAAAGCCACCACCGCGAAGATCGCCAGCATCACCGATGAAAATGAATACAGCGCGACTGACATCGATCGCACTTCCCGCATCGTGCGGACGTCGAACACCGGCTGGTCCTTGTCAATGGCCCACACCTGTTGCCTGAGCGCCGGCGCGAGCGAGGCCGGTTCAACGCTCGTTCTCGCTACCAACACCATCGCGAACCACGGAGCTTGCGCGTGGGGCAGATAGTATTCGGGCGTCACCGGCAAGTTCAGTTCGTGCTTCACGTCTTTGACGACGCCGACAATCTCCATCCACGGGGCGCGTTCCAATGGACCATAGAAACGGATGCGCTTGCCGATCGCGTCTTCGCCGGGCCAGTGCTTGCGCGCGAGCGTTTCGTTGACGATGACTACCGGTGTCGCGCCTGGTTTGTCCTGATCCGTGAAGCTGCGGCCTTTGAGAAGCGGAATCTCCATCGTGCGGAAATAGTCGGGCGTGCAGACGCGATAACGTCCGTCATACTCGTCACCGGGCGCCGGTTCCGGCACGCCTTCGACCAGATAAGAGTCGGATGAGTTTGAACCGCCAAGCGGGAGATAGTTCACGGCCGCCGCCGATTCGACTCCCGGGTACGCTTTCACGCGTTGGACCAGGTCGTTGTAGAACGCCACGCGTTGTGGTTGTTCCCTGTACTTCGCACCGGGCAGCACGAGATTCATCGTGAGCACGTTGTCGGGATTGAAACCCGGATCGGTCTTTAGCAGTGACAGGAAACTGCGGGCCAACAGTCCCGCGCCGACGAGCAACATCAAAGAGAGTGCGACTTCAAAAACAACCAGCGAGCTGCGCATGTAATGCGAGCTGCCCGACGTTTGCCGGCTTCCCTCTTTCAGCGAATCGTTGAGATTGGGTTTCGACACCTGCAACGCGGGCGCGAGGCCAAACACTATGCCGCTTAACAATGAAAGGCCGAGTGTGAAGGCGAGCGTCGGAAAGTTGATTCCGAGTTGATACCAGCCGGGGGCAAACCTTTCTGCGTCGCCCGGATTGGCGGCGCGCAGTGCGTCGATGCCCCAGAACCCGATCAGTATTCCCAGTGCGCCACCGGCCAACGCAACGATCACGCTCTCGGTCAGCAGTTGGCGAACGATGCGCCAGCGGCTCGCGCCCAAAGCTGCGCGCAACGCGATCTCCCTGTGACGTCCACTCGCGCGCGCGAGCAGCAGGTTCGCAACGTTCGCGCATGCGATCAGGAGCACAAAACCGACTGCGCCCATCATCACCCAAAGCGGCGTATCGTAAAGCCGGACCGTATCCGCGACGATTGGGAAAACAGTCGATCCCCAACCCTTGTTGGTCTCGGGATACTGCTGCTCGAGTCGGGCGGCGATGTTGTCAGTGTCTGCCTGTGCGCTCGCGATTGAGACACCGGGTTTCAAACGTCCAATGATGTAGTAACTATGATTGCCGCGGCTGCTCATGACTTCGGGCGTCATTGGCAGCGGCGCATAAATCTCGGCGCCCTTCGGAAAGTTGAAACGCTCCGGCGTCACGCCGACGACGGTGCGCACAATGCTGTTGATGGTGACTGTCTTGTTGACGATGTTGGGATCGCCGCCGAAACGTCGCTGCCAGAGACTGTGAGTGATAATGGCGACGGCGTCCTTGCCGGGTTGATTTTCTTCCGGATAAAAATTGCGGCCCATGATGGGCTTGATACCGATGGTGTCGAGATAGTTCGCGCTGACTAAAAATCCCTGGATGCGTTCAGGGGTGTCGACGCCGGTGAGGTTTGCGCTCCACCAGCGATAGATCGCGAGCTGGTCGAACGACTGGTTCTGCGCTTTCAAGTCGAGATAGTTGGCCATCGCGACTTCGTTGTGCAGGACGCCGCGGCTCGGCAGTTTGTCCCAGATCGCAACGACACGATCGAGTTCGGGGAATGGCAGGGGTTTCAGGAGGAGCGCATTGATGGCGCTGAAGATTGCAGTGTTGGCGCCGATGCCGAGTGCGAGCGTGATGACGGCAATGAACGTGAAGCCGGGCCGCTTTAAGAGACTCCTGAGTGCGTAACGGATATCGCCGCGAAGATTCTCCATAAGCCTCCTTAGCCACAAAAAGGCACCAAAAGCACATAAAGATCAGGAAAACACTTTTGTGTTTTTTGAGCCCTCTTGTGGTCCAGTAATGACTACCATCAGCGCCGCGTCGTCGTCGAAGTTGCCGGCGCAGAACGTCGTGACTTCATCCAAAATGATCGTACGTAACTCGGCGGCGTTGTGTCCGGCGTAAGAGCGCAGGCATTCTTCGAGGCGCTGCTCGCCAAATTCTTCTCCCGCGGCATTGCGTGCTTCCGTAACGCCGTCAGTGAAGAGCAACAACTTGTCGCCTTCGTAGAGTTGAATTTGGCGTTGCGTGTAGTTCGAGTCGTCGAATGCGCCGATCACGCGGCCGCCTTCGTGGAGTCGAATACAATCGCCGTTTTGGGGAACGAGAAATGGGGGATTGTGACCGGCATTCGTGAAAGTCAGGGTTCGTTTGGCAACGTCAAGATCGCCGTAGAAGCAACTGACAAACTTGCGCAGCGGAGTGTTGCCGCACATCAATCGATTGAGCTTCACGCACAAATTACTCGGCGCGATCTTCTCCGAAGCCATGGACTTCAGCGCCGCTTGCATGTTTGACATCAACAACGCCGCCGGAAAACCTTTGCCCGCCACGTCAGCTACACACAGCGCAGCATGCGACTCACTCAACTTGAAAGCGCCGAGATAGTCGCCACTCACTGCACGCGCCGGCTGCCACGCGCTCGCCAGACTGAAGCCGTGCAGGTTCGGCATGCGGCGCGGCATCAAGCCTCGTTGAATCTCGCGCGCTTCGTCGAGCTCGAGCCGTGTCTCGGCTTCGCGATGCTGTTCAATTCTTCGTGCACGTCCCGCGTCGATTTGAGTTCTCAGTTTTTTGAGTAAGCGGGAGTTTTCCCACGGCTTCTGCACGAAGTCGCGCACGCCCAACCGCATCGATTCCACTGCGACGTCGACGGTGGCCCAGGCCGTCATGACTACGATCGGCAAGTCGTGATCGAGTGCCTGGATTCGGGAGATGAGATCGAGACCTTCTTTGCCGGAAGTCGTATCGCGCGCGTAGTTGAGGTCCATCAACACCAGATCGAATCTCTGCTGCTTGATGGCTTCGAGAACAGCCTTGGGGGAATCGGCGGCTTCGGTTTGATAACCCGCGCCTTTCAGGAGGAGGCGGAGGGCGGCGAGCACGTCGGGCTGATCGTCCGCGATGAGAGTTCGGGGAATCTGGGCTATTGCGGTATTCACTTCTTCCCTCCGGGCACACTGGTGACGTCAACGCTGATCGCGTAAACGATCCCGCGCTCAGTCAAAACTATTGAGCAACTACAGGGAGTAAACCTAAAACCGGGCTCTCTGCTTTACCAGCAGGGCAGGTATCAGGGGCACGCTAATTATCCTAATAGGCCACGCCTGATCTCTGCTGCTGCTCCGGATGAACAATCCAACCATCTTCAAGCTCAATGATACGATTACCGTAGGCGGCATTCGTCTCCGAGTGCGTTACCTGCACGATCGTCGTGCCCTCGTCGTTCAAGCGCTTGAACATGTCCATGATTTCCTTGCCCTGCGCCGAGTGGAGATTTCCAGTCGGCTCGTCGGCGAGGATGATCCGCGGGTTAGCAACAACTGCACGAGCTATGCCGACGAGTTGTTGCTGGCCGCCTGAAAGCTGAGTCGGGAAGAGATCCTTTTTGCCGACCATCTGAAACCGATCGAGCGTGTCGCAGACGATCGACTGCCGGTCTTTTTTGCTTACGTCGCGATAAGAAAGCGGCAATTCGAGGTTTTCAAAGACTGTCTGATCGTCGAGCAGGTGATAGCTTTGAAAAACAAACCCAATGTTCTGATTACGCAGCGCCGCGCGCTTTTTCCCGTCGAGCTTATGGACCGGTATGTCGTCGAAGTAATACTCACCGGTCCACGATTGATCGTGCATCCCGAGGATGTGCAGCAACGTTGACTTGCCGGCACCCGAGGGACCCATGATCGATACAAACTCGCCTGGCTTGATGTCCAGATCGATCCGGCGCAGCACGTAAGTCTTCGTCGGACCGTGTGGAAAAGCCTTTTCAACGCCCCGCAAACTGATCATGAGATAGCTCCGAAACCGCTCTCCGCCAATTCGCGCTTCGCTTCCCGGATCTCGCGCCGGTCTGCGCCCGCTTCTTCTTCGACAATCAAACCGTCGAATAAGTGAACGATGCGATCGGCGTGTTGGGCATAACGCGGGTCGTGCGTAACCATGCAGATGGTGGCGCCGCCGCGGTGCAATTCACGCATCAGTTCCATCACGGCTTCGCCGTTCGTCGAGTCGAGGTTACCCGTCGGCTCGTCTGCGAGCAGGATGCTCGGCTGTCCGCCGACTGCGCGCGCAACCGCGACGCGTTGCTGTTGACCGCCGGACAACTGGCTCGGCAGGTGCTTCGCGCGATGCGCCATACCGACGCGCTCGAGTGCTTCGGTAGTGCGCTTCTTGCGCTCGCTCGAACTCATCCCGCGATACGTCAGCGGCAGTTCGACGTTTTCATAAACCGTGAGATCGCCGATCAGGTTGAAGCTCTGGAAAATAAAACCGACCTCGCGGTTCCTGATCCTCGCGCGCTCCGACAGAGAGAGGTTCTCTACCGGATGGCCATTGAGGATGTACTTGCCGTCGGTCGGCGTATCCAGCAGACCGAGAATCGACAGGAGAGTGGATTTGCCGCACCCCGAAGGTCCGGCGATGGAAACGTATTCACCTTGTTTGATGTCGAGGTGAATACCTGACAGCGCATGGGTTTCGACCTCGTCTGTGTAAAAGACCTTTTTGACGTCAGAGAGGTGAATCAGGGGCTCAGAAGAACTCATCATTGGCTCCTTAGAAATTGTGTGTACACGATCTATTTAACTGAACACCGCGAACCGGACTTGTATGGCAATGCTTCTCTGCGCAGAGATTTATCGAATCCGGATGCGGTTGTAACTATCCAATGCCGAGGTATCGGAAATTATGACCTGGTCGCCTTCTTTCAGCCCCTCGAGTATCTCGATAGTGCTGACGGAGTTGCGTCCCAGTTTGACCGTTCGCCGTTCGGCCTCGGTGCCATCAGGCGTCAGCACAAACATGCCGATCGTCTGTTGTGCCTGTCCAAACGCGGGCCGGCCGACTTTCAAAACGTCTTTGAGTCGCTCGAGCTCGATCGTTCCGTCCACACTCAAATCGGGACGGGCGCTCGGCGGCAGTGGGCCAATCAGCGAAGCATCGATTTCGAACGTGCCTTCGCGTGCGGCCGGGTCGATGCGTGAAACTGTTCCCTGTATCAGGCCGTTGCGGGTGTCGACGACCACCGGCTGCCCGACGCGAACGTCTTTAATCTGTGTTTCGGCCACTCGCAAAACAGCTTTCAACGATGTGGGATCGGCAACGCGTGCGATATTGAATCCGGGCGTCACCTGCTGACCTTCGCTGACCGTGACTTGCTGCAACACGCCGGCAGTTCCCGCTCGCACTTTCAACGCTTCAACTTCCTGGCGTCTTAGCGTGGCAAGCGCGCGTAACTGTTGCAGGCGCGAACTTGCTGCATTCATCTGAGCTTTCGTCGACTTCCCCATGACCGCCAGTCTCTCCTGCTCGACTTTGAGCCGGTTCGCAAGGTCTTGCACTGCGACGCGCGAAATCTTCAGCGTGAGTTCGGCTACGAGTTGCTGTTTGGCCAGCACTTCGTCGGCGTCGAGTTGCAACTTCGCCTGACTGTATTGCGAGTTGATAGTTGCGATGGCGGCTTTCTGCGTCATCGTCTCGCTCTCGAGTCGAACTTTCAGGTTCTCTTGATCAGCCTCAGCCGCTTTGACCTGAAATTCAGTGTCGGTGGCTTGCTGTTCCAGTTGGGGGTTTGAAAGTTCGACGATCACAGTTGAGGGATCGACTTCGACGCCTGCCTTGAGCAGGATCCGCTCGACCCGGCCGTCAGCCGGGGCGGGCACCATGCGGGTTAACTCGGGTACGAGGGTACCGTTGCCACGAACATCACGCACCATTTCCCCGCGCTTGACGGTCTCGATAACGGCCGTTGAGCGATCGAGGGTCGGGGCGGCCGGCTTCAACTTCGTGAGGCCATATGTAATGCCGCCGATTGCCGCCAGACCTATAACGATCATGAGCGCGTTGCGAATCTTCTTCTTGATCTTCGATTTTGGGGGTCGCTTGATATCCATGGCTTTTTACTTCAAAAAAATTTTGGAGAGCTGTACAAGCCTGTTTGAGAGAGCGGCGATATGCGCGCGAAGAGTGATTTAGGATCGAGCTAGCTACACACTTCACGCACCACTATACAGTTCTCCACGACTGCTCTTGTCAAAGCCCGTGCCAGCAGCGATCAGAGACATTATTTGGGGTGAAGATTACCGAAATTAAGGGAATTTCGCCAATCTTTCCGGTGAGTGTCGGGAGGGCGGCCTCAGAAAGTCAAACCAATCGTTTCGCAACCGGGACTCCGCAATCCCACTTTCGAGAACAGATTTACGAAAAATTATCGGATCGATCCAGCAGAAAGGACATTCTTAATGGGCTCTTGCTGGTCAACTAGAAACGCTTCGCGCCGCTTGACGGGCCGTAAGGCGCGTCTGACAAGCCAAACTGGCGTCATGAAATCCAGCCGGTTATGAATTCCCCTCTCCAAGTCCCGGCTTGTTTCTTGAACACGAATTGAAGACCACCCTCGCCGAGGAGAACTTTGGGAGCAGTTTCGATCGAACTAGTGCCGTCCGCCCATAGATTGCACAACGAGATTGCGACGCATGAACCTCGCACTTCGATTTTTTCAAACTCCAAATACATCAGGTCGCCGTTGCGATTTGCCCGCGCCTGAATTTCGGCTGGTGATAACAACAGAAGCTCGTATCCTTGAAGACCAGGAGTCTCGTTCAACTCAACATTCCGGGTCGAAAGAATGATCCTGTTACCTGATACCACTTGGGGATAGGAGGGTATCCTCTTTCGTGTCACAGCCTCTTCCAGCATCAGTTTTATAATCGCAGCTCTATCGGAACTCGTTAGCTCTTGAGACTGTGTCCCCGTACACTGATCGATGAATTGGAGTCGAATCTCGACAGTCGTAGTGCCCGACTCTCGAACGTGAACCGTTGGGGCAGTTTGCTTGAACAGCCACTTGTCTGCTGGGGAAACTTCAACTTGGTAGATCCCTGGCGGGAGCGAACGAAAGGCGAAGTGTCCTTTATCGTCGCTGCGTGAGGTAAAAGTTCTTATCTGTGACGCAGGATCTGGTTGCTGGCGCAAAGCGAAGACAGTTACGCCGGCAACTGCCCGTGACTCAGGCCCGATGATCGTACCTGAAATCGCACCGCCTTCGAGGTGACTGGCTGCGACCTGCTGAAAACCGCTTGCCGGATTCGGCTGGGGCGTGACAAACCACACCGCCAGCAACATGGCCACTAAAATTAGACCTCTCAAGCAACCCCTCCAGCCAAGACTTACACAAGTAGATTCCGCGGACTAGCCGGTGGTTGTTTTCTGGCTGGTCGGTGTGTGGAGACTGAGCCGCGTGCGCATGCGTTGTTGCCAGCCGCTCTGTTTTCCCTGCCCTTCTTCTATCTGCGCCCAAACCGTCGACAGCGACTCGCCGCCGAGTTGCCGCATCTTCACGTACAGCAGTGCCGGGACGATCGACATTAGTGGGATGACGAAGATATTCGCGAGATCCAAAATCTGACGAAAAGTCTGCGCCGAAACTGAGTTCTTCTCGATCTTGGACCGCCCTGCCATGATGCCGACGAAAGTGCTGACCGTGATCGGGATCGCGAACTGTAGGAGGGAAACCACTATCACAGTTCTCCACGAGCGCGACGCAAGTTCGCGTGCCCGCCGCATCGCCGCTTTGCCTTGCATTCCTTCAATGAGCACGACGGGGGCATACATCGAGTAACGAATCCACATGATCAGGCCCGGGATGAACAGCAAAATCATCCCGAAAAAGATCCACAGCGTCACCCTGATCATCGTCCTGAGAAAAGGCCGCCAGCGCTTACGCAAGACTACAAATGCCTCGCGCAGCTTGACGGGCCGTAAGGGCGCCGCGGTCAGTTGGGTGATGATTACGGCTGTCACTCCGGAGATGACGCCGGCCGAGATCGTGGTCGCCACGAACTTCAACAAACTCAGAATTCCGATAGTCGAGAACACCGCCACCTTTCCGAGCGTTCCCGCGGGCGGCCAGTACTTGTACCAGAAGAACGCCGCGACCAGCAGAAAGCCGGTGATAATCATCGGCACATGCGCGATCAGGCTGAGCTTGAGAAACTTCGGAAAATATTCACTGTAGAGAGCAAAGGCGCGACGATAAAGAGCGCCCACACCCTCGCTCTGTGCGCGCAAGGCACTCGCAAAAGCAAAGGCAGTTTGCGGTCGTTCAGCCGGATTCTTCGCCAGCGCCGACATCACGATCGCCGTAACGCGTTTCGGAATCTTGGGAGCGCGTTCGTGTAAGTCCTGCGGCTGTTGTTCGCGATGCGCGCGCATAACGACCGAGGTGTTGCCGGCAAATGGAGGTTCGCCCGCGAGCATCTGGTAGGCAATCACACCGAGGCTGTAAATGTCGGCACGTTTGTCGACCTGGCCGCCACCGCATTGCTCCGGCGACATGTAAAGCGGCGTGCCCATGATCGAACCAACCCGAGTCAACGCCGCGCCGTCTGCGGAAGTTGCTGCGTGCGCAGTATGGCGGCCTGGCGTGTGTGTTTGCTGATCGAAAAGCAGTGTTCCATCTTCATCGACTGAATAGTCGGTGCGATTCAGCAGCGGATTAGTGAGCGGATCCTGAAGCATTGTGCCGACGGCTTTGCCTTTGAGTTTCACATGCTGGGTGCTGGCCTCGTCGTCCGTTGGCCGCAGCAACGTGTCGCTTTCGGATTGCGCGTTGGCCGCGAGCAGCGCAATGTCGTCGATGATCGTCGCTGCGGGATCGTCGTCAGCCGCAGGCGCACCGGTTTCCGCGAGTTTGGCAATACCGAAATCGAGAACTTTGACGCGATAACTGCCGAGGCGATTTGGCTCGAGCCAGATGTTGTCGGGCTTCAAATCGCGGTGGATGATGCCCTGCTGGTGCGCTTCGTGAACTGCGGAACAAACCTGCTCGAGAATGTCGGCCACCCATTCGAGCGGCAACTTCTTCTCTTCAGACAAAACGTCGCCGAGTGTGCAGCCGTCGAGATACTCCATCACGAGGTAGGCGACCTGACCTGATTCGAGATGAGAAAAACCGAAGTCCGTCACGTCAACCACATTCGGATGGCGCAAGCGGCCCGCGGCGCGCGCCTCGCGCTTGAAGCGCTCAACGAATTCGTTGTTGCGCATGAACTGAGGCGAAATGAGTTTTAGTGCGACGTAACGTTCAGTGCCGAGGTGAGTGGCGAGATAGACGGCGCCCATGCCGCCCTGGCCCAGCAAGTGTTCCAGGCGATACTTCTCGTCGAGAATTCCACCGACGTAATGTTCGAGTCCGGGCATGAGCTTCTAATGGTACAGCAACCACGGATAACACGGAAAAGACACGGATTAGTACGGATCAGAGTTGAAATCAGTTTCGATCCATCCATCTGTAGCTACAGTCATCGTCTGCGCTTGTCCACCGATCCATTCCGATCGGCTGGCCGTCGGGTGGTGTCTGTGGCGCCGTGAGATTGATCTTCTTCGGATCGTCCTGGAAACGTTTGATCTGAGCGATCGAGTAGAACAGGAACGCGCGGCGGTTATCGTCAACTGCCAAACGGCTCTGCGAGGTCAGCCACGTTTTCAACTGTTCCAACTTCCACGACGCAATCGCACGTGCCTGGTTCGACGCGCGCTCGCCGGCAGCGAGTGACATCAGGTCATTGAGAATTACCATATCGACGGTGTTTTGAATCTCGCCCGCATAGCCGGCAGCGACAGGCGCTTTCCACGTCGCGGCAAAGATTTTGTCGATGACTTCAGCGAGACCGGGATTGCGCGCGTCGCGAGCATGGAACTGGACCAGCCGCGCCGCTCGCTCCTGATTCAACAGAAAACTACTGACGTGGTCCGCCACTGCTTCCGCCGGCGCCAGCGCGTCGAAAACCGGCTGCGTGCGAATGCGAAAGTCTTCGCGCGTACGCGGGTAACCGGAAGGACGTGGTGGAATCAAGCGCAGCAACGACTCAGGCACTGCGAGCGCGTCAGGCTTCAACGTGTCGAGCACCGCTGCGAGCGCGCGCCGCTGTTCCTCCGGCGCAACGATCTGCGGATTGCGATCGCCCTTTCCTTTTAAGCTGAACGTATAGTCTTGCCCGCCGATCACTTTCGCCGCCGCTTCCACCTGATAACGGTGATACATGTAGATCGGTACGAGAACATCTTCGATCGTCGCCATTGGCGCGCCTTCGCGAATGTTGTTTTCGCCGAAACGTCGCAACGCCGCGGCACGCACCTTCATCGTCTCTGATAACTCGTCGATAACGTTCGCGCCGTTGTCCCAAAGATGTGCGGTGGAACTCGAGCTGCTCGCTGGTCGCGCATCCTGATCCGTCAAGTACATCAGCCCGCGCGCGAAAGCCTCGCTCAACGTGCGATCGAGTGCTTGTGCTTCGTCTGTTCCCGGCGCGAAATCCTGATAGCCGTAAGCGATTGCGACTTTGTCCCACTCGCCGATGCCTTTCCCGTAAGCATCGGACAGATCCGGAACGCCGTCGGGGCCGAGCTTTGCGCGCGGTGCGGGATAGTCCATCACAGAGGCGCGGTTAACAGGACTCGCTGCGTAGTTGTGCTGCAATCCCAAAGTGTGGCCCACTTCGTGCGCCGAGAGTTGCCGCAAACGCGCCAACACCATCTCCATGAGTTTCGGCGACGCCTTACTCGTTTTGTCGTAAGGCGCAAGCAAACCCTCGGCGATTAGAAAGTCCTGACGATCGCGCAGCGATCCGAGTGAGACTCGCCCCTGAATTATTTCTCCCGTGCGCGGATCGATGAGCGAATTGCCGTAGGACCAACCGCGCGTGGATCGATGCACCCACTGAATGACGTTGTACCGCACGTCCATCGGATCGACGTCAGCGGGCATGATCTCGACGCGAAACGCATCTTGGTATCCCGCGGCTTCGAACGCCTGGTTCCACCAGCGCGCGCCTTCGAGCAGGGCGGACCGCACCGGCTCCGGCGCGCCGCGATCCACGTAATAGACAATCGGTTCCACTGCCTCGCTGACACGTGCGCTTGGATCTTTCTTCTGCAAACGATGTCTTGCGATGAACCGTTTGGTTATCGGCTCCTCGATCGGCGTTGCGAAGTCCATGTAGTCGATGCCGTGGTAACTGGCGCGCGGATCGAAAACGCGCGGTTTGAAGCCGGCCGGCGGCAGTTGCACAAACGAATGTCGCTCACGCACGGTGATCGCTTCGGGCACTGGTACAACTTCTCTGACGAACGGCCCCGCGTTCTCGCCGGTGAACGTTAGCGTGGTTTCGACTTCAGTGTTTTGCGGAAAGTTTTTTGTGTTTGGGAGATAAAAAGCGCTGCGACTCGGCTCGAGTTTGTAAGTTCCCTGCTGGTTTCGTTGCAGCGTGTTCGTGACCTGATGAACGTCGCGTAAGTAAAAACTCGTCGCATCGACCAGGACGTGATCGCCTTCTTCAGCGGCGACCTCGAACCCCCACAACGTCGATTCTGCGAACGCGTCTCGTACTGCCAGACGCTCGTCGGGATTGTTTGTCGTTGCGCGAAAGTTGTAGTTGGGCGCAACCAACAAGACGCGCGGGCCGGTGCGATCGAATCGAACGATGGCGCTCCTGCCGAGTTGGCCGCGATCGAGACCGATGTCGTTCGATCCGATTCCCGCGGGGAGCGACTCGAC
This sequence comes from Pyrinomonadaceae bacterium, assembly GCA_035696765.1. Classification (GTDB taxonomy): domain Bacteria; phylum Acidobacteriota; class Blastocatellia; order Pyrinomonadales; family Pyrinomonadaceae; genus PSRF01. The sequence continues at coordinate 15,854 of DASSEB010000040.1, read as the reverse complement.
GTAGAGAAACTCAGTGTTCCACTTATCGATCTCGAGCCAGATCTTCCCGGCCTTTGCGTCCCAGTAAAACGGGAAGAAGCCGGGGAATTTCTGCATGCCCGCGACTTTCTGTGTGAGGGTCTGGGCCTCGATCGTCCAGCAGCAAAACAACAGCAATAACAAGAGACCAAGACGTCTCATGCCAATCTCCTTTTATCCGTGTAATCCGTGTTACTGGTTACGCCACTCGGGAATTCGTCCCGGTGTCCACGGTGCGCCGGCTGCTTCCAGTTGTTTCTCCAACCGCGCCAGATCCACTTCGATCAACTGCCGCAACTGGCCCAACACGGCTTCAAAGTCCTGCGCCGCAGCAGCGTACTGGTTGTGCTGAGTTTGCGTTGGACGCGACGTCGACATACGCTGAGCGCCAACCACGTAACCGATGCGATCGTTGATCGACGGCGGCGTGTTGATGTTGCGTTGCCGCGCCGCTGCGTCTCCGCTCAACGCGCGCTGGATCTCGTTCGTCCGTCGTTCTAACGCGGTTGCTTCGTCCTGCAGTCGCTGCGGTAACGATGGCGTTTCGTTGATTGCGCGCTTGATTGCTGCGAGACGTGGTTTGAGCGCGTTGACAGCTTGAGTCGCACCGGTCGCTGCGCGTTGAAGTCGTACTGCTTTCTGCTGAAACTCCACCAGCGCGGCACGGTCCGAAGTTGACATGTTCTCCTGGCCCTCGACAGTCACTTCAAACTGCTGCGGTGGTCCAAGCGGCGTCACAACTCCCTCAACCCGCTTTGCTACCAAAGCCTTGTACGTGCCCGGCATCACGAGTGGTCCGGAAGGCGGATCGAAATCAAAATCCGCATCGGGCGGTTGCGGCGTCGCCAGATTCGGCGCCGGATAACGCAGATCCCAGGTCAGGCGCTGCATTCCGCCGGTAACGGGACCGGTGAGTCGCCGCACGACGTTATCTGAAGCGTCCGTAATCGTAACGAGGATCGCCGGCGCCTCTTCCTCTTCTTCGGCTCGCAGGTCAGCCGCCGTGGGCCAACCTACAGACACGCCTTTCTTTTCCGCTTCTTTCTCGCGTTCCTGCCGCTTCTCTTTTCGTGTCTTGAGTGCCTCTTTCAAATACCACGTTACGGTCGCGCCGAATGGCGGATTGTCAGCCGTGTAAAAACGCTCGCCCTGAAAACTCTTGCCGCGGCCGCCAAGCGGTTGCGATTGGATGTACATCAACGCGTTCTTCACTGGAAACACAGCCGACTCCTGCTTCACCGTTTCGGGTTTGATTAAACGCAGGGGTGTGTAGTCGTCGAGGATATAAATTCCGCGTCCGAACGTGCCGAGCACAAGATCGTTCTCGCGTTTCTGGATATTGAGATCGCGCACTGCGATCGTGGGCAGCCCGCCTTTCAATTGAATCCATTTCTGACCGCCGTCAACCGAGAAGAACAGTCCGAACTCGGTGCCGGTGAACAGCAGATTCGGATTGACGTAATCTTCCGCGATGGCCCACACGGGTCCGTTCTTCGGCAAGTTCGCGCTCAACGATACCCAGGTGCGTCCCGCGTCCGTGGTTTTCAAAAGATACGGTTTGAAGTCCGCGTTCTGGTGATTGTCGAACGCCACGTACGCGGTGTTTGCATCGTGGTTGGAAGTGATTATGCGGCTGACGTACGACATGTCGGCGACACCGGGAAACTTCTCGATCTTGCGCCAGTTTTTACCGCCGTCCTCAGTTATTTGCAGGAGCCCGTCGTCGGTGCCGACGTAAATCAGGCCGTCTTTTTTCTGGGACTCCGCGAGCGCAGAAGCGTTGCCGAAGAAAGCAGTTGAAGCATTCTTCGCAACAGCGTCAATTCCCCAGACTCTGCCCATCACCGGCAGCTTATCGCGATCGAGCGCGCGCGAAAGTTGGCCGCTGATCACTTGCCACGTGTCGCCACGATCGTCGCTGCGATACAGCTTGTCGGACGCCATGTAGAGTCGCGTGTGTAAGTGCGGGCTGATGATGAACGGCGTGTCCCAATTCCAACGTGGCGGATCTTCGTCGCGGCCCGGCTGCGGTTGAATGCCAAGACGCTCGCCAGTGCGCTTATCGAAACGAATAATGACGCCGTGCTGGAGTGAGGCGTAGATTGTATTTGGATCTTCAGGATCGACCTGCGTACGAAAGCCATCGCCGCCTTGAGTGACAAACCAGTCAGCATTGGTGATGCCGGAAGCGCTGCGCGTGCGTGAAGGACCACCAAAGCTATAGTTGTCCTGGGTGCCGCCGAAGACGTTGTAGAAAGGCTTTGCATTATCGGTGGTGATGTCATAGAACTGCGGCACCGGGAGATTTTGTTTGAAGTCCCAGTTCGCGCCGCGATCGAAACTCTCGTAGACGCCGCCATCACAACCGACGAGGTAGTGTTCGGTGTTGGCCGGATCGATCCAGATGTCGTGGTTATCGACGTGTTTGTTCTTTTCACCAAGGCGGCGCAGCGTGCGGCCACCATCGTCTGAAACCATCAGAAACACGTTCATGACGTAAATGCGCTCGACGTCTTTCGGATCCGCAACGATGCGGGCGTAGTACATCGCGCCTGCATCGAATTCGTTGCGCCGTTCCCAACTGCCGCCGCGATCGGAGGAACGAAAGATTCCACCCTTACGATCGGCAGCTTCCACGGTGGCGTAGATTATGTTCGAGTCAACTGGCGAGATCGCGAGCCCAATTCGACCCAACTCAACGGTTGGCAAGCCGGCTCTTAGTTTGTTCCAGGTGGCGCCGGCGTCAGTAGATTTGTAGATCGCGCTCTCCGGACCACCATCGATAAGTGTCCACATGTGACGGCGGCGTTGATACGAAGCGCAGTAGACTGTGTTCGGATCGTTTTGATCGATCACGACGTCAGTGACGCCCGTGTTCTCGCTGATGTTGAGAATGTTTTTCCAGGTCTTGCCGCCGTCGGTAGTTTTGAACAAACCGCGCTCGCCGCCCGGTCCCCACAGTGGTCCCTGCGAAGCGACGTAGACGATGTTCGAGTCTTTCGGATCGATTGCGATGCGGCCGATGTGCTCTGAAGTTTTAAGACCGACGTTTTTCCAGCTCCTGCCGCCGTCGTCCGATTTGTAAAGACCATTGCCGTAGGAAACACTGCGCTGGCTGTTGTTCTCGCCCGTGCCTACCCAAACGGTTAAGGGGTTCTTCGGGTCGAGCACGATCGCGCCGATCGAATAGGAACCTTCAGTGTCGAAGACAGGTGTCCACGTGATGCCCGCGTTTATTGTCTTCCAAACACCGCCTGAAGCGACTGCGACGTAATAACGCGCTGGATTGGCGGGATCGACTGCGAAACCGACGACGCGTCCGGACGTGAAGGCTGGACCTATCGACCGCATTCGGAGTCCGTTGAATGTCGGTGTCGACATCGGATCGCGCGGAGTTGGTGATGCTTCGGGCGTTGGCGATGGTGAAGGGCTGGGGGCGACTGTGGGAGACGGTGATGCAGGTGGCCGCGGTGGCTCCTGTGCTGCAACGCCGAGCGGTAGTAAGAACAGGATTGAGAGCAAAGACAATGCGCACGAAGACATGGACATGGACGATTTCCTCTTGTTGTGAATAGAGATGTAGCTTGTAGATCTGTGTGAATCCGCGTTAATGCGTGGCTGTATTAACGCAAATGCTCGCGAAGAAATGCAACTGTGCGTTGCCACGCATCGGCGGCAGCCTCGGCATTGTAGACCTCCGGTCGCGTGTCGTTGAAGAACGCGTGATCGGTGCCGGGATAAATCCTGGTCTCGATCTGCTTGCCTAAACTTTTTAGCTGCCGCTCCAACTGGTGAACCGAGTCAGGCGTAACAAATCCATCTTTCTCCGCGTACAGTCCGAGGACAGGTGCATGCAAGTTTGGCAGGTCAGGCTTAACCTTTGGATGTCCGCCGTAGAATATTACGCAAGCGCCGATGTTTGGGTTTTTCGTAGCGGTGTACAGCGACAACGCGCCGCCCATGCAGAAGCCGACTACGCCGATTTTCTCGCTCGTCGTGGAATCGAGAGTGGTTAAATACTCGACCGCTGCGCTCAGATCTCGTTCAGCCTCGTCGATGCGCAACGCCATCATGAGCTTGCCGGCTTCGTCTGGAGACTTAGTCGTTTTACCGTGGTAGAGATCGGGAGCGAGGGCGACAAATCCCTCAGCCGCGAACCGGTCGCAAACGTCTTTGATGTGGTCCACCAGTCCCCACCACTCCTGGATCACAACTACACCCGGGCCACTTCCATTCTCCGGCTCCGCGAGGTATCCGCCAGTGTTGCCGCCGGCAAATGGAAATTCCACCAGTTCTCCCATGGCTCGCTCCTAATCTGTTTCAGTCGACGATTCTCTTCGATCCAATAGCACGCCGTCCCAGCGATTCATCACGTCCATGTGAATATCAAACTGATCGATGACGCGCATCGCGATGTGATTGATCATATCGTCGAGGTTCTGAGGGTTGTTGTAAAACGCGGGCACTGGGGGAAGAATCACCACACCCATCCGCGCGAGCTTCAACATGTTCTCGAGGTGTATCTCGTTGAACGGCGACTCGCGCACGACGAGCACGAGCTTTCGTCTCTCCTTGAGGATCACGTCCGCCGCGCGATGGATTAAGTTGTCACCGAGTCCGTGTGCGATGGCGGCGAGTGTGCGCATGCTGCACGGTGCGATCACCATTCCCAACGTCACGAACGACCCACTCGAGATCGCAGCTCCCTGCGCGCCGATGCCGTAATTCTGAGATGCGAGGCTTTGTACGTACTTCAGCGAGTGTGGCGTTTCATGCACGAGCGTACGCGCCGCCCACTTGCTCACGACGAGATGCGTTTCGACCCCCGAGCCGTGCAGCATTTGGAGTATGCGCACGCCGAAGATCGTTCCAGTCGCGCCGGTAATGCCGACGATCAGCCGCGTGGGTTTTGCTTGTTCCATACCTGTGCCACTTATTTTAGCCACAAGAGGCACAAAAGACACAAAAGAAAAGCCGGGCGCGAACGCGCCCGGCCTGATCACCGCTCGATCTTCGAAGTTATGCGGCCGCGGTCGCGTTCTTCTCGATCATCTTCATGATTGACTCTTTACTCGTCGCCCCGACCACGCGCTCGACTTCTTTCCCGTCGCGGAAAAGAATCAGAGTGGGGATGCCCTTGATGCCGTAGCGTTGTGCGGTTGAAGGGTTGTCGTCAACGTTCAACTTGACCACGCTTGCTGTGTCGCCATAATGCTCGGCGACTGCGGCCACTGTCGGCGCCAGCATGCGGCAAGGGGCACACCATTCAGCCCAAAAATCCACCAGCACCGGTTTAGCGGCGCCTAACACTTCTTTCTCAAACGAGCTATCGCTCACTTCTTTCAAATGTTCACTCATCTTTAATCGCTCCTAATCTTTATGACTTATTGCCCCTCGCCTTCGAGGAAATTCTTTAATAGCCGCGCACGCGAAGGATGGCGCAGCTTGCGCAGCGCCTTCGCTTCAATCTGGCGTATGCGTTCACGTGTCACGTTGAAGTTCTGACCCACTTCCTCCAACGTGCGCTCGTGACCGCCGTTATCCAAGCCAAACCGCAAACGGATCACGCGCTCTTCGCGCGGACTCAACGTCTGCAACACGTCGCCTGCGATCTCGCGCAGGTTTGAAGTGATCACACGCGCTGCCGGACTCTCGCTCGACTTGTCTTCAATCAAGTCGCCTAGCTGCGAGTCGCCGTTTTCACCGATCGGCGTTTCCAGCGAGATCGGGTCCTGCATCAACTTGCGCGCCTTCCGCACCTTGTCGACCGAAGTGTCCATCTTCTTCGCGATCTCTTCGGTTGTTGGTTCGCGGCCAAGTTCACGCACCAGTTCACGCGAAGTGTTCTTCAGTTTGTTAATTACTTCGATCATGTGCACCGGAATGCGAATCGTGCGTGCCTGGTCGGCGATCGCGCGAGTGATTGCCTGGCGAATCCACCACGTCGCGTAAGTTGAAAACTTGTAACCGCGCCGCCAGTCAAACTTGTCAACGCCTTTCATCAAACCCAGGTTGCCTTCCTGAATTAAATCGAGGAACTGCAAACCACGGTTCTGATACTTCTTCGCGATCGAGACAACCAGACGCAGGTTCGCTTCAGTCAGCTCGTGCTTCGCCTGCGCCGTGTGCGCTTCGCTGACCGCGATCATCTGGTGCGAACGTTTGATCTCCAACGGCGAAAGGTGGTGCTCGGTTTCGATCTCCTTCAAACGCTTCCGGGCGTTCGCGACATGCTTTCTGAATTCCTTCTGCTTGTCGGCTTTCAGTCCTTTGCGTTTAAGTTTTTCGGAGTAGCTTTCGATCTCGCGTTCGAGAGTGCGAACTTCCTTGTGCACCACGCCAATCGCGGCGATCAGTCTTTGCCGTGCAGCCTCCTTCAGATGCAGACTGCGGATCTCCTGCGCGATTTCCAACCGGGTGCGCGCGAGTTTCCTGCGGTAACGCAAAAGTTTCTTCGAACGCTTACCGCGCGAGACTTTCACCTCGTCGGCAAACTTATCGAACTCCTTCAAGCCGCGCTTGTAGAGTTGCCGAATGTTGTTGAGCCCTTCGATCGTCCACTGCAAATACTCTTCACTGCGATCTTCGTGTTCTTCAGTCTCCATTTGATCGGAGAAAGCGACGACGTCGCGGATGTTCAGCGTGCCGGCGGCGAGTTCATCGCCAATCCGGAAGAGTTCAACTACGGCAATCGGCGAACGCGCAATCGCTTTTTCAGCACGCTTTTGCCCGCGCTCGATGCGCTTCGCGATCGACACTTCCTGCTCGCGGGTAAGCAAAGGCACCACGCCCATCTCGCGCATGTAAACGCGGATGGGATCCGAAGTTTTATCCATCTCGCCGGCGGAAAGGTCGAGTTCGACCTCTTCGCTCATGGCTTCGTCAGACTCGGCCGCAGATGAGGACTCCTCGATCAAAGGCTCCTCGATCTCGGTTTCACTACTAGTCGCTCTCTCGAGCGTTTGCAGCACTTCGTCGATGTCTTCTATCGACACGGCGTCGTCCGTCAGTTCCTCGCTGAGGTTGACAAACTCGCCCTTCACCGAATTCATGAGCTCGATACCGCTTTGATCTTTTTCAAGCCTGGACAAATGATTATTCCTTTCTCGCGGTTTTATTTACGCAGTTCGGAAGGCCCGTGCCCTCCGGCTCTTCGCACCTGCTCGCAACGCGGGCAAAGAAATCTGCTTTTGGTCATAATGTTTCTTCCGGCCATTTTTCTCCATTGTCTTCGATGTCGCAGCACCCCTGCAGGGTTTCAAGCGTTGGACGACGTCGTTAATGGTTATATTTTTTAGCACCCGTTCAACCGCAGAATCGACTTCGAGCAGCACGTCACCCAAAACGGTTTCAATATTCACACCCACCGGGCAGTCGCGACTGGGCGGTTGCCGGTGCAGCGAAAAGACGCCTCCGCACTCGACAGCCTGGTAGACGTCCAGAAGGGTAGTTTTTGCGGGGTCATGTGCCAGCCGGGAGCCGCCAAAAGAACCCGTTTGAGACACCACCAAACCCGCCTTCGCCAGTTCCAACAGCATCCGCCGGATCACGACTGGATTGGTGTTTACGCTTTCCGCAACCTGTTCGGAGGTAAGGGGTTCTTCGCCTGACCAGGCCATCAAACTCAGCACATGGACTGCGACTGCGAACCTGCTGTTTGTCGACATATCAAATACAGTACGGGGAACTCGGGGCCATCCTTTTTGTAACCATTATAGTTACAATTTCGTTTTTGTCAACTTGTTGTTTTAACTTGGTTTGTTGGTGCTTCGGAGGTAAAATGCGAGGCCAATGGAACAATTCGACTTCACAGGCTCACCTCTCCATCAAGACGACCGAGGCGCAATTCGGGTGATTGGCTCACGGATTACCCTCGATACACTCATGGCTGCTTATCAGCGGGGAGACGCGGTGGAGGAAATTCACGACGGTTTTCCTTCCCTTTCGCTCGCCCAAATAAAAAGCGTCATTGCCTGGTATCTTACTCACACCTCTGAAGCTGACGAGTACCTTGCAAAAGGAGACGCCGAAGAAGAGGAGCTAATTAAGCGGCTCCAAAGCGACCCAAGACACAAGGAGCGGCGTGAATTACTTAAGCAGCGTTGGGAGCAGCTGACTAAGCAGCGTCAGGAGCAACTAGTCAAGCACTAATTCCTCACGACATTGAACAATAATGCTTCGTCTCCTCATCGACGAAAACTTCAACCATCGCATACTGCGCGGATTGGTGTTGCGTTCACCGCAGACCGACTATCTCCTCGTAAGGCAGATCGGAATGTCTGGATTTCCAGATTTGGATTTACTCAGATGGGCTGCACAAAACAATCGGATTATCGTCACTCAGGATAGAAAAACGATGATTCCAGATGCCGAGTACTGTCTGAGAGTAGGAGAACCGATGGCGGGTATCATCTTCGTTCCAAAACGAATGGCTATCGGTCGCGCGATTAACGATCTGAAGATAACGATCGAGTGTCTTTCTCAGACCGAAATGAGGGATCGAATAGAATACTTGCCACTCTAACACTTCACGCCGGGGTTTTGAGTTCCTGGATGAGGTTGAAGAGGACGTCGAGGTCTATGGGTTTGGGGACTAAGGCCAGGTAACCGACGGCCAGGGCCCGCTCGCGATCCTCTTCGCTCGCATAGCCTGAGACGGCTATGGCGGGGACGTTATCCAAGCCGGGAAGCAGGCGCAGTTGCTCGAGCAGTTGATAACCGTCCGTATCCGGCATTCCAATATCCGAAACGATGATGTGGGGACGTTTTATCACCGCGTTTTGCAGTGCCTCGGCCGCCGACGCCGCTGTGGTGACATTCGCGCCTTCACGACTGAAGATCATACTGAGCAGGTCGAGCGTGTCTGTCGAGTCTTCCACGATCAAAACGTCAAGCCCCTCTAATGAGTGAACTTTTTGCTTGATTGTTTCCGGGGCAGCTTTCCCACCCGGCGCCAATGCAATTCGGAAAATGAAACGCGATCCCTGCCCCACGCCCTCAGACTCAGCTTCGAGTTTGGCGCCATGCATCTTTGCGAGCGCGTCGGCAATCGCGAGGCCGAGTCCTAAACCACCGTGGCGTCTCGAAGTCGAACCATCCGCCTGACGAAAACGATCGAACACATGCGGGAGAAACTCAGGTTCTATCCCCACGCCCGTATCCACAACTTCAAGATACGCCTGGGCACCGTTCAACCCGGTCGTCACCCGCACCTTGCCACCGGGTTCAGTAAACTTGATCGCATTGGAAACCAGGTTCCACGCAATCTGCTGCAAACGTACCGGTTCACCCATCACTATCAAACTCACAGGCCACAGAGACAGCGACAGATCGATGTTGCGGGTGGCCGCGGAACTGCGGACCGTATCGACAGCAGCTTTTACTACCGTGTTAAGATCGGTCGGCTTGGGCTCGAAATGCAGTTTTCCGGTTGCGATTCGCGAAGTGTCCAGCAGATCGTCGATCAAACGTGATTGCAGCCACGCATTGCGCTCGATGGCGTCGAGTGCCTGCGCCACACTCTTTTCGTCCAGACTTCCGCTGCGCAGCAATTTGATCCAACCGACGACAGGCGTCAAAGGAGTTCGCAGTTCGTGTGAAAGGGTCGCAAGGAAAACGTCTTTGGCACGGTTCGCATCCGCGAGCTCGACGTTGAGCCGTTTCAGCTCGGCGGTCCGTTCCTCAATTCTCCGCTCCAGATCGAGATTCAACTGCTGTAAATCCATCCGGGCTTTCTGTTCCGCCAGCATCAGCCGGCGGTGCTCGACGCCGCGGCGAATCGTGTGCTTCATGCTCTCGATGTCGCAGGGTTTGACGAGGTAGTCGTAAGCGCCTTCCTGCAAGGCGGCGATGGCAGACTCAACTGAAGCAAATCCTGTCAGCACAACGGAGATCGTCAGCGGCGCCTGCTGCCTGATCTGGTTGAGCACGGAAAGACCGTCACCGCCTTCCATGTGCAAGTCGGTAAGCACCAGATCGTAATCGCCGTCACTCAAGAGCGCGATGGCCTCGTCGCCACTCGATGCGGTGTGGACGATATAACCTTCGTTCTCAAAAATCGCAGCGGTGGTGATGCGCAGGCTTTCTTCGTCGTCCACTACCAGGAGGCGCGCCTCCTTCGACAACGGGACGAAAACATCCTGCGGTGAACCGTTTCCGGAATGATCGAGTGGATGGCTCATTTTCCAGACAACTTGGATTCGCTTTCCTGATCTTCGAGTTTGGGAGACTCAACCTGGAGCACGATACTGAATACCGTGCCACGGCCTAGCTCGCTACTCACTTCGATGCGGCCACCGTGCTGTCTCACGATGTCCTGCGTTACCCACAACCCAAGGCCCGTGCCCTTCTTACCAGTTGAAAAGAACGGATCGAAGATCCGATTGATGTCGTCTTCAGCGATGCCCATGCCGCTATCGCTGAGTTGAATCAGAATTGACGGTTGCAAGGCTTGTTCATAACGAGACGTGGAGATCACTATCTCACCTTCGCCTTCAATCGCCTGCTGCGCGTTGATGATCAAATTGAGAAAGACCTGGCGCAACTGGTCGGCGCGGGCCCTGATCTTCGGCAGCGAATCGTCGAACGACTTCGTGATCCGAATGCGCAGTTGGCGCATCTTCTTTTCCAGCAGGACCAACGTCTCTTCCAGCAGTTGGTTTACGTCGACCCAGTCAACTTCACCAGGACGGCGGGCAAAGCCAAGCATCTGGCGGATAATGTGTGAAACTCTCTCGGTCTCTTTTCTCGCGATCTCCAGAAAGCGTGTGTTCTTACTGTCGACGTCGAAACTCGTCTGCATCAGGTAAAGCGCGTTCTTGATCGCCTCGAGAGGATTGTTGACCTCGTGAGCAATCGACGCCGCAAGTCTACCGACGGCAGCGAGCTTCTCCGATTCAAACAACTGTTGCTCGACGCGTCGTCGTTCGAGTTCGCGTATCTCAGTCAAATCGTGAAGAATCGAAACCACGGCCGTGACCTGGCCTGTCGGATCCAAAACTTCGCGCGCCGTTATATCCATCGGCAACGCTCGACCGTCATCAGGATCGATCAACTCAATCTCAGCTTGCCTGCCTGTTTCAGAGGCCGAAGCGAGTCCGGAGATGAACGAAGTGAGTTTGACGGCATTGGTCCGAACGGCGGCAGCCGCGACGGATCTGAACGAGGTATTCTCCTGAAACAACAACTCCGCACGCCGGTTGAACAGGATGAAATTGCCGGCCGAGTCGCAGACGACGATCGGATGGCCCACGTTTTCAATGATCAGATCGAGACGATCGCGTTCGCGGCGTGACTCGGCCTCCGCCTCCTGCAACTTGACGAAGTTTCGCGCCAACTCGTCATTGGCCTCACGCAGGTCAGTTACGTCTCGAAAGATGGACACGAGTCCGAGCGGCTCGCCTCGGGCATTTGCAGCCGGAGTCGAGATCACTTCGAAGTGGATGTCCGAACCTTCGATCGGATCGACGAGAGTAATATCTCTTTGAATGACTTCCGACGACGAGACCGTGGCGCTCGAGAGGTAAGCAGAGAAAAGCAGATCGTTCATCTTCAACGCGCGGCGCTTTCCTTCGCCTGCATTGGCTGAACCGCTAAACAGTTCTTCTGCGCGGCGGTTTTGCAGCAGTATCTCGTTGTCGAGATCCGTAAGCACGATCGGATCTGCGACAGACTTCATGATCGACTCAATCCATTGCCGCTCTCGTTGTAGTTTTGTGACTGTGTTGACGAGACGTTCCTGATGAATCGCAAGGGAGGCGATGATGCCGAGCTTGTCGGCGAACCGGTTGAGAAGAGTCAAAGAAACAGGATCGATACTGTTCTCGTCGGCTCCGATGTAGAGCACGCCGAGTCGCGAACCCTGATCGAAGGTCCAATAATGAGCGGGAAACCGGGAATTGCCGCCGGTATCGCCACGGCGTGTCGACATTTCGGAAATCCCGAACAGCGGGATGGCCAGCACGTCCTGCTGCCAGCGCATTTTATCGAAGAGACTTCGTGAGGCTTCGTCGTCCTGAATCGAGACCCAGAGTGGATGAGCATCGTGAATCACACGCACGCAGTTGGCGCTCGAGTCCAAAGGCATTTCCACGCGCGTGTTCGAGTCGTCTTCAAAACCGACCGCCGCGCGAACACGCAACTCCGCATCGCGTTCGTTGATGATGGCGATAGCGGCTTGTCGATGTCCGAAGATACTGGCGATTCCCTCGAGGGCCAGTTGTAGCCGCTCGTTCAGCTTGGGTGTGGCAAGCATCTGAGTCGTAGTCTCGACAAAAATGTCATACTGGCGCAGGTATGGGCTAACCCGCTCTGATTCGGAAAGGGAGGGCGGGGTTCGAACTCCTAATTCTGCCGGAACTTCTCCCATATACTCGTTTGACAGGATATTCAGGACTCAAGATCGAACTGAGTGGGTCCTGAACATCATGTCCACCTATTGTTCATTTCTTCTCAACTTCGACTGTCACACGGCGGCGCTCGGTTTCGACTGGTTCCGCTCCGGGCGTAAGCACTGGTCGTGAAACTGCCGGGGTCAAGCCTACCGCTTCAGCGTACTTGAGATACGTATCGATTGAAGCAACTACTACACGAGCTTCGATCGTGATCAGGTCAATACCCACCAGCGAGATTCTAACCCACGCATCGATGACGATGCCCTTATCGAGCACACGATCGAGGACGTCTATTAAACTAGTACCGCCTGGTGCTCTTTCGACAGCCATTTGCTTCGGTTCCTTTTTTTTAAGTTGGAAAAACGAGCATACTGCGCGAGGATTGACGGCGCCTCTTGCTCCTCCTGAATGCCTTACTCATTGACGCATATTCACCGATTGCGCCGCTTTCCTTTTCCTCGGCGCGACGCGGGCTGACTGTTTGCAAGTGAATCTTGGACAGCTGCGGCCGCTCCGGCAGCGGCGAGCCTTCGGATCTCCAGTTCGAGTTCCGCAAGCCGTTCGCGCAGCTCCAGATTTTCAGCTTCGGCACGCTCGGCGCGTGTCGTCAGATTTGTATCGTAGCGCCACCAGTTCAATCCGATCTGCTCTGCTTTATCGATCGAGCAAACGAGTAGACGGATTTGCAACGTGAGTAGTTCTACGTTGGCCAGCGACACTTTGATGTCGCCGGCGATCACGAGTCCTTTATCAAGAATACGGTCGAGAACATCAACCAGACCCGGGGGACGGGCCGTTATAAGGGTAGACCGCTCGCTGGACACTTTCGCCTCCACTGTCAGGGGCGGCTTTACTCAAAAAGCTTAGATGGCCGCCACCATCGTATAACCCGAGCAAGACTGCATATTGCTAAATCAAGCGCCCGATTGGACCGAGATCGAGATTGAGGTCTTCATCTGCCAGTCCGAACTGTGATTTCAGTTCCTGGAGTTTAGCCTCTAGTCTCATGAGCGCCAATCCCAACTCTTCGATTTGTTCAGGTGAGAGACCCCCGCCTTCCATGCGACGAACCGCCTGCTTTTCGAGCAGACGGCGGATGAACTCGATCAAAGTTAGCACCAGCTTGGCCAGACCTTGTTCGACGCTCTGCGCATCAATATTAATTCGCGACGGTAGAGTATCGGTGACGCAACGAAGTTGCTCCACAAACTCCTCCACATGCGAAGTTTCAATCTCTGGTTCGGCCGAAAGGGGATTTTCGGGGGAAAGCTCCATTAGGTTACTCCGAACTGCGTAGGAAACTCAAGATCAATGTTTGCAAAACTATACGGCGGCCACGGACCACTGAAGAGAAAATGCAGCTCGGGCCGCGTCTCACGGGCTTTCGCCATTTTCTCTCGATACTGGTTAAGCTTGGCGCGCTCGACAAGGTGGGCCGCCGCCAAAAACAATTTTTCCGAAGGCTGAACAGTGACCTTTTCGTCTCTCGTTAAGCCGTTAACGGTTTTGTTTAGCCAGGCTGTTATTTCTTTCGCCTGTGCTGACCGGAGCTCGCTGCCCAGGATCTCTCGTCGTTTCACAGTTAGAAACCTCGTCCCGATTCCCTGCTCTGCTTGCCCCGGCTCCTCTGAGTTTTCGTGCGCGACCTCGGAGATAATCTTGACACTCATCTCGACGCAGCCGCGCACGAGCGACAGGTTAGTTTCCAGCGCGGCCTTACGAGCTGAGATGTAGTTTCTGAGTTGCTGTTCGGTCACGAGTGTTCCAAAGCGAAATGGCAGAGGTGTCGTGCGACTGAGGACGCTGCGCACGACGGCTGCGTGGTCCATGGCGTTTTCACGCGTCACCGGGATTGCGTCGGTATTAACGTCGCTTACCAGGACGCCAAGGTCCTCTAATTTTTCAAGTCGAACCGGCGCGCCCGATATGCCAGGTAGTGCTTCGTCCAGCGCATCGATGCCTTGCAGCAGGCAGTAGACGTATAACTTCATTCTGTTTGCCGCTTGCGTAAGACTTCGTGTGCGGTTTCGATTGAACTAACCAGAACGTTCAAGCCGACGAAGATCAGATCGATATCCGCCACGGAGATCGTGATCTCGCCGGCGATTACGAGTCCGCGATTGAGCACGTGATCGAGTGTTTCGAGTAACGAGAGATCAGTTTCTTCCCACTCCTCGTTGACGATGATTTGATCGAAACTCATAACAGGATTTACACGATGTTCTGTACAAAGTTGTAAACAGGCCATGGACCAGTCAGCTCGAGGCGAACTCCGGCAGCCTGGTTTTCCTGCGCCAACAGCTCCGCAGCATCACGAAACCTTTCAAACTCCGATCTCTTCACCAGAAAAGCAAACTTCGCTTTCAGCTCGCCGTGCTCCGTTGTTTCGACTTTCAGTATACGCAAGCGCCTCGCGCCATCACTCTGCTCTTTCAGCTTTTCTTCAATCTCGTCGACAATCCGGTTCACGGCCGCGCGGGCTTCGTCCACCTTCAGCGCATCGATCTTTTTCTGCATCAAGTATGACTGGCCGGGTGACGACTGCTCCGCACGCTCGACAAGATCGCGCAACACCGGACTGACCGACGTGATGCTCGACATCAAGATCGCGCGATCGGACCAAACATTCACGCCCCACTCTTCCCGCCCGCGCAGATGCTCGATGATCTCTTCCAGCTCTTTCGATCTTTCCGCGAGCATCTGTTCTATTCCCTCGCGTTCGAGATAGATGGTACCGAACCGCAAGGGAACGACACTCGCGCGTTTAGCGACATACTCGACCACCGTCTCGTGACGCATCGCGCGAATGGCGGTCCAGGTCGCATCAGTCAGATGTTCGGCTAGACTCTCTTCACTGTACGCTTCGCGTGGCACACGACTGACGAGCGCCGCGAGCGCATTGACTGCGACCCACTCGAGTTTGGAATTATCTTCGATAGCGGCGGGCAAGGAGTCTGCGGGCAGTTCTGTAACTGCGGTGCTTTCGGCGATGCAGTAAACGTAGAAAGCGCTCATTCGATCCTATTCTTCACGCAAAGGAGCAAAGACGCAACAAAATTAACTTTGTGCCTTTGCGGCTTTGCGCGAGAGCTTCTGCCAGGCATCAAAATGCGTCATGAGGTCCGCCGCGCCTCTGATCTCGTGCGGCTGCTGCGGCGCTACAAAGATTTCCACCGAACGACGTCGAAACCGTTTCTCAAACTCGGCGATGACGTGGTCGTGCGCTTTGCGTCTCGACTTACAAAAGGCGCACGCATCATCCGGCGCGACGCCATTGATCAAAAGTTTACGCAACGGCACGTTCAGCTTCTCCAGCGACTTCGCCAGGTCCATCGTCTCTTCCAGACTCATACGCTCGGGAATCGCCACTCCCACAAACTCACAACGCTCCGCGTCCGTGAGCAGCGCGATCACCTTCTTGATACTTTTCGACAAAGCCACGAG
>DASSEB010000039.1:0-9546 GCA_035696765.1 Pyrinomonadaceae bacterium | reverse complement strand
AGTGAGGCCGGACAATTTTTGGGCAGGAACGATAGTTTCCCATTAAATGGGCATTAATTAGGCAAAGCCAACGATTACATAATATGTATTATCGGACGCGGGGAGTATGGGGTGGTGGTGGTTCAAAGACGCGGAAACGGGAGGCTTGATTGCCTCCCGTTTCAATTAGCGCTATTCAGTTGTAGTTGTCTGCCCTTTGACTTTCTAATTCTTCTTGCTGCGCTGCACGGTATCGGTGGTCGTGGTCGTGGTCTGCGATGTGGTTACTACAGAGTCACTCGTCGCGGTGCTTTCGTCAAAACTGCCCGTCGGGCCTTCCGCGCCACCCAGAATAAGTACGAGGGATAATATTATCGAGAAAGTCATCTTCGTCTCCTTTTAATGGACGCCCTTTCGTTCGTGTCAAGCGTCCTGTTCTACTCACTAGTTATTAGCGAGAAAGACTTTGAAAAAGGTGCAGCGCTACTGAAAAATTTTTTTCGAGGAATTGGTGAGATTAAGACGACTGGGCGTGCATGCGCAGTACCTTCAGAAACGCCGCCGCTGCGGGTGAAAAGTTTGCGCCCCGACGGTGTGCGGCCCATAGAGTTCGGTTGTGAGTGAGACCGCGCACCGGTACAGTCACTAAAACTCCGCGCTCCAATTCTTCACGCACACACATGCGCGGCACAAACGCCAGTCCAACTCGCTTCTGAACAAAGCGCTTAATCGTTTCAATAGTCGCCAACTCGAGCGTGATGTTCAAAGGCGTGTGTTGCCTGCTGAAAGCTTCAATTACCTTCACGCGCGATCCCGACTTAACATTGTGCGCGATAAACGACTCCTTCCCGAGATCTTTAATCTTCACTGACGGACGTCCGGCAAGCGGATGCCTGGGGCTCATTATTAAAACGAGCTCATCCTTGAGCAGCGGAAACGCCTCGATGTCGCGGTCCGCCGGCTCCGATGCCATCAGCGCAAAATCCACACTGCGTTCCAACACCTCGCGCGGCAACCGGTTCGACACGTGCCGAAAGATTTCTACCTTCACATCCGGGTGCTGCTCGCGGTATTTCAAAATAAGTTCGGGCAGAAGATACAGCGACGTACTCTCATTCGCCCCCACACGAATACGCCCGCGCTTCAAACTTTGCATTTCCGCAATCGCCTGGCCCACCTGATCGCGCAAAGCGAGAATGCGTTGCGCGTAGTCGTAAACTACCTGTCCCACTTCAGTGAGCACCGGCGTCTTCTGCGTTCGATCGAGGAGTGGTAAGCCAATCTCTTCCTCAAGACGCCGAATCGCGATACTTACTGCCGGCTGCGTGCGAAACACTCTATCCGCAGCCTTTGAAAAACTCTTTTCCTCTACAACTCTCGAGAAGTATTCCAACTGGGCCATTTCCATGGCTGCGAATTATTCCATATCCGGTTCAGCTAGTCGATGAATCAGACTTATTATTGTTTCAAAAGAATAAACTTCACATAAACGGTGCTCGCTTGACCGACGCGCCACGTTCCCCCTAAAGTGACTCCCTCCGATTACAACGATATTTAGAAAGCGATCACTGTGGCCATACGCATTGAAAACCAGTATGAGGGCCCGTTGCCGAAAGGGGCTTTAGAGCAAATTGAGAGCGCGTTCGACAGTTTGCCGCGAGAACACACGCGCGGCATCGAGCGCATCCGGCTAGTACCGTTTATCACCGACCCGCGGATCAAAGGCGCGTTTCAGGCAACAGAACTGCCCGGGCTTTATCATCCGCGCCAGGGACCCAAAGGCGCCTGGCTTGAAATCGCCGTTAACGTGCTGTTACCGGCAGACAAGCCGCTTCACAAGAAGGTCATTCCGCGGCTTTCGTTCAAGAGCAATCTGGTGGCGCTGGTGTTTTCATTGGTGGGACAGCATTACCATCTAACGTTGAAGCACTCGCTTAAGAAGACTCAACTCGATCCTGCGGTGCGCATGTACACGGAGAAACAGTTGAAAGCGTGGAACGAGAAGAAGCACAGTTTCAGGGCACGGCTCTTCAAGCCACTGCAACCAACGTTCGAACGCTGGGCGAAGTCTCTACAGAAGCGTGCTGCGGCGGAGAAAAAGAGGCAGACAGGTTAATCCTGTAAAGGCTCGTCGTCGATCTCGTCGGCGACAGCGCGGAGTATCAGAGCCACTTCGGCATCAGAAACCTGCGCTGCCCGAAACTTCACTTCGATGTTGAAGTCTTTCTCCGGTGAGGCGTATTTGAAAGTGTAAGGCTTGCTGTCCGGTACGACGCGCGGTCCCATTTCCTGGCGTCGCACTTCCCTCGCGTCGTTCCGATTCAAACCTCGCGACGCAATCTCTTTTGCAAAACGTCTCATCGAATCGTCGTCCGGCTGGCGCACGATCTGAAGTAACGACGACTTCGCGTTGATGTCAGCCTCGCGACAAACCTCCCTCACGTCCTGCGGAATCTTCGCGATCGCCAGCGCTTCAGTCACAGTCGTTCTGCTCTTACCAACCTTGCGCGCAACATCGTCGTGCGTATAACCAAAACGTTCGCACAGCGCCAGCAACCCATCCGCCTCTTCCCAAACAGTAAGATCCTTGCGCTGCATGTTTTCAATGAGCGCGATCTCAGCCACTGTGCCTTCATCAACTTCCATTTCGACGCAAGGCACTTCCTTGAGTCCGGCGTTCTGTGCGGAGCGCCAGCGACGTTCACCCGCGATAATCATCCATCGCCCGGTAAGACGATTCGGTTTCACCAGCAACGGTTCGAGCACGCCCTTTTCAGCGATCGACGCCGTCAATTCCGTGAGGTCGCCGAACTCCACGCGTGGTTGCTCCGGATTTGGATCGAGCTTGTCGACGGGTATCATTCTGCCGACCTGAGTCGGCCGGTGTTGCGACAGCTCTTCGACGTAATGCGCGTCGTGGCGCATTTGGAGTCCGGTTGGTAGTCCCCTTTTAGACACGGCTTATTACCTCTTCGCAAAGTTTTCCGTATTCAATTGCTCCGGATGAGTTCGGAGCAAAACTAAAAATCGACTCCTTGTACGCGGGCGACTCTTCCAGTCTGACACTCTTCGTGATCACTGTATCGAACAGCTTTGGACCAAACACGTTTTTAATCTGTTCATGTACTTCGCGCGCGAGCGTGGTCCGCTTGTCGTGCAACGTAACCAGCACTCCGAGCAGTTCGAGATTTGGATTAGGACGCGCTTTGACCTTCTCGATCGTCTCCAAAAGATCGTCCGTGCCTTCGAGAGCGAAGTACGACGATTGAATCGGAATCAACACGTGGGTAGCAGCAACGAGCGCATTGACAGTGATCAGCCCGAGAGTCGGCGGTGTGTCGATCACTATGACGTCGTAGTGTTGCCGGAAAGGTTCGAGACGATCCTTGAGCCGGAATGGCGCGTCGAAGTCGCCAACCAACTTCGACTCGAGTTTCGCGAGATTGATGCGCGCCGGCACGACAGACAGGTTCTCGACTGGTGTTGCGTAAACCGATTCCTCGACCGGAGCCTGTCCGTCCATCATCAGTTCGTAGATGGACCGCTCGACTGTCAGGGGATCAAGAAAGGAGATTGAGCTGTTGGCTTGTGGATCGAGATCGAGAAGAAGGACACGTTTTCCCTTGCGGGCAAACGCGGCGGCGAGGTTAATGGCGGTAGTGGTCTTCCCTACCCCACCTTTTTGGTTGGCGATGGCGATTACCATTCGCTGCACAGTGGCAAACTAACGCTCCATAGACTCAGTACTCTCGCAATGCGCAAAGACAGCAGTCGCCGCTTTGCATAAAACTTCATTACATCGGTAAATCACCGGCCTCGCCGATCACGTCAGGCCATTCCTCTTCACTCGAACTCATCTCGGACTCTTCACTCTCTTCAGTCGGCAACGAATTTCGCGATGCTTTGATCACTTCCATGTCGACGTAGATCGGACAATCAGCTCGCAGCGCCAGCGCGATCGCATCCGAAGGACGCGAGTCCAGAATCATTCGATCGCCTTCGCTGTTGCGCATTTCGATCACGGCAAAGAAGGTGTTGTCGCGCAGGCTAGTCACCACCACGCGATCGACTTGGACTCCCAATTGCACGATCAAGTTACGCAGCAGATCGTGAGTCATCGGTCGTGGCGGCGCGATCTTTTCGATCTCGAGCGCTATCGCGTTTGCTTCGTAGGCGCCAACCCAGATCGGCAGCATCGTATCACTCTGAACGTCTTTTAAAATAATAATTGGAGTTCCGCTATTGGGATCCATCATTAATGCTCGGATCTTTACTTCGATTTCCATACGCAGGTACCCCTTACCCTACTGCTGACCATTGACTAAAGTTCCATACAGACTGTTTGTCTTTGCTGCCGTCACGAGCACGTCAACTATCTCACCCTCAAGACTGCTATGCCCGGAAAAGTTAACCACCTTATGACAGGTCGAATGTCCTGTTAGATCATTTTCTGAACGCGAGCTCTGTCTCTCTGCCAGCACACTGAGCGTCCGGCCAACATACGACTCGTAGATCTTCTCCTGTGTCGTGCGATGGACTTTTTCGAGCTCCAGAAACCTCGCCGTCTTTTCCGTCTCCGGCACGTTATCATGAAAATCCGCCGCCGGCGTTCCCGCACGTCGCGAGTACTTGAAAATATAAAGACTGTCGTATTCGCACTCTCGAACCAGCTCGATCGTCTCTTGAAAGTCTTTGTCAGTCTCACCTGGAAACCCGACGATGATATCGCTCGTGAGAGCAAGGCGCCTGCTCGAATTTTTTATGCGGTGAATCCGTTCAAGGTAGTCGCTGCGTTTGTGACCTCTGCGCATCAGCTTGAGAATGCGATCGCTGCCTGACTGCACGGGCAGATGAATCCAATCGCAGAGATTCGGGTTCTCCTCGATAGCTGCGACGATGTCAGGATGAAAATCACGCGGGAATGACGTCGTAAACTTGATGCGCGGCAGGCCAGTGGCGGCAACGGCGCGCAAGAGCCGGCAGAACGGAGTCGCTCCAGGAAATCCCTCGAGGCCGTCTTCCACGCGCGGGCGGTAGCTATTCACGTTCTGACCGATGAGATGAATCTCTTTGTAGCCGAGTGCCTGGAGCTTCTTGACTTCGGCAACGATCTCGCTCGCCGGGCGACTACGTTCACGGCCACGCGAGTAAGGCACGATGCAAAACGAACAAAACTTGTTGCAGCCCTCGATGATGGGAATGAAAGCAACGTGCGGCGAGTGTCGTTCGACTGGTGAAACGTCCCACGAATCTTGATCGCCGCGCTCGCCGAGATCCAAAACCCTGCGCTCTCCGTCGCGCGCTCGTTCGATTAAGGATGAGATGCGGTCTGTAGCACGCGTTCCGATCACCATGTTCACCGATGAGGCGTGATCAAAAACTGCGTCGCCTTCGAGTTGGGCCACGCAACCCATCACGCCGACCAGTAGATCGTGTTTCCCGGGTCGAGCGGCGCGCACTTCGCCGATGCGCGTGTAAACCTTCCGCTCTGCCTTTTCGCGAACGGAACACGTGTTGAGCAACACCACGTCTGCGTCGTCGATCGAATGACACAAGTCGTAACCCGACGCTCGCAAACCGGTCGCCGCGCGCTCAGAGTCAGCGACATTCATCTGGCAGCCAAAAGTCTCGATGTATACTCGCGGCTTCATTCTTCCCATTCGATTGGCAGTGGCGGACAGTCTACCAGAAATCATTTCCCGAATGCGATAGCAACACTTTGCAAGCGGGCACACACGTTGCGCCACGCGCGAAGATTTATCACATAAAAATTTTGGTTTGCTTGATTCTTCGTTTCTTCGCTAGTAGTATCGCGAACGGTCCAGAATTTAACGGAAAAGAAAGGCTCCTCATGTCCTTCAACAGAATAATTTTGATAGGAAATCTCGGTCGCGATCCCGAGTTGCGCTATACCGCCCAGGGCACTCCCGTTTGTAGTTTCAGCATGGCTACGAACGAGCGGCGCAAAGATCGCAACGGCGAAATGCAGGACCATACAACGTGGTTCCGCATCACTCTCTGGAACCGTCTCGCAGAGACTGCCTCACAGTATCTGCAAAAAGGTAAACAGGTTTATATTGAAGGTCGTCTGCGCGTGGAAGAGTACGTCGATCGCGACGGCAAGCCGCGCCACTCGCTTGAAGTGTTTGGAACGGATATGCAGTTTATTGGTTCCAGGGGCGACGACGGGATGCACGAGAGAGCTGCGTCTGCAAGCGCGAGCGGCGGCGGTGCTCCCGATATGCAGGCTGATTTATCCGACGAAGATATTCCCTTCTAACGTTTCTGTAACACTGATGCACGCGAAGGAGACGGATCAAATCCGTCTCTATCCGTCTTTTTTGTCTGTACCCCAACGACCGAAGTGTCGCAGTTTGCTGTAACGACGACTCAGCCTGTCTTCTTGTGAACAGCTCACCGCTTCCGCCAATCGCTCACTCAATGCTGAATCCAGAAAACGAGCGGTCTGATCGTAATCGTTGTGCGCCCCTCCATCCGGCTCGGGGATGATCTTGTCGACGATGCCTTCATCGTGAAGATGCTGTGCAGTAAGTCGCAATCCTTCCGCCGCGCGATCCGCTTGCGAAGAGTCCTTCCAGAGAATCGCGGCACAACCTTCAGGACTGATAACTGAATAAGTCGCGTTCTCGAGCATCAACACCTGGTCCCCGATGCCGATCGCGAGCGCGCCACCGGAACCGCCTTCGCCGATTACGGTGACGATGATCGGGACCTTGATTTTTGCCATCTCGCGCAGGTTGTAAGCGATGGCTTCAGCCTGGCCGCGTTCCTCTGCGTCGATACCTGGATAGGCGCCGGGAGTGTCGATGAACGTAAAGATCGGACGCCCAAACTTCTCACCGAGCTTCATTACGCGAAGCGCCTTGCGATAACCCTCCGGCTTGGGCATGCCGAAATTTCTGTAACTGCGTTGTTTCGTGTCGCGCCCTTTCTGATGACCGACGACGACCACGGGTAAGCCATGAAAGCGTGCGAGGCCGCAGACGATTGCCGGGTCTTCTGCAAATCTCTTGTCGCCGTGAAGCTCGACGAAATCTTCAAACAGCCGCTCGATGAGATCGAGTGTGTACGGGCGATCGGAATGCCGCGCGAGTAGGACGCGCTCGAATGCAGTTCTCTGCTCTACCGGCCTCGCCGGCTCAGGCTCGCTCGCTTTTTCTTTTTGTTTTTTCGCCATCAGTGTTCGTTCTCAGAGTAGTGCATCACACGCGCGCTTTGCCGTTTGAAGATTCAAAGCTAACGCCGCAACCGAGTTCTTTCAGGGCCTGTTCCAGTTCGCTGCTTCGCCGCACGCGCAAGGCGTTGTTGGGTTTAATCCTGACGACTGTCCGTTCCTCGATCAACGTCTCCATCGTGACTTCACAATCGCCGGGATTGGAACTGAGCAGACTCAGAATTGAATCACACAGCGTCGGGAAGTCGTCATGCTGCGGCGTGCGCAACACCAGGAACTCGGCGTTCCGTGCGGTCGCGTCAATGCTTTGCACCTGGTCGACTATGATCGTCGGCGGATTGTCCTCACTCAGCTCCAGGCGTCCGATAACGATTACGGGCAACTCATTCTGCATCAGTGCCGCATGTTTGCGGTAGCCCTCCGGCCACAGCACGCACTTCGTGCCGCCTGCTTCATCCTCCAGACGGAACAACGCAAACTTGTCGCCCTTCTTTGTGGTGCGCAGTTGAACGTCGCTGACAATGCCTCCTGACGTGACACGAACGCCGGTGTTCAAGTCCGGCAGCTCGGACGACCGCACGGCTTTCACGTTCTGCAGGATATCGAGGTAGCGTTCAAGTGGATGACCGGTAATGTAAAACCCGAGCGCTGCTTTCTCCGCAGCTAACATTTCACTTGAAGTCCAGCCTTTTGCCGTCGGCGGCAGTTCGTTCGCAAAGTCGATCTCTTCCGGCATTCCCCCAAAGAGACCGTTCTGTCCCTGTAGCCGCTCGCGCTTAACTCGTTGCGCTCGAGACAGTGCGGCATCGATCGCGCCGTGCAGGCCGCCGCGCCAATCTCCAATCGATCTGCCGTCCTTAAGCGAGTCAAAAGCACCGGCGCTGACCAGACTCTCCAGGACGCGTTTGTTCAAAGTGGACGATTCGACGCGCTCCGCAAAATCAAAAAACGAACGGAATGGACCACTCTCGCGTGCTTCAGTAATTGCGTTAACCGCTGACTGGCCGAGACCCTTAATCGCCGTAAGCCCGTAACGGATCGCTCCGCTTAAGGGAGTAAAGCCGGAGTTGCTTTCGTTTACGTCAGGAGGGAGGAGAGCGATCTTTTGCGCGCGCAACTCCTTCGAGTACTTAAACACTTTAGCGGCGTCCTGGGCTTCACTCGAAAGGACCGCGGCGTAAAAGTGTTCCGGATAGTGCGCCTTCAGATACGCCGTCTGAAACGCCAGGTACGCATAGGCGACGCTGTGGCTGCGATTGAATCCGTAGTCGGAGAACTGGGCCATCAACGAGAAGATCTTCTCGGCTTTCTCCTGTTTGAGACCGCGCTCAACCGCGCCCTTGATGAACTTCTCCTCGTGCACCGCCATCTCTTCGCGCTTCTTTTTGCCCATCGCGCGACGCATGAGGTCGGCTTCGCTAAGTGTATAACCCGCCAGCTTCTGCGCGAGCTGCATTATCTGCTCCTGGTAAACGATAATGCCGTAAGTGTTGTTGAGAATCTCCTTCATCTCCGGCACGAGATAACGCACTGCTTTCTTCCCGTGATGCCGCTGAATAAATTCATCGACCATGCCGCCGTCGAGTGGTCCCGGCCGATAGAGGGCGTTGAGCGCGGCGAGATCTTCGAGGCCCTTGGGCTTCAGCTTCCGGCAGATCTCCTGCATCCCTGACGACTCGAACTGGAAGACCGCCTCCGTCCTTCCGTCAGCAAACACGCTAAGCGCTTTAGCGTCGTTAAGCGCTATATCCGACCACTTAATCTCTTTACGAAGCAGCCGTTTAATGCTGGTTAAGCAGTCATTTATAACAGTTAGCGCGGTAAGCGCTAAAAAATCCATCTTAAGCATGCCGGTCTTTTCCAGGTCCGACATGACGTACTGAGTGGTGAGCTCTTCTTTGCCCGAGACTGCGACGGGGATTAATTCCTGCAGCGGCACCGGAGAGATCACGACCCCTGCCGCATGCACGGAGGAATGGCGAGCACACCCTTCCAGCCTTTGTGCGATTTCAAGTATCTCTTTAACCTGAGGGTTTGTTTCGATCTCGCGTTTCAGTTCCGGCACTTGTTCAAGCGCCTGGCTGAGACTGACATTGCGGCCACGCACTGGCGGTGGAATGAGCTTGGCGATTCGCTCGACCTCGGCGTAAGGCACTTCCAACGCCCGGCCCACGTCCTTGATGGCGGCCTTCGACGCCAGGGTCCCGAACGTGATGATCTGGCAGACGGAGTCGCGGCCGTAGAGATCCGCGACGTGGTTAATGACGTCGCCTCGGCCACGCACACAGAAGTCGATATCGATATCCGGCAGCGACACGCGGCCCGGGTTCAGAAAACGCTCGAAGAGCAGGTCGTACTGGAGCGGATCGACG
>DASSEB010000038.1:0-2278 GCA_035696765.1 Pyrinomonadaceae bacterium | reverse complement strand
AAACGTCGGTATCGAAGCCACCGCAGCGGGTGCGGCGACGATACTGCTCGAAAACCTCAAGGACAAAACCATTGCCGGAAGACAACAAATCAAACTCACGCCGGGAAGCAACCACGTTTCGTTTGATTTCACTATTGCGAAACCCGCTTTGTGGTGGCCCAACGGACTCGGCGCCCAACCACTCTACAGCTTCCGCGCGCGCGCACTCGTAAATGGCCGCGTCACGGATGAAAAACTCACGCGCACCGGGTTGCGCACTCTCGAACTACGGCAGCAGCGCGACGAAGGGGGACAGAGTTTTACGTTCGTCATTAACGGAATTCCCGTATTTGCGAAAGGTGGCAACTGGATTCCCGCCGACAGTTTTCCCACCCGCATCACTGAAGACAAGTATCGCTTCCTGATCAAGTCGGTGCGCGACAGCAACATGAACATGCTGCGCGTGTGGGGCGGCGGCATTTACGAAGACGATCGGTTTTACGAACTCTGCGACGAAATGGGCATCATGGTCTGGCAGGATTTCATGTTTGCTTGCAGCATGTATCCCGCCACGCAGGAATTCCTCGACAACGTTCGCGCCGAAGCAATCGACAATGTGACGCGGCTGCGTAACCATCCGAGTATCGTCCTCTGGGCCGGCAACAATGAGATCGAGACCGGCTGGATGAACTGGGGCTGGCGTCAGACTCTGCCGGCGTCGTTATGGGACGATTACAAGAAGATCTTCCTGAGCGTGTTGCAGGACGTTTGCGCAAAAGTCGATCCCTCGCGACCTTACTGGCCCAGCTCACCGCACGGGGGACTCGAGGACGATCCGGATTCGACTCGCAGCGGTGATCTGCACTTCTGGCGCGTCTGGCACGCAGCCGAGCCGTTCACGGATTACGAGAAACAGACGCCGCGGTTCATGAGCGAATACGGGTTTCAGTCGTTTCCGAATATTGAAACGGTCAAAGCTTACACGTTGCCGGCGGACCGCGATATCGAGTCGCCGATCATGCTCGCTCATCAACGGCATCCGCGCGGCAACCAGTTAGTGCGCGAGTACATGTTGCGCGAATACGCGCAGCCCAAGGATTTCGAGTCGTTCTTGTACGTGAGTCAGGTGCTGCAAGCAGAAGGAATACGCATCGGCGCCGAGCATTTGCGACGCATCATGCCTCACAACATGGGTTCGCTGTATTGGCAGATCAACGACTGCTGGCCCGTCGCTTCGTGGTCCAGCATCGATTACTTTGGCCGTTGGAAAGCCTTGCAGTACTACGCGCGGCGGTTCTACAACGCACTGCTGATCAGCCCGAGCGTGCAGCAGGGTTATCTCAAACTGTTTGTGGTCTCAGATCGGACAAAACCAGTACCGGCAAAGATCAGAGTGACGTTAATGGATTTCGACGGCAAGGTGCTGAAGAACTTTGTTCAGGATGCGACGCTCGCGCCGCTGACGAGCCGCTCGTATTTCGACGTGCGCGTCGACGATTTGCTGAAAGGCGTCCACACAAATGACAGTGTCGTTTATTGCGAGTTGATAGTGGACGGAAAAGTGGCCTCCGATCACGACTACTTCTTCGCGCCATTCAAGGAACTTTCGTTTTCGAAACCAACGATTACGTCTGAAGTGAGGCCGATCCGCGGCGGGTTTCAAGTGAAAGTCACGGCTGACAAGTTTGCGAAAGCGGTTTATCTGTCGCTGGCGGAATATGAGGGATTCTTTTCTGACAACTTCTTCAATCTTGCACCCGGACGAGAGATGACGGTTGAATTTCACTCGAGGGCGCCGCTCTCTTTGGCAGAGTTTCAGCAGCGATTGCAGATCCGATCTATGTTTGACGCTTTCCAATAATGAGTGAAAAAGTTCGCTGGGGAATTTTGGGTACGGCAAAAATCGCGCTGGCGAAAGTGATACCCGCCATGCAGCGCAGCCCCTGGTGTGGGGTCGTGGCGATCGCTTCACGCGATCTCGCCAAAGCAAAGACGGCGGCGAGCGAACTAAACATTCCGGGCGCCTACGGCAGCTATGAAGAACTGTTGGCGGACGAGTCAGTGGAAGTTGTTTACAACCCGCTTCCGAATCACTTGCATGTTCCTTTTACGATCAAAGCCGCCGAGGCCGGCAAGCACGTGCTTTGTGAAAAACCGGTTGCGCTGAACGCTGACGAAGCGAAAACTCTGCTGGCGGTTCGCGAGCGCACCGGCGTGCGAATACAGGAAGCGTTCATGGTGCGCACGCATCCACAATGGCTCGAAACACGGCGGTTGATTCAAACGGGCCGTATCGGGA
>DASSEB010000037.1:0-23874 GCA_035696765.1 Pyrinomonadaceae bacterium | reverse complement strand
GTGGTTGAACGAACCGATTGACGTCCCCGGCTCGATCAATGGACCTGTGCTGATTAGCGCCAGCAACTTGTCCGGCGTCGAATTCGGGCCGGGAGCGCTTGATCCTTACGGTCAATTCAAGCTGCTTAAACCTACAGCCGTAATCGATCGTGGCGTCTTCGTGTTTGACGGAAAGTTTGACTTGCCCCTGGCGTCGGCGCTGAGCAAGGTGCAGAAGGCGCAGAACCTCGTTCAGGCAAAACAACTCGACCAGGGGTTGGAGGAAGCACAGGCCGCCGTGGCGTTGTCGCCCGATTCGATACATACGCAACTCGCGTTGGGAGATGTTCTTCGTGAGATGGGCCAACTCGAACAGGCGCGCGCGATTTATGAAAGAGCACTCGAGCTCGCGAAGACTATCGAGCCCGAGTTTCAGATCCGGTCTATCCCGAGTATTGAGCAAAGGCTGCAGTGAGCCGGCGAGTGCGCTTGCTTTTTGTCTATCGTTGTGGCCTAAAGGAGCAATCATGAGTAACAAAATGAAAGCAGCGCAGATAAGCAGAGCAGGCGGAGACTGGGAATTGGTTGAGCGTGATGTGCCTGAACCGGGCGCCGGGCAAGTGCGCGTCAAAGTTGAGGCGTGTGGCATTTGCCATAGCGATGTGCTCGTCAAAGAAGGTCTGTGGCCGGGACTCCAGTATCCCCGCGTACCTGGTCATGAAGTCGCGGGACGCATCGATGCAGTGGGCGCCAACGTCACCGCGTGGTCCAATGGTCAACGCGTCGGTGTCGGCTGGCATGGCGGCCATTGTTTCGTGTGCGAGCCATGTCGTCGCGGCGACTTCGCCATGTGTGTCAATCGAAAAGTTACCGGCATTGACTTCGATGGAGGATACGCTGAATACATGATTGCCCCGGCGACTGCGCTCGCCGCGATCCCCGATGAAGTTCCTGCTGAGGAAGCCGGACCATTCATGTGCGCCGGTGTCACGGTTTACAACGCGCTGCGCAACTCTGGTGCTCGCGCCGGAGACGTAGTCGCAGTTCATGGTATCGGCGGGCTGGGCCATCTCGGCGTTCAGTACGCGCGGCGGATGGGGTTTCAGACCGTAGCTGTCAATCGAGGTAACGACAAACAAACGCTCGCGCAAGAGTTGGGCGCGCATCATTACATCGATGCGACCGCGACAGATGTCGTGGCGGAGTTACAAAAGCTTGGCGGCGCGCGCGTCATACTCGCGACCGCTCCGAGCGCGCAGGCGATTTCGCCGTTGGTGGATGGTCTATCGCCGAATGGACTGTTGCTTGTTCCTGCGGCGCCGGCTGAGCCGCTTACGATCAGTATGTTCTCGCTGATTTCGCGCCGCAGTTCGGTCGCGGGTTGGTATTCCGGCACCGCGCGAGATTCCCAGGACACATTGGAATTCAGCGCGTTGAGTGATGTGCATCCGATGATCGAAAAATACCCGCTTGATCGTGTAGTGGAAGCGTATGAACAGATGCACAGTGGCAGAGTGAGGTTTCGTGTTGTTCTTACTTTCGATAATTAAACGAGATTGACAGTGGGACCAGCAGAAAAACTCAACGATGAAGTAGATGAACTGTTCAAGCTCCCGTTGGCGGAGTTCATCGGTGCGCGCAACGCGCTTGCCGCGCGGTTGAAGCAGAGTGGACGTGCTAACGACGCAAACCTCGTCAAGACACTCGTGAAGCCTTCAGTCTCGGCGTGGACTGTCAATCAACTCTACTGGAACCACCGCGATGCATTCGACAATCTGCTCAACGCAGGCCAGCACTTCCGGCGAGCGCAGACATCCGGCAAGATTACAGACATGCGCAGATCACTCGACGCGCGACGCGAGGCGCTGCTCGATCTCTCGGATCGCGCGGCTACAGTGTTGCAGGACGCAGGTCACAACCCGGGGCCGGACGCCATAAGACGCATTACGACAACGCTCGAGGCAATCTCCGCGCATGCGTCGCCTTCCGATAACCTAACACTCGGACGTTTGAGCCAGGATGTCGACCCGCCGGGTTTTGAATCACTCGCCTCGTTCGTTCCTGCGACCGCCACGACCAGGAGGGAGGCGGCGCGGACGACCACAGTTTCACAAAAGACTAAAGCAACTTCCGACGCACGCAAGGCTGAAGAGACGCGCCAGGTAAAAATAGCTGCCGCAAAGTTTTCACTACAGGCGGCGAGGAAGGCGCTGGTTGATGCCCGAACCAGGGCGCAGAGTTTGGACGCGTCGCAGAAGAAGATATACGCCGAAGCGAAACAAGCCGAAAAGCAATTGCGCGAAGCAGAGGAACGATTGAAGAAGGCGAGAGCCGCATCGGAAGCCGCGTCACAACGCTCGCAAACAATAGCGGCTGACGCAGAAGAAGCGGCGACCGCAGTGGAAGATGCCAGGCGCGAGGTCGACAAGGCGTCCAAAGAACTCGAGTTATTATTCGGGGCCACAGATTGACAAAGGTCTCTCCGTGTTCATCCGTTAAATCCGTGGCTTACTTCTTCGCTTCGCCGAGTGCGTAAATAGCATTCTGTCCACGCACGATCAGCATCCCTTGCGAGAGCGCGGGCGTCGCCATCAGCGGCTGGCCCATCGTATTCCTCGACAGCAACTCATATTGTCTGCCCGCCTTCACCACAAACACATCACCGTCTTCACTCGACAGGTACAGCCTGCCGTCCGTGGCAACTGGTGACGCACTAAACGAACTGGGCAGTCGCTGTTGATAAATGACCTCACCCGTCTTCGCCTCATACGCGCTGAGCACGCCATTGTCGGCAAGCACATAAAACAGATCACCGTAGATGATCGGCGTCGGCGTATACGGACTACCCTTGCTCGAACTCCATGCAAGAAACGCGTTCTTCTCTTCGCCGGGCTTGAGTGAGATGTCGCCAACCGCGCCCGGACGAAACGCGTACATCGCACGTCCAGCCGGATAGCCGCCGGTGATGTAAATGAGATCGTGTGCGACCTGCGGCGCCTGCATCTTCACCTCCGTCTGATTGTCGGCAAAGCGCCAGAGTTCTTTTCCCGTCAGCGGATCGTAGCCGCGAATGTATCGCCCGCCGTTGGCTATCAGTTCGACGCGATCCTTGCCCTGGTAGATCGTCGGCGTGGTCCATGATGTGATCTCATTGCGTTCAACACGCCACGCCTGTTTGCCGTCTTTCAAGTTGAACGCAGCGATGAACGACTGCTTGTGACCATCCGCTTGAACGATCACGAGGTCACGAAAGATCACAGGACTGCTGGCGTGTCCCCATGACGAATCCTTGTCGTCCCAGAGACCCGGATTCAAAACACCGAGATCCTGCTTCCATTGCAACTTGCCATTCGTGTCGTAGCAAGCGAGACCTTCGGAACCGAAGAGCGCGACAACGTAACGGCCATCGGTCGCCGGGGTGGAATTAGCTTGCGTCGCTTTGACGTGTCGCTTCGCGCGCGGCACGCCTTCGTAAGCTGTGTCGGTCCAGAGCACCTTTCCAGTTCGTTTGTCCAACGCATAAATCATCCACGTATGCTTGACGGCATCATTGGCCAGGTCGATACCGCGATCTTTCGCGTCAAAGCCGGCTTTTGAATCGCTGCTGATGGCAGTGATCACAAAGATGTGGTTACCCCAGACGATCGGACTCGCGTGCGAGAGACCCGGGATAGTTGTTTTCCAGAGCACGTTCTGTGACTTGTCGAGGTCCCAGGTGATGGGCGGATTCGTACCTTCGGCAACACCCGACGCGTTCGGCCCACGAAACGACGGCCAGTTTTGCGCGTTGGTGGTTATCGAGGAAAGACTAAGAATCGAAAGAAAGACAACTGCCAGACGTTTCATATTAAATTTGTCCCCAAACTTTATCTTTGAGCTCCTATTGTAAATGCGAGTTCGACAGGGAGAGAAGAATTAAATTCGGCTACGAAATTATGTGCTCACTTCCATCATTTTGATTTCTTTCGGCATCACAGGTGTGATTAAAATCTCGCCAGATTTTGTGCCGCCGAGGGAGTGCCGATGAAAAACCTGTTTTCAACGCGGAAGCTGATGGTGATTCTACTTGTCCTGGTCCATAGTGCTTTGCTCTGTCGTGCACAAAACTCGCCAACTAAAACTCCCGAGACTCAAACCGTTCAGGAGTCCGTAAAAACATTTATCGAAGAAGTGCGAATTCCGGTAACAGCGGTAGATGCTTCCGGCCGTTTTGATCCGACCGTGGGAATCGATGACTTGACCGTGAAAGAAGATGGCGTTGTGCAACAGTTGCGAAGCCTGTACCGCATTCCGGGAAGCGTTTTGCTACTTCTCGATACTGGCGGAGAACAGAATCTGGCGAAGAGTGTCACTCTTACCAGGGAAGTGGCCCAGGCGCTCGTTTCCGCTCTGCGGAACGAAGACCAAATCGCGGTGATGCAAGTTAGCAATCGAGTTGAACTGGTCCAGGAATGGACGCTCAACAAGGCAGAAGTCATTCACTCTCTCGAAAAAGGACTGTTCCCGGGAAAGCGCAGTGCTTTGGCGGCCGCCCTGACCGCAGCCGTTTCATACTTCGACAAAGTTCCGTCGCGCAATCATCATCTGGTGTTGGTCTCTGACGGCGTTGTACACAGGCCTGATGAACCGCAGCTTGAGCAGGCATTTCAGCGCGTGATTGCAGCGAATATAACAGTCCATATCATTAGTTATACTTCTCTCGGGCTTAACGCGAAGAAACCTGAGCCCACGCGTCCGCGCGCAAAGAGCGCGGTCGACCCGCTTCTAATCGATGCTTTACCGTCGACAAGAGACAGAACGGATCCCACACCGGATCTGAAGACCTTGATGAAGACCAAGGGTGGAGGAGTTGTTGACGTTGACGTGCTGTTGCACCGCGGCGGGATCAAAAAGACACTGAAAGAACGTGAAAAGGAGTTTCTCGCGATCACCGAAGAAACCGGTGGAACTATGGGTTTACCAGCGTCGGCGGAGGAGATGATTGACAACGCTGCCGCGATAGCTCGAAGCGTAGATTCGCAATACATTCTTAGCTACAAGCCGCTTCGTCCGCTGGAGTCGTCAACAGCGAACGAGTATCGTCGCGTGGATATCTTTTCGAGACGTGTTGGATTAAACGTCAGAGCGAGACGCGGTTACGTCGCGAAACTTCAGAAGTGACACGCGTCCTGGACGGCGCCTTACGAAACTTCGATTTGAACTAACTTCACGCGCCCGGACCCGCCGCTTTTGATCGACACATCTGATTTACGACACTCGAAGTGCTTCGCAACCAGAGCGAGCAACTCTTCGTTTGCCTTGCCGTCTACAGGCGGCGACTTGATTTGCGCGAGCCACGTTCCGTCTTCCTTTTGCTCGAGCAAGCTCGCGCGCGAATTGGGTTTCACTTTTACCTGGATGACTCTCAACACGTCACCCTAATACGTCGCGCATGACCACTGCGAGATCGCGTATGGCCTGAGCGCCATCGCCGGAATAAGCTGAGCCGTGCATCGGCACAATCGTTCGCGGGTTGAGTGCGGCTAGTTTCTGCATAATGCCGTCCGTGTGCTTCGTGTACGGCATGTAGTTCGCGAACGGTCCGGCCTGATAATCGACCAGAGTTTTTCGTGCACGCTCGATAACATCGGATTCGGTTAGCGGTTCCACATCACCATTCTGATGAAACAGGTCTGAGCAGAGTAACGTTCCTTTCGTTTCTTCGAAAAGAAGGCCAGCCTCCCAACAATGCGGCACATGCGGGGTCTGAACAAAGCGGAATCGATGCTCACCCGTATTTAGAACTTCGCCGTCAGTCATGCCCTTCGCTGGACGAAGAGCGAAGTCATTTACGCTGACCAGTGCGCCCACCATGCTGCACACGGGCTGTGCAGCAGGAGCGATTTGAAGCCACTCGTTAAGCGAGCCACACTCGTCCGCCTCGAAATGACTGAAGCTGATCCAACGTATCTTTGCCGGATCGATAATGGTTGCAACCGCGTCGCGTACTGTTGGAAACAGCACTCGCATTCCCGTATGAAACAAAAGCGGTTCTTCGTCGTTGAGCAGGAATTGATTGAATTGCAGATCGATTTCAGGGATGTAGGTTGATATGCGATAGCAGCCGGCAGCAATCTCTGTTACAGGCACTTCGTTGCTCCTTTATGAACGAATATTAGTGCGAACATTATAAAGGAGCGTTACGTTGGAGATCTAAACGAATTATGCGCGGCTCCTCGATTACACCCGGAACGTTAGCTCGCTGGTTACGCACTTCCGGAGCTCTTCCGCAAGGCGACGTGATCGACGTTCGTGTTGAACTCGAACTCGAGACCATCATTTCGACCCTCGTGTTTCTGACGGCGACATACTCGAGTGATGCGCCCGGCGACTTGCCACGCCATCTGGTCGTCAAGTCGCCACTCAACCCGCCGCTTGTTCGTGAGGGGTTTACCGGCGAGGTGCCGTTCTACCGTTTGGTTGCACCGGCCATAGGAACGCCACCGCTCGTGCGCTGCTTCGCTGCTATCGAGAATGGTGACGGTGACCCGGGCACGATCGTGCTCGAAGATCACCGGTCTACTCACGATCATCCGCCCTGGCCCATTCCGCCGTCCCGCAATCAATGTGAAGCCGCGCTCGATACTTTGGCTCGTGTCCATGCTCGGTGGTGGGAGGCACCGGCGCTCGGTACCACAGTCGGTCAACTTCATACGACAGAGAGCCTGACAAGCATGGTCCAGGGCATTGCTTCACATCTGCCTGCATTCATGGACCATGTTGGAGAGGCGCTGACAGCAGAGACCCGTGACGTGCTCGAACGCGTTTTCAGTTCTTCGCTCAGCCCATGGTTGCGCCTGACTGACTCCCATGCGCTCACAATCATTCACGGCGACGCGCATACATGGAACTTCCTCTTCCCGCGTTCAGGCGAGGGATCCGCTCTTCTGTTTGACTGGCAGCTTTGGCATGTTGATGTCGGAGCACGCGATCTTGCGTTTTTGATCGCCTTGCATTGGTATCCGACTCGACGCCGCGAGTTGGAACGACCGCTGATCAACTACTATCATGAGTGCCTGCTCGAGCATGGTGTGGAAAACTATTCACTCGATGAGTTGTGGCTGGACTACCGCCGGTGCGCTGTACGCAACTTGACGATTCCGATTCTCTTCTGGAGTCGCGGAATGAAGCCTGAAAGCTGGTGGCACCGGCTCGAGTGTGCGCTGGCGTCCTACCGTGATCTTGGGTGTGACGAACTGCTGTAAGAGTTTTTTGTCGCAAATGTCGATTTCGCCGGTCGTCGTTCGACTATTAGATAGAGGAGTTAAAGTTTGCTGGCAACTTACTAAAAGGAAACCAAAAGATGAGCAATGTACGAGTACTCGTAGGCACTCGTAAGGGTGCATTCATTCTGACTTCAGATGGAAAACGCGAAAAATGGGACGTGAGTGGTCCTCATTTCGCCGGCTGGGAGATCTATCACCTCAAAGGTTCGGCGGTTGATCCGGACCGCATTTACGCGTCGCAAACCAGCGGCTGGTTTGGTCAGATCATTCAACGATCGGACGACGGCGGCAAAACGTGGTTCCAGCCCGGCACGCCCGCCGGCGCGCCGGCCACCACGCCCGAAGGGATGCCGAGGGGTGAGAGCAATAAGTTTGTTTACGACACTTCGGAAGAAACCGGGAAGCCGCTGACAACGCATCAGTGGTATGACGGCACTCCACACCCATGGGAGTTCAAACGAGTCTGGCATCTCGAACCTTCGCTCGACGATCCGGACAGCGTCTATGCCGGCGTTGAAGATGCCGCGTTGTTTCGGTCGAGTGACGGCGGTGTGACCTGGCACGAACTGCCGGGTTTGCGCGGTCATGGCACGGGATCGCAATGGCAACCAGGCGCCGGCGGCATGTGCCTGCACACGATTCTGTTGGATCCGAGCAATCGCGAACGCATTGTTGTTGCCATCTCCGCTGCGGGTGCGTTTCGCACTGATGACGGCGGCGCAACATGGAAACCGATCAATCAAGGTTTGCGCTCGCAATACATTCCCGATCCGGCGGCAGAGGTGGGCCACTGCGTCCATCACATCACGATGCATCCTGCGAATTCAAACGTGCTGTTCATGCAGAAACATTGGGACGTGATGCGCAGTGATGATGCGGGCGATTCGTGGCACGAGGTTAGTGGAAACTTGCCGACGGATTTTGGGTTTGTGATTGATGTTCACGCGCACGAGCCGGAGACGATCTACGTTGTGCCGATCAAGAGCGATAGCGAGCACTATCCGCCTGATGGACGGTTGCGCGTCTATCGCAGTCGATCGGGCGGGAACGAATGGGAGCCGCTCACGAACGGTCTGCCGCAAAGCAACTGTTATGTGAACGTGTTGCGCGATGCGATGGCCGTCGACTCACTTGACTCGTGTGGCGTCTACTTTGGCACGACTGGCGGCCAGGTATATGCCTCGCCTGATGCGGGCGACACCTGGACTCCGATTGTTCGAGATCTTCCGGCCGTGCTTTCAGTGGAGGTACAGACGCTGAAATGATTCTGGTAGTTCTGCCGTCACATTTGCGAGCGCTTGCAGGTATCAAGGGAGAGCTTGAACTCGAGCTCGACGGCGAGGTAACACGACGCTCGATACTCGACGCTCTCGAAGCGCGGTACCCGATGTTGCGTGGGACCATTCGCGATCACGTAGCAGGAGAGCGCCGGCCATTGCTGAGATTCTTTGCCTGCGGTGAGGACGTTACGCACGATCCGGCGGACACTCCGCTCCCGCAGGCAATCGCATCGGGCTCGGAACCGTTTTACATCATCGGCGCAATCGCCGGCGGTTAAGTAATCATACGAGGAGAAATCATGACAACGAATAATACAAACACCATCCGACTACACCGAGTGATCAAGGCGCCGCCGGATGTAAATCTTAGCCACGGATGACCACGGATGAATGCGGATTCTGGTCCGTGTCATCCGTGGC
Source organism: Pyrinomonadaceae bacterium (assembly GCA_035696765.1). GTDB lineage: Bacteria > Acidobacteriota > Blastocatellia > Pyrinomonadales > Pyrinomonadaceae > PSRF01. Next base: position 14,930 of record DASSEB010000037.1, on the reverse strand, counting down.
TAATCTAACAGCTTTGGTCAGTAAACAGGCTTGACTCGTTTCCATAGATCGTCGAACGCAATGGGATCGTCCAACGCAGTGGCACTGATAATCTTCCCGTCGCGCATCTTCAGAAACCACGAATACGTGTTCTCATACGACCTGCCGTCGCGAGCCATTGCGGCTCCCTCCCACAACACAATTACCGTATCGCCATCAGCGTAGATGCCCCGCACGGTCGGCACGAGCGGCGTGGAGAGTCTTGCGTTGAAAGGGATGATGACCTGGTCCATCAAATCGCGAGGGCTGTGATATGTGCCCGATACCGCAGACCGGCCGGCTATGGTCCATTTTGCGTCAGAGGCGAGTAAATCGAAGACAGTTCCGGCTCCGCGTCGCCAGTTTTCGAAAGCAGCCTGTATGATATGACGGTTTTTCTCTTCGACGTCAGATTGGGCCACTGCCGTCGTTTTCGTCGCTGCGAAAGCAAACAACACTCCAATCACAAGCGGCAGAGACTTTCTGAAGTTTACTCGTTGAGTCGCCATGCTCTCTCCTGTTTTAAGAATTGATTATCTTGTTGGGATTCGCGCACGTGTAATCACGCCGGAATCTTGGACACGGTCAGTACCGCAACGCGGTAGCGTCGGGTGCACCTCCCGACATCGAGATCATAGATTACCTGGCACCATTAGTCGTTAACGTCAGGCAAGTCTGCACCACGGTCTGAGTATCCGGGCAGGCTTGTTCGTGGTACCTCCTGGTATTCCATGCCGCTCCACTGCGATTGACCACGCAAAAGGCGCAAAGACAAACTAAACTCTTAGCCGTCTTTGCGCCTTTGCGTGAACATCACCTGCGACTGTCGCAAGCCCGAACGAATGTTTAGTCGCTGGCTTTCTCCACTCTTCCACCGAGATGCTTCCCTAAAAACTCCTCCATCGCGCGGTAGAAGTCGAAGCGGTTCTCTTCGTTTGCGAAGCCGTGTCCTTCGTTCGCCTTCACGATGTAAGGCACCTCGATCCCGCGTTTCTTGAGCGCCTCGACCATCTGGTCGGATTCCGCTTTGTTTACTCGCGGATCGTTCGCGCCTTGCGCAATCAATAGCGGTACTTTGATTTTGTCACTGTGGAAAACCGGAGACGCCGCCGTCAGCAGGTCCTTTTCCTTTTCCGGATGTCCCACCATCTCGTAGATCATTTCCAGATACGGCTTCCAATACGGCGGAATGGACTTCATGAACGTAAACAGGTTTGACACTCCGACGTAGTCAACTCCAGCCGCGTAAAGATCAGGAGTGAAAACCAGTCCGGCGAGCGTTGCGTAGCCACCGTAGCTGCCGCCGTAAATGCCAATGCGTTTGGGATCGGCGATACCTTGCTTGATCAGCCATTGGACACCATCGGTGATGTCGTCCTGCATCGCTTTGCCCCATTGCTTAAAGCTGGCCTCCCAAAACTTGCGTCCATATCCGATCGAGCCGCGGAAGTTAACCTGCAACACCGCATAGCCGCGATTCGCGAGGAATTGAACTTCAGGGTTATAGCCCCACTGATCGCGATACCATGGACCACCATGCGGATTCACGACCACGGGCAGGTTGCGCGCCGGCACACCTTTGGGAAGCGTCAGGTAACCGTGAATCGTCAGGCCATCGCGGCTCTGATACTTGATCGGCTTCATCGGCGCCATGTCCTGATCGTTCAACCAGGGGCTTACATCGGCGAGTTTGCGGAAGTCTTTCGACTTCAGATCGTAGAAGTAGTAAGCGCCGCGCGAACGGTCGGTGAACGTGCGCACCAGGCACTTGTCCTCATCGTCATTAAAGCCGGCCACACGCACTTCATAACCCGGCAAACGACGCTCGAGATCTTTTTGCAGGTCGGCTCGCTGCTTGTCGATGAAGTAGTACTGTGTTTTGTCGGTGGTGAAAGAGACGCCCGTAATCGCACGGCGCTTGCGCGAACTGAGAAGATTGTTCACGTCCACTTCAGGATGCTCATATATCTTCTCGAGTTCCTTCTTGGTTTCGGGATCGTATTTGACGATAGCCGTCTTGTCGCGGCCGATGTTGGTGGCTACATAGAGTTGACGGTTGTCGGCAGTGAATAGCAACGGTGAGATAGTTTCTTTGAAACTGGTGGTGACGAGCGGTGCAAACTTATCTGTTTCGTTGTTGCGAAACATCAGTGTGCTATTGACGCCATCCGTAGTTACGGCGATGCGAAGTTTGCCATCCCAATCGGTGGCCCAGCCGGTGTAGTTGCCGGGGTTTTCGGCAATCATCTGCATCTCGCCGGTGTTTACGTTGATCCGATAGACGTCAAAGACGCGCGGTTCGCGCTTATTGAGACTGACCAGGATTTCGTTTGGATTTTGTTCAAGCCGGTCGATGATCTGGGCGCGAACCTTTTCAAACGGAGTCAGGTCCTTGGGATTCGAGCCGTCGATACTGACGGCATAAAGACGGAAGTTTTCATCGCCACCGGTGTCCTGGACGTAGACAATGCGGTTGTCACCCTTCCAGGCGTAGCCGGCGATGTCGCGCGCCTTTGCGCTGGTGACGCGGGTCGCCTGCCCGGTTCCGATCTTCTCGACAAAGATATTGAGTCGGGTCTCCCATGGCTGCATGAAGGCCAGGTACTCGCCATTCGGCGAAAGGGAGTATGACGTCTTGACGGGATTGCGGAAGAAATCCTTCAGCGGGACTAGTGGCGGCAATGCCGACTTAACTTGAGCGTTTTTCTGCGCTAAAGCGGAGAAAGGAAGGAGAAGTGAGAGCGCTAGTAGCAGCACCAGTGCTTTGATTTTCATGGGCGTCCTCCAGGTTGTTGAAGAAGTTTACCGGCGGTCTGTGGTAGTACGTTAGCGGCTGTGAATTGGTTGCGCAAGTCTCGGAGACTGGTCACAACTTTAATGTATTTTCGTGCGGTGAGTGCCCCCGATTTGGTTACTGATTTTAGCGCGCTTCCTGCCAGGATCCGCCAATCACTTTAGTAGCCAATCCTGCGCGAAACTTCAGGATTGACAGCGTCTGGTAAAATTCAGCTACGGAAACTCTCCCGTATCTCCCCGGTAAAAAATTAAGGAGGTGAGAACAGTGAAACGACTGTTAGGTCTCGTTCTGTGTCTATCCATGTTCGGTGCTTCGGCACTTCCCGCGCTCGCGTGCAGGCATCACCGCAGATCACACTCGGCGTACGGAAGTCAGTCGAGATATCGGAGAGTTGCTTACAATCGCAATTACGCGAGGCGACCGTATTACGCCTATGCACCACGACGCAGTTTCTGGCAACGTCATCGAGACAAGCTGACGCTTGCAATTGGCACAGGTGCAGGCGCGGGTGTTGGCGCTCTTGTGGGAGGCAAGCGCGGCGCTGGCATCGGAGCGCTTGCTGGATTAGGAGGTTCGGCGTTGTACACGTACAAGTTGCGTGATCGACGTCGTCGGTACTGAGAGATTTAGGAGTGGGCCCCCGTCACAATTGAATACGTCTGAATCTACCGAGGGGTGGCCACAGAGGGCCACCCTACAATTGCGCTTACTAGTAGGTGGACGACTTCAGGCGTCACAGTCAAAAGGGAATTCACAGCAGTCAAGAGGAGTTGCAAAATCCCGCATTAGATTTCCGCTATCCGATGTGTGATTCGTAAAGTTCAAGCATTCCCGTCGAATTTCAAAACAGGGTGTGAAAGAGTATCTTGACAACCCTTCCTTTCAAACATACGTTAACGGTCGGTTATACACACTCGGATTCGAGGGTTCAGGTTAAATGCTCAGGTCATCGCTGCGCGACGTTTGGACCACCGCGCTGCTGTTTCTTCTGTTGTTCCTCGCGCTTTCGACGGCGTGCAAGACCGCTGTGACCTTGGATCCACGCGCCGATGAAGCTGCAATCAGAAAGCTGGACGACGAATGGTCCAGGGCAGTGGGCGCAAAGGACGTTGATAAAGCAATGTCTTACTATGCAGACGATGCCTTGATGATGCTGCCGAATATTCCGGCACTGACAGGCAAAGACTCAATTCGAACGATTTGGAAGAGTTTGCTCGAAGCGCCGGGCTTTGCCGGAGGCTGGAAGGTAACAAAGGTTGAGGTGTCGGGAGAACTGGCGTTTGTGACCGGAACGTATGAGATCACGGAGAACGACGATAGTGGGAAGCCTATGACCGACACGGGCAAGTATATTAAGAATTGGAAAAAGCAACCGGATGGTAGTTGGAAGTGCGTGGCCCATACGCTTAGTTCGGATCAGCCGCTGGCGCCGGTTCGTTGGTAAAACACCCGGTGAGTTATCGAAATGACGCGGCAACTCGCAGTCTGCTCAATCCACGAAAACTCAAATTCGCTCGCCATGCAGGTTCATCGTCCAGCATTCTTAAATCAGGCGCCCGTTCGAGCAATGTCGTAAATGCGATCTCCGTTTCAAACTGGGCCAGCGCTGCACCAAGGCAATAGTGTGCTCCATGTCCGTATGAAAGCGGCATGCCCTCGTCGCGTGCGATATCCAGTTTCGCCGGATTCGAGAACTTCTCGGGGTCGTGATTGGCCGAGCCTAAAAGAAGAATGACGGTCTGTCCCTTCCTGATCTCCTGACCGAACCACGAGAAGTCTGTTGTCGCCGCGCGTCCCGAGAACTGCACCGGACTGTCGTACCGCGCAAACTCCCTCACCGCTAAGTGCATCAGCCCCGGGTTCTCCTTTAACTTTGCATACTGGTCGGGATGCTGAAGCAGGGCCAACAACCCGTTACCAATGAGATTGCGCGTAGTTTCATGTCCCGCGACGAGCAGTAGTGTGCACTGGGCCAGCAGTTCTTCAACCGTCAGTACCTCGCCTTCTTCTTCGACTCGGAGCAACAGACTTATCAGGTCGTCTCCAAGGTTCTGTCGCCGTTCCGGAAGACGCGCGCGGAAGTATTCGGTGAGGTTGATGAGACTGTTCTGCGCGCGGCGTGCGATATCCACGCTCGCCGTAGCATTACCAAAGAAGTCGGCGAGATCATCCGACCACTTTTGGAAGTCGGCTTGATCTTCACCCGGTATGCCGAGCATCGCCGCGATCACGCGAACCGGTAAAGGGTTTGCAAACTCAGACATAAACTCAATTTCCTGCTGCCTGGCTGCGTGGTCCAAAAGCGTGTTCACGACTCGCTGAATACTCGGGCGCAGCCGCTGTATCATTTGTGGCGTAAACTCCTTGTTCACGAGTTTGCGCAACCGGCTGTGCTGCGGTGGATCAAGAAAGAGCATCCACTTGGAGAAGATCTGATTAAACTGCGAGAATTCGTGTTGCACGTCGACCGGGAGCGCAGCGGTTAGATTGTGACTGCGCTGGCTCGATAGCCGCGCGTCGTGCAGACCGGCCATGACATCCGCGTACCGAGGCACTAGCCACGCACCCATGCGAAACTTGTCTGCCCAGTGCAAGGGTGCAGTTGTGCGCAAGTGGTCGTAAATTTTGTAAGGGTTGGCAATGAAATCAGCGCCGAACATTTATCCCTCGCGTTGATGCTTCAGCTAAGCGTTGCCATCTTAAATGTCTTTGCACGGCTTGCGCCAGCAAATGCAATATTGCTTCCGGCTCGGCCGCATATTCACGTTAACGGAGGATAATCACATGCGAAAGTTGATTGCCGCAGTCGGGGTTGCGTTGATGCTGACCAGTTTTGGCGCTGCACAGGATCGCAAGACATTCACGGTTGGCACTGCGACTGCGGCGCGAGGACAGAAAGTGACCGGTCTGATCGAAGTGCCGGCTGGTAGCGATGGACCACTGGCCATTCCGGTTGCGGTAGTTCATGGCTCGAAGGCCGGCCCGGTCTTAGCGTTGGTAGCGGGCTCACACGGCACCGAATACGCCTCAATCATTGCACTCGAGAAACTGATCGCAAGGCTCGATCCCGCGGACATTTCCGGCACGGTGATTATAGTCCCACTGATTAACATTCCATCGTTCGAGCAGAAGGTGCCTCACGTCAACCCCGTCGACAAGAAAAGCATGAATCGTTTCTATCCCGGGAAGATGGACGGCACACAGACCGAGCGTGCTTCTTATCTAATCACGAAGCAAGTCGTCGAGCAGTGCGACCACTTGATCGATTTGCACGGCGGGGACACGGATGAAAGTTTGCGTCCGTACAGTTATTGGACGAGGACCGGCAATGAAAAACAGGACCAGATCTCGCGCGAGATGGTCCTTGCCTTCGGTCTCGATCACATCATTATCTCGACTGACCGGCCGAAGGACCCGCAAGCCTCGCGTTATCTCGAGAACACGGCAACGACGCGTGGCAAACCGTCCATCACGGCTGAAGCCGGTCATGCCGGTACGGTGGAAAGCGAAGATGTCAATGCGTTGCTCGACGGCTGTCTGAACGTGATGCGTTATTTGAAGATGATGGCTGGTCCAGCGTCTGTGGTCCAACATCCGGTTTGGATCGAAAAGGTCGTAACCCTTGCAAGCGAACAGACGGGAATCTTCTATCCGCTCGTCAAGCGCGGAACTTACGTCGAGCAGGGCATGAAGATTGGCTACGTCACTGATTACTTCGGCAACGTATCCTTCGAAGCACGCGCCCCCGTTGCCGGCATCGTCCTATACATTTGTGCCGTGCCATCGATGACTAAAGGCGCAACCATCGCGAACATAGGCGTCGTCGCTCGACAAAGTCCGTAAAGGGACGCAAATCGGTGGAAATGTTTCCTTCACTTTTCTCATAAAAATAGAAGAGCCCGTACTCGCCCCAGCCCGTTACAGTTTTCTGCAAGGAGAAAAACTATGCCGTCCCGCAACATAGATGATTTGGTTCCCGAACTGAGGCCAATGGCGAGAACCCTCCTTCAGAATTGCAGGGCGCGCGGCATCGAAATGCGCCCGTACGAGACTCTGCGGTCTCCCATTGAGCAAGGAATAATCTGGAGACAGTCGAGGACGACCGAGCAAATTCGGGCAAAGATCCTCGAGTTTAGAGACGCCGGGGCGGAGTATCTGGCATTCTGCATACAGAGCGTTGGTCCTCAATCCGGCAGGCATGTGACAGACGCTCCGCCCGGTCTTTCGTGGCATCAGTGGGGTGAGGCTTTCGATTCGTTTTGGGTAGTTAATGGTGCGGCAGAGTGGTCGACCACCCGAAAAATAAATGGATTAAACGGCTACCATGTGTATGCTGACGAGGCGGAGAGACTTGGCTTAACTGCCGGCGGGCTTTGGCCCCGCTTTAAAGATTGGCCTCACGTGCAACTTAAATCGGCGAAAAGTCCAAGGGAAATTTTTACGATCACAGAAATCAATCAAACAATGAGAGAACGCTTCGGAGCATAAGACCTTCTTGGGCCCTGGCCCGCATTTGCAAATTTGAGTTCGCTCGTATAACCATTGTCCTGCTGTCGATGAACGCAAAATCCCGCTAGTCGAGCCGGACAAACAAAAGATGCTGTCAGTTATCAAGATCATACTCGGCGGTTATTTCCTGATAACCGGAGCCTTGATGGTCGCTTTTCATAAAGACCTCATTAAGATCGTCGAGAATATGTTGGCGGGTATTCCCGAGGAACTTCGGCGGTTGCCTCACGGCAGATCTCTGATGGTAGTGATCCTCGTGACTGGCGTGGCGTCCGTCGTCGTCGGCGTCACATTGCTGCTGATGTATTTTCTGGCTGCGTAGACGATTACCGCTGAGCGGGAAGAACTGCTCCCGCCCCGGTTAGACATTCTTCATTTCCTGCGCTTGCACGTACTACGAGTACGTACGAGTCACTCGTCTCAGTCCCGTCTGCGACGCTTCCTCAGTGCTCCCGCTATACCCATCACTCCCGTGGCTAGCAGAAGAACGGTCGCAGGTTCCGGTACGGCTTGAAGAAGCTGCCCGCGAATCTCGCCGCCTGGAAACTGGGTAGTGTGGATGTTCAGATACGTCTGACCGCTGAGTAATCCAGCGATGAAGGCTGCTTGCGCTCCCGCCACCGTTCCGCCATGTGCCGTTATGAAGGCGGGGTTGTATGTCGAGGCGAGAGTGAGGTCAAACGTCATCAAGTAAGTACCAGTAGTGACGCCCAGCGGGAATCCCGGGAAAGTCGGAACCGTAGTGGCGACCATGGCATTGACTCCCGGCGGCGTACAACAATGAATGTGAGAAGCAATCGTCGGACTTCCCAGTCCGGCGAATGAAACATTCACCGTCAGTAGATTGGTCACCGTATCGAGCGTTACCAACGCACTACCGATCCCTGGCGAACCAGTCGGTGGCACTTCCTGCGAGCCAGTCAGCGTCGCAGTAAACGCCAGTGTGTCTGCTTTTGCTATCGCAGACAACATCAAAACAGCCAGTACAACCCCAATGAGTTTCACTGTTTTCTTCATTAATACCTCCCTTTATCGTCCTGAAAAGCGATACGCAGCCCAACCCTGCTCTTGCAGGTAGTACTGCTCCAGGTTGTCGGGGTATCCGAAGTCAGCGGGAGTTGGATATAAACAGTGCAGGTCTGGACTCCTGCCCACGTCTAAACCGAAACTGACATGTCGGGAACTGATTGAGGGGGAAAATTTCGGCGAGCAAACAGAGTGCCAGCGTTTGCCGGAAGTCAATATCCCTGTGAAGCGGCGCTTTTAGTCATGAAGGGAACTCGCTACGAGGAAAATTCATTGGGACATTTGGAGAGATGTTTACAAATTTGGATCATCAGTGGTCCGGTGTTAATCCGCGTTGGCCGGTGGTGACGAGCCGAGCGGCCGTCGTGGGTTGATCACGCGTCGACCATCGTTGCGACGAGATGTTTGAGGGCAGCAGCGGGGTCGCTGCACCTGCCGGTATGAACTGGTGAAGTTTGAATAACTGTACTGCGGGGGGCGACGAGCCAGTGAAAACGTTGGCGCTGCGGTAGCTGGCCGATCGAGCCGGCTTCGTCGCCACCGCGACAGATGGTTGGAATCGTGGCTAAATGGTTTCGCACCAGATCAAGGTCAACTGTTGGATCGAGAGCGAGCAGTCGCGTTTCGTTTAGCTTGATGTGTGCTTCCAAAAAAGAGAGTTCGGGACACGAGACTATTACGCCGGCGTTGATAAATTCTTCGCGGTCCACTTTTGGTACGACCCGAATCACGGCATAGTCATACCTGAATTTATCGGGCACGAATTGCCTCCTCGACGAAGTGGCGAGGCGCTTCGAGTCGCCTCGTCAGGTATTCGACGTAAGCCTGTCTGTTTTCTGCAATCGTACTGAACGGAGAGTTTTCGCTCATCCAATCTTCAGGTACCAGCTCAACAATTCCTTTTATTACCTCTTCCGTGATGGCTTCGGTCATTGCCTGGTCGGCCGCTTCAAGAGCGCTGGCGAATCGCAGTAGTATGTGTTCCTTGATCAAACGGAACGGATCCTTGCTGCGTTGGTCCATGTCGGTCCAGGCGTGATGAAAGTACAGGGCGGCGCCGTGATCGATCAACCAGAGCTTGCGATGCCACATTAACATGTTTGCATTTCGCGGGGTGCGATCGACGTTCGTGACATAGGCGTCGAACCAGACGATACGCGAAGCGAGGTCGGCGTCCGGTTTCTCGGCAACCGGGTCGAACATCACTGAGCCGGGAAGATAATCGAGTCCGAGATTGAGGCCACCGCTGGCGCGGATGAGGTCCTGTATTTCGGGATCGGGTTCGGTTTTCGCGATCTCAGGATCGAGCGACACGAAGACGAGCTCGGGGACCAGGAAGCCCGCGGCCCGCGCGAGTTCCCCGGCAAGCAACTCCGCGATGAGCGCTTTGGTTCCCTGGCCCGCGCCGCGGAATTTGAGGACGTACATCCCATCATCATCCGCTTCGATGATCGCCGGAAGCGATCCACCCTCGCGGAGCGGCGTAACGTACCTTGCAGCATTTACAGTTCGGAGGGTGATAGTCATTTCAGTACCACGGATTACACGGATTAAAATCCGCGGATTTGATCCGTGTAATCCGTGGTTGGAGCTACTTCCTCACGGGCTTTCCTTCCGCGTCGAGTATGACGATCTCGCCGAGCTTTAACTCACGCACACCCGCTTCGATCTTGGAAAGATCGCCGACGAGTATCAACGTCGCTTTGCCAGGTACAGCGTAACGTTGCGCGGCGGTATTGACTGCCGCGAGCGTGGCTCGCTGAGTTTCGTCAGGGTAGCGTTGTAGCTCGCTCAACGGAAGCTCCTGCGACCAGAGTTGCGCGATTTGACCGACCAACTGTCCAAGCGTCTCGAACTGCTGAGCATAGCCTCGCACGCGGTTGCCTCGTGCATCAGCAAGTTCCGTTTCAGTGATCGGCTTCCCACCCGCTATGCCTTTAAGCTCGTTGACAAACTCGACCACTGACTCCTTGGTCTTGTTCGTCTGTACGCCGCCAGTCGCTATCCAAATATTCGCTTTCGCGTAGTGGACGGGAAACGAAAACGTGCCGTACGAGTAGCCCTTCTCTTCACGCAAATTCAAGTTAAGCCGTGTCTGAAACCCGCCGCCCCACACTGCGTCGGCGAGATTGAATGCGTAGAACTCGTCGGATTTCCGCGGTGGGGCGTCAGCAATCTGCATGACGACAGTCTGCGCCGCGTCGGGTTTATCGATGAGAAAGATCTTTCCAAGGCCCATCGGCTGCGGCGCTGGAACGTTGACGGCAGCCGGCGCCGTCCCTGACCACGAGCCGAAATGCTGGCGCGCGAGTTCGGTTGCCTCGGCGAGTGTGATGTCGCCGGCGAAGATCAGTGCGGAGTTCGCCGGTTTAAGGTACGTTGCGTGAAACTTCTCGAGGTCTGCCGGAGTGATTTGGCTCACGGTCGAAGTGAAACCCATCTCAGGCCGGCCATACGGATGACTGGCGCCGAAAGCAACCATGTTGACGACACGGTTAGCGATGCCGTTTGGATTACTCAACTGTTGCGCGATCGCATCGAGGGTGATCTTTTTCTCGCGCTCGATCTCGGTCGCAGGATACGTAGGATTACGCACCACGTCCGCGAAGATTGGCAAGGCGGACGCGAGATTTCGCTTGAGTACCTCGAGCCCTATAGACGAGACTTCGCGATCAGTGTTGGCCTGGAGTGAAGTGCCGAGGTCGCCGAGAGCGTCCTCAATCTCAAGGGCTTTTCGCGTCTTAGTGCCCATGTCCATTGTGTGATACGCGAGACGGGCCACGCCCGCTTTCTCGGCGGTGTCGACAACACTGCCGGCTTTTGTAGCGAGGGTGACCGCCACCTTCGGCAGTTCCTTACGCTCGACAACGTAGATCTCGAGACCGTTTTCCAACTTCGCCGTCTTCACATCGGGTGCGGTATAGCCGCGATCAGCTCCGAGTGTTGGCTGCTTGGTGCGATCTACTTGGGCCGCCTCGGTGTCGCGCCTCGAGTTCTCGGGATGGAAGCGAACTACGAGACGATGCGGCGTGTTCAGCCACTTTGCGGCCGTAGCCTGCACGCGCTGCGCGGAAGCGGTACGATACCGGTTCAGGTCAAACTCGAATTTTCCGGGATCGCCGAGGAAAGTGTTGTAGGAATTCAGTCGATCGGCTTTGCCCCCGAACCCACCGATACGCTCGAGACCGGTGACGAAATTAAACTCCCACTTCGTCTTCGCGCGCGCGAGTTCGGCCGGCGTTGGACCATCCTTGGCCAACCGGCCGATCTCTTCCTCGATTACTTTCTCGATCTGCGCCAGTGATGCACCCGGACGCGCCGTTGCCATCACCGCAAAGAAGCTCGAAATCTCCATCGAGACCTGGAACGCCTGGACGTCGGACGCGATCTGGCGGTCATATACGAGTGCCTTGTTAAGGCGTGACGAAAGACCGTCAGAAAGTATATTGCTAATGATGTCGAGATCAGCGTCAGCAGTGTCGTAGAGCGGCGGTGTTGGCCACGCGATGTAAGTGCGCTCTTGAGGCACACGATCATTCACCTCGATTACCTTCTCGAAATCAATCACCGGCATGTTGCGTGCCGGACGATCGAGCGCAGGTCCTGGCGGAATTGGACCAAAGTACTTGGCGACCAGGCGCTTCGCTTCGGCGGGATCGAAGTCGCCGGCGATCACGAGCGAAAGATTGTTGGGTGTGTAGTAAGTCTTGAAGAACTCGCGCACGTCTTCGAGCGTGGCCGCCGTCAGATCTTCATGGATGCCGATCACGTCCCAGGAATACGGGTGGCCCTTCGGATGTAAGTTCTCGAAAAGGAGCTTGAAAGCCCGTCCGTAAGGCTGGTTCTCGAGGCCCTGGCGCCGTTCGTTCTTCACTACGTCGCGCTGGTTGTCGAGTTTCTCTTTCGTGAGGGCGTCGGCAAGTGTCGCGAGCCGGTCTGATTCGAGCCAGAGCAGGTATTCGAGGTTTGCGGAGGGGACGGTAGCGAAGTAGTTTGTGCGATCGTTGTTCGTAGTGCCGTTAACGCCGCCGGCGAACAGGTTTGCGCCTGCCTTCTCGACGTAAGAGAAATATTCTCCGGAGGCGTTCTGCGAACCTTGAAACATCATGTGCTCAAACAGGTGTGCGAAGCCGGTGCGGTTCAATTTCTCGTTCTTTGATCCGACGTGGTACCACTGGTTCACGTGAACGACGGGCAGTTTTCGATCGACGTGGAGGATGACTTGCAGGCCGTTTGGCAAAGTGTATTTTTCGAATTCGACTTTAGGCACCGGGGCGGCGGCCTGGGGTGTAGAAGGCTGAGCGGTCTGCCCAAGTGCCGGACCAAATGCGACGAGAATCATCAGGACTGCGCGAGAGAGAATGTGGTTGCGAAGGCTCTTCATACAGGGATTTCCTTTCAAGCTGTAGGCGAAGCTAAGATACTTAAAAGCAGCAAGCGAGCGACGCAGATGGCAGACTCTGAAGCACAGGTATTCTAAAGCTAAAGACGGGTGTGTCAATTCGCGAAGGACAGATCGTTATCAAATACAATGAAGGGACCTGTTATAGAGTTTCGCTCAAACGTGCACCCCGTCTTTACTAACGTTCCACTTTAATCCTTAGTAGTAGCTATTTAACGCACCGCGTGCGTAAGGAGCCAGGTGATATCATTGGACTGGCAAAAAGAGGGGAGGCGCAATGATAACTGTCGCTAATCGCATCTACGTTGCTAAGGAATATGCTGACGCTTTCGAACAAAGATTTCGTGAACGCGCGGGGCTAGTGGACCAAATGCCTGGGTTCATCTCGAACCAGGTGCTGCGACCGGTCAATGAAGGCGACCCTTATATCGTCTTTACTATTTGGAATAGCCGTCAGGACTTTCTCAATTGGGTACGCTCAGATGCTTTCATGAAAGGACACGCACAGTCCGGAACGCTGCCGAAGGAAGCATTTGTTAAGTCGAATGTACTGGAGATGCATGAGGTGGTCCAGGATTCGAGTCGCCCGGAGTTAGAACCGGAGCCGCACGGTGGCCCGTTCAAGATGCATTGAGTCTCAAAATTATTCAAGTTGCCGGCCTCGCATTCACGATCGCATACGCTGCGTTCATCCTCTGGGTCTATGCCACGGAACCGCGCAGCTTCAAAGAAGTGACTACGAGTGCGGAGGTCGCGGCCGGCACTTACGAGATCAACCAGGACAAATTTAATTCCGCTATCAACCTCTTCCGGCGTGAGCAGTTTCGTGCGGCTCGTAACGAATGGCAGCAAGCAGATCCCGCGCAGCGAGATGCTCGCACACAGTTCTACATCGCGTACTCGTTTTATCGCGAGGGTTGGGGCCGGATTTATTTTGACCAGGAGTTGTTCAAGCAAGGTGTGGAGGCAGTGAATCGAGCACTCGCGCTCTCGCCGACCAGCCCGCTGACGATCGACGATCCGGACCTGCAGATGCACACAGCGGCGGAGTTGAAGGCCGAACTTGAACAAGGATTAGAACGCAGCTGGGGCGACGTAAATCCGCTCAAGGTCTTACGGACAAGGAAGTGACTCCTGACAGCAACAATGCCGCAGACCAACCGTCTCAGAAACCGCGCGCTGGTGGACTTTGTTCTACTGCCCTTTCTGTTTCTGACAGTGGCGCTTCTGGGCGGGCTGCGAATCGGCGCCGAGAGTCGAACGTTCATTTTCATCGCCCCGCCGCTCGTGACGCTTCTGCTCGCCGTGTTACTGATGCTGCTTCTCATTCGCGGTGGTCTAATCAGATTTCGTGAATGGGTTGGCAGTGACCTTCCTCCTCTTACCAACGCTGCGCACGTTTGGATGTTCATTACAGTCTTCTTTGCGTCAGCGCAAGCGTTCAATTCGGTGTTGCCTGAACGTGGTCTGCTGCACTGGCTGTTCTCGTTCTTTTTTCTTTGGACGCTCTGGAACAATCAGTTTTCGTCCTTCGATGCGCAACGGCTTTTGCGCAGCCTTGCGGTTCTGTTCGGGACAGCTTTCGTCGTCAAGCATTTGTTGTTGGCGAGTCTGTATAGTCCCGAAGGCGGTTGGCTCAAGCGAGTGACAGGAACGCTGTTGCAAGGAGTCGCGCTCGGGACGCTCGACGCGCCGAGCTTTGCAGCGGCGACTGGGTATATCGGTTTCTTTACGTTGGCGTTGTATGTAACGGGACTGATCGTTTTGGGGTTTGCAGTGAACGATCAGACAAGGGTGTTCACTCACCCCGTGCTGGAGGAGTATCGACAACTACCTGCTGCTGAGAGAGTGGCGGTACGTGAAGCAATTGTGGATGAGCGAAGTGACTAGCGACTGTCAAAGCGCTTGACAGTTAGGTGCGAGTTCAGCGCTCTGTTCTGTCGCCCTTTCAGGGCTGAAATTAGTTGCCAATCGATCCAGGGGTTCGCACTCGCCACGCTCGTGCTTCACCCCTGGCTACCTTCTGCCACCGCTTCGCGGTGCAATCCAAGCTTCAGCCCTGGCTACCTTCTGCCACCGCTTCGCGGTTTCACCACAAAAGCACAAAACGCACCGTCAAATCATTTGTGCCTTTTGTGCTTTTTTGTGGCTAAGTTGTCTTGTGCTTTCTTGTGGCTC
>DASSEB010000036.1:0-9074 GCA_035696765.1 Pyrinomonadaceae bacterium | reverse complement strand
ATACGAGATGACTCCGTAAAGCCCGACGCACGCGAGCACGAGCGCCAACGCCGCAAACAGGCCCAGCATTAACGCCTGGAAACGTTCTGTTGAAATCGCAGCCGCGAACACCTGGTCCATCGTGCGCACGTTCGAGACAGGTTGGTCCTTGTCTACCGCCCAAATCGCCTGTCGCACCGCGCCGAGCATCGCAACAGCATCGCCTTTCGTGCGGACCACGAGATCGCGCGGCGCGACAAATCCACGTCGCTCCTGCGCGTACGGCACATACAGATCCATTCTCGGATCACCGTAGAGTCCCGCCTGTCGCACGTCGCCGGCGACACCAACGACGGTGAGCCACGCATTGGGAGAATCGAGTGGTCCAATTTTGATTCGCTTTCCTATTGGATCTTCGCCAGGCCAGTATTGGTCCGCGAGGCGCCGGCTAACGAGAGTCACGGGCTGCGAGTCAGCAGTATCGTGCGCCTCGAAAAAGCGGCCGCGTTGAAGCGTGATGCCCATCGCGCGGAAATAGTCGGGACTGACGGCGCGATAAAGCGCGAACGGCAGCTTCATATCAGGAGGCGGAGGTTGTCCCTCCACTGAGAAACTGAAGTTCATGCCGTTGAACGAGAGGGGCAGAAATGTGATGACGCCGGCCGATTCAACACCCGGCAGATCTTCAATTCGTCGCAACACTTCATCGTAAAAGCCGCGGCGAGCTTCGGGCTTTGCATACTTCGGCATCGGCAGGACCATGTGCATCGTAAGCACGTTGTCCGTCGTGAATCCCGTATCGACTTGTCTCAGTAGTTGGAAACTTCTAATCAGCAATCCGGCGCTGACGAGAAGCACGACGGCAAGTGCGACTTCAGAAACGACAAGCACACGCCGCACGTGCCGGCCCGAAGATCCTCCCGCCGCATCTCGCGCGACGTCGCTCAATGTTTCGCCGAGCCTGGCACGCGCCGCCAGTAGAGCAGGCACGCCGCCGAAGACGATCGCCGTGAGCGCGCTGACTGCGAGCGTAAACAGCAACACGCGAGCATCGATGTTGACGTCTTGAAGTTTTGAAAGATTCTCGGGAAGTAACCTGGAAAGACCCTGCACACCCCAGAACGCGCCGAGCACTCCGAGCAAACCGCCGGCAGCAGCAAGTAACAAGCTCTCGATCAGCAGTTGTCGGACGATCGTCCATCGCCGCGCGCCGAGCGCCATGCGAACCGCAATCTCCCGGCGTCGCGTGGTCGCCTGGGCCAGCAGCAGGTTGGCAACGTTTGCGCATGCAATCAGCAGCACTAGCCCGACGGCGGCAAACAGCACGAGGATCGGCAGGCGAAGATTGCCGACGTAATCCTGGTGCAACGAATGTACGACGAAACCGAGTCCTTCATTAGTTCTGGGATATTCGGCAGACAAACGCTGCGCAATCGATTCGACGTCGGCATTCGCCTGTTCGAGAGTTGTTCCCGGTTTCAAACGCGCGACGAGTCGCAGGTAGTGATCGCCGCGGCCGCTTGCCTGTTCGGGCTCCATGGCCCATGGAATCCACAACTCAGTTTCGCGCGCGGGAAAAAAGAAACCACGCGGCATCACGCCGGCGACGGTAAACGACTCGCCGTTGAGCGTGATGTTGCGATTGACGATCGATGGATCGCGATTGAAGCGTCGCTGCCAAAGCGCATCGCTTAGCACGACGACCTGCTCCCGGCCCGGTTGATCTTCATCCGGCAAAAACGTCCTGCCCAACGCGGGTGCGACGCCCAGAATCGAAAAGACATTCGCAGTGACGAGTTCGCCGTTAAGACGTTCCGGCTCGCCGTCACCGGTCAGGTTCATGTCCTGTGGGCCGTGGGCCCCGATGCTTTCAAAGGTCTGGTTTTGGTGGCGGAGGTCGAAGAAGTTGGCGGGGGCCACCTCGTTCTGGTTTATCCCCATTCGCAGAGTGCGCTCCCAGATAGAACAGACTCGCTCGGCATCTTTCAGCGGCAGTGGTCGCAGCAGGACGGAATCGACCGCGCTGAAGATCGCGGTGTTGACGCCGATGCCGAGCGCGAGAGTGATCAGCGCAATCGCCGTCGCACCAGGCCGCTTGAGCAAACTCCTCACGCCATACCGAACGTCTCTGATCAGGCTATCCATCGCTTCTGCCTCTTGTGCCTTATGTGCCTTTTTGTGGCTTCATTCGTATCTGAGTGCCACCAATGGATCGACTTTCGTCGCCCGCCGCGCCGGAACCCAACACGCCATCAAAGCGACGAGCAACAACAGCAACGAGATCGCCGCAAACGTTCCCGGGTCAGTCGGCGTCACACCGAACAGCAGCGACTGCATAAAGCGCGTGAGCGCCCATGCGCCGATCAACCCGAAAACCACGCCGAGCACTACCAGTTTCAATCCTTGTCCAATCACGAGCCGCAACACGTTTCGCGGCTGTGCCCCGAGCGCCATGCGAATACCGATCTCCTGCCTTCTTTCGGCTACGAGGTAAGCCAACATCCCGTACAGACCGATAAGCGTGATCAGCAATGCAACGACGGCAAACACGCCGAACAGCACGAGGCTGAAACGACGGGCATCAAACGCTGATGAAAAAACTTGCTCGAGAGTGGTAAAAGTTGTGGGCGCATCAGACCGTAACGATTCGACCGTGCTTCGTAACGCCGGCACTAACGTTTCGGGATCCGTGTTCGCCCTCACGACGATCGCCAGTCGTGCGACCTGCCACCACTGTGGCCGCTGCAATGAAAACGCGTAGACAGTTGGCTGCGCCTCGCGTTCGAGTAACGCATCACGCACGTCTCCGACGACTCCGACAACGTGTAACAGCCGTTTGTCGGTGTCCATGTTGCCGAATTGAATCCGCTTTCCGATCGGGTCTTCGTTGGGCCAGTAACGTTGGGCCAACGATTGGCTGATCACCGCGACGTGAGGCGACTTGACTGTGTCTGAACGATCAAAAATCCGGCCCTTCAGCAACGGGATCTTCATTGCCGGGAAATAACCGGCGCTGGCAATGCGATACTCAGCATAGCCGCGCTGGTTCGGATCGTCGTCGATTAGGAACGTCCCATGCGCGCCTCGATCGGCAAGTGGCAAAACATTGATGCCGCCAACCGCAGTTACACCTGGAAGCTGGCCGATTTGCTCGAGTAGTTGCACGTAGAACTGGCGCAGGCGCTCATCTTCTTCAGGCGTGATCGTGGTTGGTAACGAAAGGTTCATCGCCACCGCGCTCTCAGGACTGAAACCCGGATCGACTTTCATCAGCTTTAAAAAGCTGCGAGCGAGGAGACCTGCGCCGGCAAGCAGGACCACGGTCAGTCCGATCTGGCCGACCACCATGAGCGCGCGCAATCGATTACCGAAACCGGCTGAGACTTGCCCGCGACCGGCCGCTTGCATCGCGAAATTCACTTGTCGAGAAAATCGAAATGCGGGAAGAAAGCTCAACACCACACCGATCAGCACGCCCAAGGCGGACGAGAACAGCAGTACGCGACCATTGACTCCAATCGTGTTGATCCGCGGCAGCGTTCCTTTGTCGAGCAGCAGCAGAAGGCGCACACCAAAACTTGCCAGCCACGCTCCGAGTGCCGCAGCCGGAAGCGTCAGCAAAAGGTTCTCGACGAGCAACTGGCGGACGAGATGAAAGCGCGACGCGCCTAACGCGCAACGGATGGTGAACTCGCGCTCGCGTGTCGTGACCTGGGCCAGCAGCAAGTTGGAAAAGTTTGCACAGGTAACGAGTAGGAGTAGGCCGACGGCGCCGAGTAGCAGCCACAGCCCCTGCCTGACGTTTCTGGTGAGGTGTGTTTGGAGCGGTATCAGCGTGAAGTCGACTGCATCGATCTTGTCGCCGTACGTCGCGCGCAATCGTTGTGCAATCAAACTCACTTCAGCGCGCGCTTCTTCGAGTGAAGTACCTGATCGCAGCCGGCCGATCACGGGCCAGTTGTGCGCGGTGCGCGATGGATTGGGAGGTTCGGTGTTTCCTGTGATCCAGATTTCCGTGCCGGTCGGGTAATCGAAACCTGCTGGAAGAATCCCGACGATGTTGCAGGTGACGCCGTCAACGTTCAGCTTTACTGCGCCAAAGTCAGCTCGCCCGCCCAGATGTTGCTGCCAGAAGTCATGACTCACCATTGCTGCAACGGGCCCGCCATACTTCTCTTCTTCCGCCACGAAAGTTCGTCCCGCAAAAGGCTGCACGCCCATTGCTTTTAGAAACGCGCCGGACGCGTACGAAATTTCTGCGCGCATTGGCTCGCCGGCGCCCGTCACAACCAAAGGGAAACTGCCGGCCGAGATCGCGAGCGCGTCGAAACTTTGACTCGTCGCCTGCACGTCGTGGAAGTTGGCCCCGGCCATCGACATCAGATTTCCCTTGGCGCCGACTTCGCGCAGCAGCACCAAACGTTCACTCTCCGGATACGGCAGGGAGCGCAGGAGCAGTGCATCGACGATCGAGAAGATCGCGGTGGTCGAACCGATGCCCAACCCGAGCACGATTAAAACGACCGCCGTAAAGCCGGGTCGTTTCAGGAGGTTCCTGATTCCGTGTCGTAGATCCTGTATCAGTGTATTCATCTGTGTAATCCGTGGTTTACTCGTACCGGAGTGCAACGAGCGGATCGACTCTCGTCGCTCGTCTTGCCGGAAGCAAACACGCAATCAACGCCACCGCACCGAGCAGGACCGTGGTGAGTGCGAACGTCCACGGATCGCGCGCCTCAACGCCAAACAACATGCTGGTCAAACTCTCCACATACTTCGTCAGCACGTAAGCAGCGGCGAGCCCGATCGCGATCCCGATCACAGTCAGCACCATTCCCTGCCGCACGACCATCAGCAGCACGTTGCGACGATCGGCGCCGAGCGCCATGCGAATGCCAATCTCGTGTGTGCGCTGTGACACCGCATAAGCCATCACGCCATACAAACCGATTGCCGCGAGCTGTTGCGCGATCAGTCCAAACAGCGTCAGCAGCTTTGCAAACATCCGTTCCATCGTCAGCGTTTCGTCAGCCTGTTCGATCTGCGTGCGAATGTTGCTCAGCGGCAGATTGCTGTCCACTTCGCGGACCGCTTGTCGCACGGCAGCGACAAAACTCTTCGGATCGCCCGCCGTGCGCAGTTCAATCGTCGCCATGTTCGTGGGCGACTGTCGCCACGATTGGTAAATCGTCGGCTGGATCTCGTCGCGCTGGCTCGTGTACTTCGCATCCTGCGCGACGCCGACGATCTCGATGTCGCCCGGTTTGTTTTGTTCGAAACCAAATCGCTTGCCTATCGGGTTCTCGTTTGGAAAGTGCGTTCTCGCGAACGACTGGTTCACAACTGCGACGAGCGGCGCGTGTGCATCGTCCTGTTCCGTCAGGTTGCGCCCGATTAGCAATGGAATTTCCATCGTACTAAGAAAATTTTCGCGCACGATATGGAGCTTGGTATCGAAGTCCTTCGGCTTACCGTCTGGTCCAAGCACGTTGGGAACAAACACTGACGTCGTGGTTGCTCCCCACGCCAGCAGTGCGTGTCGCGAGAACGTTACCGATTGCACTCCGGGAACTGCTTCCAGGCGATTGACTGTCTGTTGATAAAGCGTCGCCAGCTTATCTTCTTTGTAACCGAGCAAGCTCGGATCGACGTCGAAGAGCAGCAGGTTGTTTGCATTGAATCCGGTTTCGACGTGCTGAAGGTTCCGGAGTGTGCGAATGAGCAGGCCGGCGCCGATCAGCAACAACACTGACAGCGACACCTGGACCACGACCAGAGACTTACTCAGCCACGAACGTCCCACTGCGCTTGAGCTGCGTCCGGAATCTTTCAGCGCCGGCGTTAGATCGAGATCGGTCGCGCGCAGCGCCGGCAGGATGCCGAAGATCACGCCGGTGAGAAACGAGAGACCGAGAGTGAAACCAAGCACGCGCAGATCGAGTTGCGGACTGAGTGCCTCCATGTCTCGCCCGCCCCATTCGGTGACGAGCAACAGTCCGTCCTTGATCCAGAGTGCGAAGAGAATTCCGAGCACGCCTCCGAGCCCGGCCAGCAGCACGCTTTCAGTCAACAACTGGCGCACCAGCCGTCCACGACTTGCGCCCAAAGCGAGCCGCACCGCGATCTCTTTCTTTCGCGAGGAAGCACGCACGAGCAAGAGATTGGCAACGTTTGCACAAGCGATCAGCAGTACCGCGCCCACGACCCAGGCCAACAAACGCAATGGCTTCGCAAAACCTCTGCGCGCGTTCATCTCGCCCTGGCTTCCTGAATCGACGCCGAGTCGCGGCAGATCGTTGGGATCGAGTGTTCGCAACGGTGTTTGCACTCGCGCCTGTCGCATCGCGCGATGTTCGAGCACCGACTGTTGGAATGGCCCAGCGAGCGCGGCTTCTGCCTGCGCGATGGTCGCGCCGGGCTGCAATCGCGCCATTAATCGCAACCACCAGATGCCGGCGCCGCGCGTGCTGCTGCGTTGACCGGTTACTTGCGGTTCCCACGCGACAGGGATTGAAACGTCTTTCGACGAACCAACCTGCGACGTTCCGTGAAAGCCGGGCGGCGTAACGCCGGCAACCGTAAAAGCGACGTTATTAATATTGACTTGCTTACCGATGATGGATGGATCGCTGCCGAACCGGCTGGACCAGAAACGATGACTGAGTACCGCGACCGGAGTTGCACCCGCGTTGTCGTCAGCTTCGTTAATCGTGCGGCCGATTAGTGCGGGCACACCGAGCGCGGTGTAGTAGTTACCCGAAACTACCTGGCCGTTGACGACTTCCGCTTGTCCGCCCGCGTTCAAGTTCAGCTCGAGTGGCGCAAAGGCGAAGACGTCGGAGACAACGCCCTGCTCCTGGCGCAAGCGCGCCAGCGTCTGGGTTGGAAACGATGTGCCGACAGTGAGACCGGTCGCACGATCGAGCTGGTTGACGCCGTCAAAACCGCCGGGACTAAACTTCTCGCGGTTCCAACTCGCTTTTAAGAGAACGAGGCGATCGGGATCTTTAACCGGCAACTTCTTCAGCAACACTGCATCGACAACGCTGAACAGCGCGGTATTCGCGCCAACGCCGAGCGCGAGAGTCAAAACGGCCACGGCCGTAAACGCCGGGTGCTTCACCAGCATCTGCGCCCCATAACGCAAGTCCTGCCAGAAAGAAGTCATTTTTGTGCCTCTCTAATTAGCCACGGATTACACGGATGGACACAGATCATCCGTTATAAATCCGTGTAATCCGTGGTTAACTTCTTACTCATATCTGAGCGCCTCCAGTGGATCGACTTTCGTTGCTCTTCTCGCCGGCAGATAACAAGCTAGCAACGCAACGCCCACCAGCAACGCCGCAATCACTGCAAACGTCCACGGATCGCTCGAACTGACCCCAAACAACAAGCCCTTCAGTAGTCGGGTCAAACCCATCGCAGCCAGCAGTCCCAGCCCAACGCCGGCAACTGCCAATCGCAGTCCCTGGCCGAGAATCAACCGGAGAACGTTTGACGTTTGCGCACCCAACGCGAGTCGAATCCCAAACTCGTTCCTGCGATTCGCGACGTTGAGTGACATCACTCCGTAAATCCCGGTCAGCGCCAACAGCAATGCCGTCGCAGCAAAGCCCGCGAGCAGCGAATTCGTTAATCTTTGAGTGACGAGCGAACGATCCATCGCCTGCTGGATCGTGCTGACTTTGGAGAGCGGCAGTTCGGGATCGAGCTTCGCGACTTCCTGTCGCACGTTGCCGGCGATCGCAGCCGGGTCAACCGACGTTCGTACCACCAGCATCGTCTCGCGCCGCACCCATTGGCTGAACGGTCGATAGATGTAGGGCCACGGCTCTTCGTCGAGCCTGCGGTTCTTGACGTTGGGAACGACTCCCACGATGGTCAACCATGGACCACCGGCAATGCGAATGCGTTTCCCGACGAGATCGCCGTCGGGCGAGTACATGTGGGCCAACTGCTCGTCCACGATCGCGACCGGCAGCGACGTTTCCGTGTCGGAAGATGCAAACGCGCGGCCTTTGAGAACCGGCATTCCCATCGCGTCGAAATAGCCGGGCGTGGAACTGCGCAACCACGCGACCTTCTCGTGTTCCTGGCTGACACCTTCGACAATGAATGGTCCACCCTGGCCGTCGCCGCTGAACGGCACGACCTGGCACAACTCGACTGCCTGCACCCCCGGAACACTGCTCACACCGTGCCGCAATTGCGCGTAAAAGTTTTCCGCTTGCGCGTTGTTGTACTTTTGTTCCGGTAGCGCGACGCGCGCCATCAGCACGTTCTCGGCACGAAAACCCGGATTGACTGAGAGAAGATTTCGAAAACTCTGTAGGAACAACGCCGCGCCGATCAACAGCACGAGCGAGAGCGCCAGTTGTGAAACTACGAATGCGTTGTTCAGTCGGCGGTTTGCGCCGGTTGAACCACGCGCGCCTTCCTTGATCGCGTCCTGCAAATTGAGACGCGCGCCGCGCAAAGCCGGCGCGAGGCCGCACAAGACACCGGTGAGCAGCATGATTCCGGTGGTGAAGAGCAAAACAGTTGCATCAATGCGCGCGGAATCGACGTGCGGTATCTGCGACGCGACGAGACTCTTGAGCGCCGTGATGATCCATGCCGCCATCAGTATTCCGACGAGCGTGCCGGTCAACGAGAGCAACAGGCTCTCGGTGAGTGTTTGCCTCGCGATGCGCCACGCGCTCGCACCGAGACATTGGCGGACGGCGAGTTCTCGAGTTCGTGTTGACGCGCGGGCCAGCAGCAGGTTTGTGAGGTTGGCGCAAGCGATTAACAAAACCAATCCGATGGCGCCGAGCAGGACCAGCAGCGGCCGCCGCACGTCGCCGACGATGAGGTCTTGTAGCGGCATGAGTATCGTCGTCTCGCTCGCACCGAGATCGCCTGCGCCGGGCCGGACGCCACGCTCGCCGGTAAACGCGTGATACAAAGCCGTGATCTCTTGTTTCGCATCGTCTGGCGTCGCGCCCGGTCGTAGCCGGCCAACGGGTAGAAGGTTCCAGGAGCTCGAGTCCTGCGGATTGAGTCCTTTCGGTACCCAGAGTTGCACGTGACCTAAACCGCTTGGTCGTTCG
>DASSEB010000035.1:0-5684 GCA_035696765.1 Pyrinomonadaceae bacterium | reverse complement strand
GTCGTCGGGTTGCTGGGGATACTGAAAGCCGGCGGCGCGTACGTGCCGCTCGATGCGAGTTATCCGCGCGAACGCCTGCGTTACATGCTGGCAGACGCGCAGGTGAAGGTGCTGCTGACACAGGAACGGCTGGCAGAAGACTTCGTCGAGGACGGGGTCCAGGTGCTGTGTCTCGAACGGATCGCAGCCGAGTTGGACCAGCAGTATGTCGTGAATCCGGAACCACAGACAGCGGCGGCCAACCTCGCGTACGTGATCTACACCTCGGGCTCGACCGGCCGTCCGAAGGGCGTGATGATCACGCACCAGACAGTCGTGAATTTTCTCGCCGCGATGAGTCACTCACCGGGCCTTGAACGCACGGACACTCTGCTCGCGGTGACGACGCTCTCCTTCGATATCGCGGGACTGGAAATCTATCTGCCGCTCACGGTGGGCGCATGTTTGCGGATCGTGCGACGCGAGGTGACGCTCGATGGCGCCGCACTGGCCGCGGAGTTGGAGAGACACCGGATCACCGCCATGCAGGCGACGCCCGCCACCTGGCGTCTGTTGCTCGAGGCCGGTTGGACCGGAACAAAAGGTCTGAAAGTGTTGTGCGGCGGGGAAGCACTGAGCCCTGTGCTCGCGAATGAGTTGGTCGAGCGGTGTGATGAGTTGTGGAACCTCTTTGGACCAACGGAAACAACCATCTGGTCGACCTCATCTCGGATTGCTGGTCCGGTGCGGACAGTCTCGATCGGTCGGCCGATTGCGAATACGGAACTCTACATCCTGGATGAGAATTTACAGCCAGTGCCGATTGGCGCGGCCGGTGAGTTGTACATCGGTGGTGACGGTCTCGCGCGGGGTTATCGCAACCGGAGCGATCTGACAGCCGAACGTTTTGTGCCGAATCCGTTTGCTCGTGAAGGTGGCGGGCGCTTGTATCGAACGGGTGATCTGGCGCGTTACCTTGCGGACGGGAATGTCGAGTTCCTTGGGCGTCTCGATCATCAAGTGAAGGTGCGCGGCTTCCGGATCGAGTTGGCGGAGATTGAGAGCGCGCTGAATCAAAGTGAGTTCGTGCGCGAAAGTGTGGTCGTAGCACGCGAAGACACACCCGGAGAAAAATGTCTCGTCGCCTACATCGTTGCCGAGGAGAACAAGACGCCGTCAGTTGGCGAGCTGCGTGAGTTTCTACGAGCTCGGCTGCCGGATTACATGGTTCCAGTGCTGTTTGTCATGCTCGATGCGCTCCCGCTTACCCCCAACCGGAAAGTGAATCGTAAGGCCCTCCCCCCGCCGGCGCAGATCTCAACTGGTACATACATCGCTCCACGAACACCCACCGAATCGGTGCTTGAAGGAATCTGGACGCAGCTACTGCCGATCAAACGCATCGGCGTTCACGACAAATTCTTCGATGTCGGAGGCCACTCGCTGTTGGCGGTCCAGGTGATTTCCCGCATTCGCAAAACCTTCAAAGTCGAGCTGCCGCTGGCCTACATGTTCGACTCGCCGACTATCGCGGGCATGGCCGAAAAGATCGAAGCCGCCCGCATGTCGGGGCAAGGCGTGGAATCCTCTCCTCTTATTCGGGTTGCGCGAGACAAGCCGTTGAAATTGTCTTTCGCACAATCGCGACTCTGGTTTCTCAACGAATTGGAGCCGGGCAGTCCCGCCTACAACATTCGCATGGCCGTGCGACTGCATGGCCGACTCAACATGCCTGCTCTCGAAGCGAGCTTGCGAGAAATCGTGCGTCGCCATGAAGTTTTGCGTACGGCGTTCCGTGTGGTTGACGGCGAGCCAGTGCAGGAGGTGCTTGACGGCCGAGACTTCCGTTTGCGTTTCGAAGATCTCAGCGAACTGCCTGAAGAAGAGCGCGAGTTCGAGGGACAGCGACTGGTTCGCGAGGAAGCTCACTTGTCATTTGATCTCTCGCAAGGACCGTTTTTGCGCGCGACCGTCATGCGTTTCGGTGCCGAGGATCATGGTTTCGTCTTCGTCATGCATCACATCGTGAGCGACGGTTGGTCCATGGGCATCCTCTTCCGCGAACTGTCGGCGCTCTACCGCGCGCAGTGCGACAACGCCGAACCAGGTTTGAGCGAATTGCCTATCCAGTACGCGGATTACGCCCAATGGCAACGAGAAAGCATCAGTGGCGACGTGCTGCACAAGCAACTCGACTACTGGAAAACGCAACTCGCCGGCCTGCAGACGCGAATCGAATTAGCCTCCGATCGTCTGCGCGGCGAAACCGCGGACTCACAGTGGGGCATGCCGTATCACCAGCAAATCCCGTTGGACCTCACCAATGCGCTGCGCGAACTCAGCCGGCGCGAAGGCGTCACGCTCTTCATGATGTTGCTCGCCTCGTTTCAGATTCTGCTGTTCCGCCACACCGGCCAGGATGACGTCGTAGTGGGAACACCGGTCGCGAATCGAACTCATTTGCAGTTGGAAGGACTGATCGGGTTTTTTGTTAACACTTTGGTGATGCGCAACAGGATCACCGCCAGCAAGACTTTTCGCGAGGCGCTGGAACAAGTGCGCGAGATGTGCATCGGTGCTTACGAACATCAGGACTTGCCGTTTGAGAAGCTGGTCGAGGAATTGCGGCCGGAACGAACGCTTAGCCATAACGCAATATTTCAGATCGTCTTTCAACTGCAAACCGCTCCGATGGAAGATCTCGATCTCCCGGGCCTCCGGATTGAGAAAATGAAGATCGAGGGCGGGATGGCGAAACTCGATCTGGCAGTCAATATCAAAGAAAGCGCAGAGGGTTTGCTTGCCAACTTTCGATACAACTCAGCCCTCTTCGATCGAGCCACGATCGCAAGGCTCGCAGAGCACTACGTCCACTTGCTCGAGAGCATTGTTGAGAATCCGCAAGCGCGAGTTTCGGAGTTGGAGTTACTGAGCAATGCAGAACGCGCGCAGTTGCTGCACGAGTGGAACGACACCGCTGCGGAATGTCCGGCGCAGTGCATACACGAGCTAATCGCAGCGCAAGCAGCGCGGACTCCAGAAGCGCCGGCGGTGAGCTTTGAAGGAGCGACGCTCACCTACCGCGAACTCAACGAGCAAGCAAACCGGTTAGCCAACTACCTGCGCGCAAAAGGAGTCGGTGCCGAGGAGTTGGTAGGGATTTGTGTTGAGCGATCGTCGGCGATGGTGGCCGGCTTGCTTGGAATACTGAAAGCGGGCGGCGCGTACGTACCGCTTGATGTGAGTTATCCGCGCGAGCGACTGCGATACATGATTGAAGATGCCGGAGTGAGAGTGTTGCTCACCGAGCAACGGCTGGCCGGACAGTTTGCTGAGAGTGGAGTCGAGGTCCTGTGTGTTGACACGTTGCACGGAGAGTTGAGTGCGGACAACGCGCCCGTACAAGTGAGTGGTGAGAATCTCGCCTATCTGATCTACACGTCAGGGTCAACCGGCGTACCCAAAGCCGTGATGATTCGGCATTCATCGCTCACCAACTTCGCGACCACCATGGCCCAGCTTTATCAGATTTCTCCCAACGATCGCGTTTTGCAGTTTGCATCAATTAGTTTCGACACCAGCGCCGAAGAGATCTATCCGACTCTGCTGCGTGGCGCGTGTTTGGTGTTGCGCAGCGAGGAAATGTTGAGCACGCCTGAAGGGTTCCTGCGGCAGTGTGAGCAGCAGGGCGTGACGGTGCTCGACTTACCGACGGCTTACTGGCACGAGGTGGTGGCCAGCGGTGCAAGCAAAGATTTAGGAGCGAGTGTCCGGCTCGTAATCATCGGCGGAGAAAAGGCACAGCGCGAGCGAGTGCGGCAGTGGAAGGATGAGGCACGTCAAGGCGTGCGGCTGGTAAACACGTATGGCCCAACTGAAGCAACTGTCGTAGCCACTGAGAGTGACGTTGCAGATTGGGACGGGCGACGCGAGGTCGGGATCGGACGGCCGCTGAGCAATGTGGAAGTGTATGTGCTCGACGAGCGGCTCGAACCAGTCGGAGTCGGGATCACGGGCGAGTTGTACATCGGCGGGGCAGGCGTGGCGCGTGGCTATCTCGGTCGTGCGGAGCAGACGGCAGAAAGGTTTGTGCCGCATCCGCACAGCCGGCGCGGCGGCGAGCGGTTGTACCGCACGGGTGATCTCGCGCGTTATCGCGAGAATGGAGAGTTGGAATATGTCGGACGGCGTGACGAGCAGGTGAAGGTGCGCGGCTATCGCGTGGAGTTGGGCGAGATCGAAGCAGTGTTGAATGCGCACGAGTCGGTGCGCGATTGCGCGGTGGTGTTGCCCGAAACAAAAGAAGGAGCAGCGCAACTCGTTGCTTACGTCGTGAGCGAAGCAGATGTGTCGGTGAGCGAGTTGCGGCGGTACGTGAAAGAGCGCTTGCCGGAGTACATGGCGCCGAGTGCGTTTGTGAAGTTACCGTCGCTGCCGTTGACAGCGAATGGAAAAGTGGATCGCAAATCACTACCCGCGGCGGATTCCGAACGACCGGTGTTGGACGCTGAATTTGTCGCGCCTCGCAACTTCATTGAAGAAGGACTGGCGGCAGCTTGGAGCAGGTTACTTCCGGTTAAGCAGGTCGGCATCCACGATAACTTCTTCGAACTCGGAGGCCACTCGATCCTGCTGACACAACTCGCTTCGCGCATCCGCCAGGACTTTCAAGTGGAATTGTCTTTGCGGGCGCTGTTTACCACGCCGACGATCGCCGAGTTATCGAAATTGATCCTCGCCCGGCAGTTCGAACAGGAAGACGCGATGGAGTTGTCTCGCTTGCTGGCCGAAGTAAAACAATTATCGCCGAATGAAGTGAGAGCCCAACTCGACGATGAAACGCGTTAGACAGCGGAATCCTGTCTAACGACTCGCCTGATAAAAATCTTTATGAACAGTTTGGATAAGTTCGCGGACCTGACTCCGGAGCAACAGGCGCTGCTGATGCTGAAGCTGCGCCGGAGATCTGCCTCAGACAACGCCCACCGGATCAATTCTCCTGCAATCACACCGCGCCCGCGCAACTCCGATCTCCCGCTCTCGTTCGCTCAGGAGCGACTCTGGTTTATCGATCAGTTAGAGCCTGGCGACGCAACCTATAACGTCCGGCGTTTGGTACGTCTCACTGGTCCGCTCGATCTCGCCGCTCTCGAACGCAGCTTCAACGACGTCATCGCTCGTCATGAGGTGCTGCGAACAACGTTCAGCCTCGTCGATGGCTGGCCACGACAGAACATCGCCGGCAATCTCACTCTCAAATTGGTCGTCGAAGATTTATGTAATTCGGCCGAGCCGGAGACTGAGCTGCGACGATTCGCGATTGCAGAGGCAGAACAGCCATTCGATCTAACGCGCGGACCGTTGCTGCGAGCAAGCGTGGTGCGGTTGGGCGTCGAAGAACATGTGTTGCTGGTGACCATGCATCACATCGTGAGTGATCGATGGTCCATGGGGATCATCTTGCGAGAGTTGTCGACCTTGTATGACGGGTACGTCAAGGGCAAGCCGGCCGTGCTGCAGGAGTTGCCAATCCAGTATGCCGACTTCGCGCTTTGGCAAAGAGAGTGGCTGAGTGGACCGGTGCTGGAGGAGCAGCTTCAGTACTGGCGAGATCAATTGGCAGACGCGCCTGCGGTGCTGGCGTTGCCCGCCGACCGAGCGCGACCGGCGGTCCTCGGCAATCACGGCAGAAAGCAGCGGATCGA
>DASSEB010000034.1:0-17956 GCA_035696765.1 Pyrinomonadaceae bacterium | reverse complement strand
CCCACAACTGCTAAAGGGAAGCTGATCTTCATCGAGTTTGACGGCGTCTATCGCAACAGCGAGGTTTGGATCAATGGTCATTATCTCGGTAAGCGTCCGTACGGCTACAGCACATTTGAGTATGAACTGACGCCGTATCTGGTTTATGGCGCGAAACGGAACGTGATCGCGGTCAAAGTCGATAACTCGCAACAGCCCAATTCACGCTGGTATTCGGGTTCCGGTATTTATCGCAACGTCTGGTTGACGACGCTCGATCCGGTTCACGTCGAACACTGGGGCACGTATGTCACGACGCCGGAAGTCAACGAACAATCGGCGACTGTCGTAATCAAGACGAAAGTGAGCAACGGTTCGAATAGTGCGGCTCCGGTTACCCTGATCACGATCATTCAGGATGCGAGCGGCAGGGCAGTCGCGCGCGCGATCGAAACAAATGTGGCCGAAAGAGGCTTGCATGCAGAGGCGAGTCAGACGTTAAAAGTTTCCGCCCCGATGGTTTGGTCAGACGAGCGTCCGTATCTTTACAAGGTGATCTCGCAAGTGCAACACGGCAGCAGAATTGTCGATCGCTACGAGACTCCACTAGGCATTCGCACATTTCGTTTCGACGTTGAGAAGGGGTTTTTTCTCAATGGCAAGCCAGTCAAGATCCGCGGCACCTGCAATCATCACGACCTCGGCTCACTCGGTACCGCCGTGAACACGCGCGCAATCGAGCGGCAGTTGGAGATCTTGAAAAGCATGGGTGTGAACGGTCTCCGCACTTCGCATAATCCGCCCGCGCCGGAACTGCTCGAACTCGCCGACCGTCTGGGCTTCATCGTCATGGATGAGGCGTTCGATATGTGGAAGATCGAGAAAACGAAATACGACTACCACCTCGATTGGGACGAGTGGCACAAGCGTGATCTCGAAGACATGGTGCTGCGCGATCGCAATCATCCCAGTGTGTTCATCTGGAGCATTGGAAATGAAGTGATGGAGCAGTGGAACAATAATCCGGCGGGCGGAACGATCAGCCGGGAACTGTTGGATATCGTTCGCCATCTCGATCGCACACGCCCGGTTACATCCGCCTGCAACGGCGTGAGCCGCGACAACAAGGTTCTCACTGAAGGCGCTCTCGATCTCGTCGGCACGAATTACGACCACAACAAGATCCCGCAATTGCCCAAAGTGTTTCCCGGCCGGCCGATCATCGGCACCGAAACAACATCGGCTCTGGCCACGCGCGGCAGTTACGATCTGCCGTCGGACCAGATTCGTCGCTGGCCCAGACGTTGGGACGAAGTGTTCAAGGATGGAAACCCTGATTACTCGTGTTCCGCTTACGACAATTGCAGCGCGCCATGGGGCTCGACGCACGAAGAAACCTGGAAGATCGTCAAGCAGCACGACTTCTTCTCGGGTATGTTCATCTGGACCGGTTGGGATTACATCGGCGAACCGACGCCCTATCCGTGGCCGGCTATCAGTTCGTATTTCGGGATCATCGATCTCGCGGGTTTTCCGAAAGATACCTATTACATGT
Source organism: Pyrinomonadaceae bacterium (assembly GCA_035696765.1). Taxonomy (GTDB): domain Bacteria; phylum Acidobacteriota; class Blastocatellia; order Pyrinomonadales; family Pyrinomonadaceae; genus PSRF01. The sequence goes on along the minus strand of DASSEB010000034.1, from coordinate 16,422 downwards.
ATCAAAGCGAATGGACCAGCAAGCCGGTGTTGCACCTGTTCCCCCACTGGAATTGGAAACAGGGCCAGCAGGTTGACGTAGTGGCATATTTCAATGCTGATGAAGTCGAGTTGTTTCTGAACGGGCGTTCGCAAGGAACGAAACGTAAGCAGGGTGATGAGGTGAAGGTTTTCTGGCGGCTGCCGTTTGAGCCGGGCGTGTTGAAGGCGGTTTCGCGAAAGAATGGTCAGGTTGTGCTGACCAGAGAAGTGCGAACTGCGGAAGCGCCGGCCAGGATCGTTCTGGTGCCGGACCGGCGGACCATTAAAGCCGACGGCACGGACCTTTCATTCGTGACGGTGAAAGTGGTAGATAAAGACGGCACAGTTGTGCCGGCGGCTGATAACCTCATAAAGTTTTACGTAACCGGGCCAGGGCGGATTGCGGGTGTCGACAACGGCAACCAAATCAGTCACGAATCGTTCAAAGCGAGTCAGCGCAAGGCATTTCATGGAATGGCGATGGCGATCGTTCAAGCGAAACGCAGATCCGGACAAATCGTTTTAAAAGCTACGGCCGGCAATCTGACACCCGCTTCCGTCGTCCTGAACGCACGTTGACCAGCAGTCACATCATGAGCGAAACGTTGCGACGCATAAATCTAAAAAAAGCTAATGTCGCGCGCGCAGACACGATTCGCTATATCAATCGTCAAATCGTGCTCAACTACATTCGTGAGAAGGAGCCGATCTCACGCGCCAGCATTTCTCACGAGACTGCGTTGCAGCGTTCGACTGTGTCGCTGATCGTCGACGAACTGAAGACCCGTGGACTGATCTACGAGGTTGAAGGCGAATCGACCGGCGGCCGGCCGCCGACGCTGCTGCGCTTGCGAGCCGCGGGTTGCACGGCAATCGGCATTGACGTGAGTACTGCGCAAACGACCGTCGCAGTTGCCGACCTCGTCGGCCGAGTCGTCGAACGAGAAACTTTCGATACCGATCCGGACGTGACGATTACGTTCGGGCGGTTAATTTCAGCGGTCCAAAGGTTCATCCGCAGCAACACGAACATCGAGGGTATCGGGGTGAGTATTCCGGGTGTGGTTGACCCGGAAAGCGGCGTGCCCTGTTCATTCCGCATTTTAAATGGCGCAACTGGCCGCTTGCTTCGGATCTCAGGAAGGTTACCGGTTTGCCGGTGATCGTGGACAACGACGCGAACGCCGCTGCGCTGGCCGAATTGTCGCTTGGCCGGCCTGAGATTCGCGATGTGCGCGACTTCATTCTGGTGCTGGTCCATGAAGGATTGGGCACAGGCATCATTTTTGACGGCCAGGTGTATCAGGGAGTGGCGGGCGCGGCGGGCGAGTTTGGTCACATGACGATCGGCAAGGGCGCTCCCGTGGTTTGTGCGGCAGGCAGTGACGAGTGTTGGGAAGCGTTTGCGTCCGAGCGTGCGGCCCTCGCGCGTTACAAGAAGCAGCGCGGCGGCGAGGCCGATTCCGATCTCACTTTCGGCAAACTGATCGACAAAGCGTTTGCGAAAGAGGAGGCGGCGAGAGTGGCGCTGGTCGAAACCGCGCATTATCTCGGTTTGGGGATTGCGAACCTGACAAAAGGTTTGAGTCCGGAAGCCGTGATTCTCGCGGGTGATATCGCGCGCGCGTGGCCGTTGATTGCTGACGAACTGCGCAGCACGCTGGCCGCCAATACGATCTGTAGCGACCTGGTGTCCGCGCCGGTATTGCCTTCGACGCTCGGCGAAGACACGCGTTTAATGGGTGCCCTCAGCCTCGTGCTGGCCCGCAAATTTGCCTCGGTGGTTCCGGCGTAGGGATTCAGAATTTTGTATCAGACCAAAATTTTCATTCCGAAATTTGGAGATGCGCGGCTTTGGACACCGCTGTGTTGGTCACATTGGTCGGTTTTCGAGGCGGCAGTGGTTTACAGGTGGTCAGGCATGCTTGCGGCATTGTCATTGCTGAGCGGAACCGCGACCGGGAACTTTGCTCGCTCTACCTGGCAGCATTAAAGAAAACTTAGCAGCGCATAAAAAATTCTTGACAACAGAGCTCAGTGGTAGTACTAAGGCTTTTGCCCGGTCGTACAACAAACCCCTTGGTTCTGAATTCGAATTGAAGTGAACCGGCAACCCCTGCTGTCCTGTACTCGCGAGCTTCGTTCCCGAGTTCGCGAATGTTCTTTATTATTGCTCAGTTTAGTCGCATTTTCGAAAGTAGCTATTTTTTATCCTGAAGCGTGAGGTCCCGGATTTTTCGCTCCAACGGAGGGGATATGACTCTACCAACCCTGCGCAGGCTCTATGCGACGCTAATCGTTTCAATTTTCGCTTTTTCTCTAACGGTGCTTGCAGGTGCGCCAGCCGCCGTTGCGCAGACCGCCGGCGGTGCGACCTTGCGCGGAACCGTTAAAGATCCCGCCGGTGCCGTCGTCCCCGATGCGAGCGTGGTGCTCATAAACGAGCGGACCAAGGACGAGCGCAAGACAACAACCAACAGCGAAGGGTTGTATGTCTTCACCGCCGTCGCACCGGCCACTTACACGCTTCGAGTAGAGGCACAGGGGTTCAAGGCACTTAACCAATCGAAGGTCGTGCTGGAGGCCAACAGCGCACGCGGCATCGACGTCTCGCTCGAGTTAGGTCAGCCTTCAGAGACTGTGACGATCACCGGCGGCGGGGCTGTCGATCAACTCCAAACGGAAACTGGCGCGAGAGAGAACACCATCTCCGCGCAGCAGATCGATAACCTCTCGATCGTCAGCCGCAGCGCACTTGAATTGTTGCGCACGCTTCCGGGTGTCGTCGCGCCTGACAACACCTCGCTCGAAAGCGTTTCCTTCGGTGGCGGGGCCAACGCCAATGCGCAATATCACGTGAATGGTCTGCGCGGTGAACAGAACAATGTGACGGTTGACGGAGCGCGCATGATTGACTTCGGCGCGAACAACGGCACGGTCATCACCGCCAATCCCGACATGGTCCAGGAAGTCAGAATCCAGACCAGCAACTACGCTGCGGAGCATGGAACCAGCGCAGTTCAGATCAACGCCACCACTAAAGGCGGCAGTAGTCAGTTTCACGGGACGCTTTACGATTACATGCGCCACTGGCGTTTTCAGGCGAACGACCGGTCAAACACCGTTGCCAATCCGATCATTCCGCGGCCCAAGAGCCAATACAACTATCCCGGCTTCAACGTCGGTGGACCGATCATCTTCCCCGGCACCAACTTCAACAAGAACCGCGACAAGCTGTTTTTCTTTTTCGGTTACGAATACTACTACCAGCGAGTAGATGAGGGTTCGTTCCCCGGTTTCGTGCCGACGCTCAAACAACGCGCGGGTGATTTCAGTGAAATTTCCGGCATACACGTGCCGGCCGGTTGTACGGTGGGCGGCGTCACCGGTGATGGCGGGAACGGCGACTTAGCTCCCGGCGGCAACCTGCTGCCGTGCAAGGATCCACTTGGCGCGGCCCTGGTGAATCTTTATCCGGTGCCTAACTACAGCGACGCGGCCGGTCACAACTACATCTACAGCGTGTTAAGACCCAACGACCGAAACCAGGAGACGTTGCGTCTCGACTACTCCGTTAGCGACAACACCAAGCTGTGGGTCAGGCTCGCGCGCGAGTACGAAACACAGGGATTCCCGCGCGGTCTCTGGTGGGATTCCGCGACTTATGAGATTCCCGGAAAGCTGACGAGCTACAACACTGGTAAATCCGTCGCCGTAAACCTTACGAACGTCATCAATCCAACGATGACAAACGAAGTTCTCTTTGCGGGAAGCAAGTTGAATCTTTATTACAATTATGCGGAGCCCGACAAGGTGAGCTATGAAGGGTTGGGTCTAACGCAGAAAGTCGGGTTTTTCGCTGGAAAAAACCCCTACGTTCCGATCGGCGTTATCGATAACTGGTCCGCGGAACTGCTGACCGCATACGGCTTTCCGATCTCTTCGCCTTACAGCAGCTTCTCGGTTTCAGACAACTTGTCGAAGGTCTACAACAGCCACACGCTGAAGTTTGGCGGCGTTATCGAGCAAGGAAACAAGAACCAGCAATCGAACCACGACACTTACATCACGTTGGGCCAGTGGGGCCAGACGAATGCCACCGGCAACAACTTCGGCGATCTGTATGTTGGCAGACCGGTCGAATTCCAGCAGGCGACCGATCGTCCGGCCGATAGTTTCCGTTTCTACAACTACGAGGTCTACGGACAAGACAGTTGGAAAGTAAAGCCGAACGTCACTCTGGAATACGGACTGCGCCTTGGTTACTTCCCGCAGAATTATGAACGCCAGGGACTCGGCGTGCTGTTTAATCCAAGCACGTACAATCCGAATCAGGGAATCTTCATCAACGGCGACAAGACCCGACCCAATGGGTTCCAGCTCGCCGCCCGCAATGACATTCCGAAGGGGGTCCTGGACAATCCGTCACTCGCCTGGATGCCGCGCCTGAACGTCGCATGGGACATCGGTGGTAAGGGCGATTGGGTAATCCGTGCCGGCGCCGGCGTCTTCTTCAATCGCGTGCAAGGCAACTACGACTACTATTCGAGTGGCCAGATGCCTAACACATACAGCGCGATCGTCGACACGCCGTGGAACTCGGTCAATGGTTCCGATGGACTCAGTTTCAGTAACCTGCACCTGATCGATCCGTTCTCGTCGATCACGAACGTCAACATCAACTCGCGCGACGTCAGTTCAAACGATCTCCCGCGAACTGCCAACGTGAGTTTGACAATCTAGAAACGACTGCCCGGTAATAACATCCTGACTGCCGCCTACGTCGGCACGCAGGGGAGGCACCTGCCTCAGCAGCGCAATATCAACATCATCCCGCTGGGAACGTTGACGCACGGAGTTCTCGCTCCGGGCAGCGCCAATCCGTCTGATCTATCGATCCCAATCAATCGCGCGGCTGCGGCGCTTGATACGGCGTTGCTGAAGCAATTCCGACCGTTCCAGGCATACAACACTGTGGGCGTTTACCAGTTCACCGGCACGTCCAGCTACCATTCGCTACAGGTCACCTTGAGCCATCAGTCCGGCAGGAACTTGCAATACTTCGCGACCTACACGTTCTCGAAGGCATTGGGAACCGTTGCCACTAACGAGACCGACGGTTCGGCGTGGGCCGACCCGATCGACACGCGCGGCAGAAGTTGGGGCATCCTGCCTTTTGATCGAACGCACGTTTTTAATCTCTCGTACAACTACTCGTTGCCCAAATTGGCGCGCGGAGGTTTGGACAACCTATTCACGCGTGGCGTGCTGAATGGCTGGCAGATGTCGGGTATTACCACTTTCCAAAGTGGTACTCCGATCCGCTTGAGATTCAGCGGAGACCTGGCTGCTGCGAGCGCGGCCGTGGCCTGGTATGGTTCTGATGCTTTCAACGTGCAGGGCCAAAGCGTCGGCGCCATCACACCGGTCTACAATCGCAATCCCTCGGTCAGCAATAACAGCGTCGGTACGAAGGTGTTCGACCTGAGCGCCTTGTCGATTCCGGCCTTTGGTCAAAGCGGGCCTTCGCAGCCCCCGTTCTATCTGCGGACGGCGGCGCGCAGTAACTTCGATGTCTCGTTCTTCAAGAACTTGAACTTTAGTGAGTCGAAGAAGCTCCAGTTCCGCGCCGGTTTCTTCAACGTGTTCAATCAGGCGTACCCAACCAGGTACGATGTCGCTAATCCCGCAATCAGCGACATCTACCTCGTTCTAAATACTTACTCGCTGGATCGCCACGTTAATGGCGACCCGAATATGCCGATCAGCGAGAGCGGCACTTGCCCGGGTTCCGCCCCGAACGGAAGTGGTGGAATTCGAGCCAATGTATGCGATCCCTCGAAGGGTTACGGATACACGCAGTCGACGATCGATAACTTTGGCAAGATCACCAATAAACGCGGCCGTCGCATCGTGGAGTTCGCGTTGAAGTTCTACTTTTAGCACCAGCCAGCGGGCACTGACCAAACGGCGCGAGCGGATGTACACTGCTCGCGCCGTTTGCGTTTAAAGGAGTTGCCATGAACATGAATGTGCCGCGGTGCGTTGGCATCCTTGTTTTCCTTGTCTTCGGAAGCGCTATCGCCGCTGCCCAGGTCGATGCTGACCGCATCAAACGCGCCGACACGAACAACGCCGTTATCGAAGGGCGCGTAACGCTGCCTTCAGGGTTTTCCGCCGAACGGTCCATCCGCATCACGCTGCGGAACACTCAGATGATCATCTCCACTCGCTATACCAATAAGCATGGCGAATTCAGGTTCGACAATCTTCCCGAAGGCTCTTATTACGTTGAAGCAGGTGCTGTGGGAGATGAGTTCGAGCCGGCCGTCAAGCAAGTGGGACTGGGACGCGGGATCGTTATGCAGGTGACGATTCAGTTGAATGAAAAGGGGTTGCCACTCGCCTATACGGCCGCGCGAGTCGTTTCGGTTGCGGAGTTGCGTCAAGCAGTTCCCGCGGCCGCTAAGAAACAATATGAACTCGGTTTAAAGTCGGTAGCGAAGGGCGACGTGAATACCGCCGCCTCGCGGTTTGAGACGGCGTTATCGATCTATCCCGAGTACCTGGCAGCACGAAACGACCTGGGCGCCCAGTATCTTAAGCTGAAACGAATCGACGAAGCTGAGAAGCATTTTCAAACCGTGCTCGAGAAGGACCCGAAAAACTTCAACGCACAATTTAATCTCGGACTGGTTCGCATCGAGCGGAAGGCTTACGCAGACGCGATCAGCGAATTGAACAAGTCGATCGTCATCGACAGCACACGTCCAGTCGCACGTCTTTGGCTCGGTTTTGCCTTACTGGAGAGCGGCGACCCCGGGAACGCCGAAAGGGAGCTGACGAAAGCGTTGGTGATGGGCGGCCCTCAATGTGTAGCCGCGCAATATCACCTCGCCCGCATCTATCTCGCGCGTGGTGACAAGAATGAGGCCTTGCGCTCGCTACACGCCTACCTCGATGAAGCGCCAAAAGGTGAATACGCGGCGGATGCCAAACAACTGGAAAAACAGATTCGCTCTCAACCCTGACGTAGTCGAAGATCAATTCCGTTTAGGGTGTTAGGGTGAAAGCGGTGCTACGACTCACACTGTTCTTGCCATCAGTCACCGTGACGCGCAATTCATAGTTGCCCGGCTGAAAGTCCGCTAGCGAGAAAGTGCTTGCATACTTGATTTGACCCCGCTCGTCGGGCGCGGGTAGAGGATTTGTGGAACGTCCGATAGTGCGGCTGTTTTGCACTACGGCGAATGTCAGCGCCATGTTCGCAGCGGAGCCTTTAGGTGGCGCCGCGGTAACAAAGAAAGCCAGTTGCTTAGCTTGCGTTTTCGAGATCGGTTCACCAAGGTTGGGGTAAACAAGCAACTCACCGAAATGAAACGGATGGTCCTTTTTCTGCTCTTCCGGGTTTAGGCGTTCGGCGCGTTTTAAAAGCGTCACGCTGCTCAGCCGCGGCTTTGTTTCATCAATTGCCGTCACCTCAAGTGAGCCGCTGTTCACGCTGGTCTTCTTCGTTAACTCGTCGTAGGCAATCAGGTCCACGCGATAGTTGCCGGGTTGTAGTTGCGTCTCGCGATAGAAGAGGAGATCTCCCGTACGAGCTGAATCGCGTTGGTCGATGGGACCACTCAACGAATAATGTTGACTCAGCTTCTGAACTACCTTGTTTGACCCGTCCTTGACGAGCGCCACAATAGAAAAATCGGTGGCGTAGGTTTTCTTGTCAGCCGAGGTCGCAAAATTGAAGGCGGACATCGGCGCCTCGGCGAGAACGAGCGTCAGTCCGGGGCGCGCCATTGCCGGGAAAGTCAACGCAGCGCCGCGAAACGGAAAAGCGTTGGCTTCAGCACGGGCATTTCTCGCAGCCGCGATCGCGGGCGCTTCGTAATCGAGGACCGGTAAGTCGGTTACCGCCTCGACGGCGTAGTAGCCTTTGCGCGTTTGCACGTCAACGTTAGGCTTGTTGAGCTTGACGTTGATGTGCCGAAAGCGGCCGTCGTAATCCTCGTTCTTTGGAATGTAGGTCACGAAGTAATAGCCGTGCATGTCATCGCTGATGCGCCGCAGGCCGTTTGTGAGGTTATTCGTGTCGTGAATCAGGAAACCACCCGTTTCATCGGCGAGTTCGCCCAAAGCCCCGCGCGGATCAAACCGGAGCAGATCTTCGTTCCTCTCCAGCGACTTCATGGCGGGTCCACTGATGCCGCGATCGTTTCCCCGGGCCTGTTGCGCCATACGTTGTGAGACGATTTGGTTGAGTTCGCGCGCGGCGTCGCCAACGCCGCTGTCCGTGCGCAAGCCCGCCGCGTCGATCGTGTAAATGCTGACGTTCGCGCGGTTCGCCGCGCTGATCACTGCGGGAAATTTAGTTTGGACTGAAGGTGGCAGCGCGATTCCCTCGGAGAAGAAAACGATGGTTTTTCGACCCGGAAGATTACGCATCGGATTAATGACCGCAAGCAGCCCGTTGATTGTGGCGAACCCCTGCTGGTCACGTTCCAGCGTCTCGTACTGCTGAATCATGTTTGCTTCCATTTGCAGGAATTGTTGCGCGGCCGCGGCCTGTCCGGCAGCACTTCCGGCCGCGGAGGCAGCTGCGGAATCCCGACTCGCGCCGGCGCTTGCGGCAGTCGAAGAGGCTGTATCAATCTCCCGGTCAAGTCCAGCGCTCTGGTCAGCAATATCCCGACCCCGTTGCGCGCCCGATGCGTACGTCGATCCGGCAGCACTCGTGGCATGTGCTACGGCTTCCTTCACCAATGCCGCATTGTCAGTGAACGATTGCTCTGTTACGAGCGATTGGTCAATGCGAAAAACGCCCGTAAAATCACCCGCCGTCATGCCTTCCTGCGCATAAGCCAGCCCCGCCCTCCGCGCCAGCGATCGAGCCTCAGGAGAGAGCCGGTCGAAAACCAGCGCGGTTACGCCCGGGGTCGTCCGCGGCGTTCCGGGTTTTGACCCTGCCGTTGCGGTGGTCGCTGCGTTTGGGCTCGCCTCGCTACTGCCCTCGGCTCCCTCACGATTGACAAAACGAAATGATTGGATTTGCTGCGGGACCCCATCTTCTGCGATTTCGAAATCAGTCGCGGAAAGATCTTTCACAAGCCGCCCCTTCTTGTCCTTGACCACGATGTCGAGCCTAACTTCTTTTGTGCGAACTCGAATCACGTCGTCGGGAGTTTGTGGTGGCGCGGGCTGCTGTGCGGGCACGACCCGAAAGGGCAGAATACCCATAGCGATGGACAAAAAGGTGGCGACAAATGTCTTCATGGCGGGATCTCCGAGCCGTAAATGCGGATTGCTGGAGAGTATAATATACTTCTTCGCCTGCACCGTTGTTCGATCCGAAATAATAATGGCAGTTCAGCTTAGAGGCTTAATTAGCGCTGCGATTCTCGCCGCCGCCATGCGACGGGCGCACGAACGCAGAGCGCACCGAGTTCTAACGTCGATCGTGTTGGTCCTGCTCGCCGGCGGGCTAACGGCGAACGCTCAGTCGATTGCCAAGCCAAAACGGAGACCCGCCGCCACACAAAAGACCGGTGCCGCGCAAGGAACCACCCCTCCGCCACCGACCGCCACTGCTGACTCGCAGTTTGATGAAAACGCCAAACGGGCCGAAGAAGCTCGTCTCGCCAACCGTCTCGATGAAGCGATTGACTTCTACACGAGAGCTTTGAAGATCCGTCCCAACTGGCCTGACGGTTGGTGGTACCTGGGCGCGATCAATTACGAGAAGGATCGTTATCAAGAAGCACAGGATGCTTTTAATAACCTGGTTGCGCTCGATCAGAAAAAGGGACAAGCGTGGGGCATGCTTGGACTTTGTGAATTTCAGACCCGTGACTACCAACACGCGGTGGTGTCCCTGCAACGCGGGCGCTCGGCCGGGCTTGGTGGTAATCAGGAACTAGAAACTGTAGTTCGTTATCACACGGCTCTGCTGTACATATACTTCCAGCAATTCGAGATCGCATACGAAGTGCTGCGAGAGTTTCTCAAGGTTGGTAATGAGGGTCCGAAGATCATCGATGCGTTCGGTCTGGCAATCTTGAGGATGCCGGTGCTGCCGAAGGACATTCCCCCGGAGAAGCGCGAACTCGTGGCCCTCGCTGGACAAGCCGGCTTGAACATGGCGGCGCGACGTTTCGACCGGGCGAAGCAAGCTTTTGATACGCTTCTCTCGCGCTATCCTGACGAGCCTAATGTCCACTACTCGTTCGGTGTCTTTGAACTGAGTCAGGATGCGGATGCGGCGCTCAAGGAGTTTCAGCGCGCGCTGGAGCTGATGCCGTTGCATCAACCAGCGATGGTCCAAATGGCGTTCGAATATCTCAAGCGTAACGATTACGACCAAGCGCTACCCCTGGCGGAAAAGGCGGTGGAGCTCGATCCAAAGATGTATCCCGCGCGAAACGTGCTCGGGCGCGTGTTGCTGGAGTTGGGCCAGACCGAACGCGCCGTGAAAGAACTGGAAGAGGGGGTTCGCCTCGCGCCTACGAGTCCGGAAATGCACTTTGCGCTGGCCAGAGCTTACACGCGCATCGGACGTAAAGAGGACGCACAAAAAGAGCGAGAAACTTTCAAGCGCTTACAGGATGAGTATGAGCGCCAGCGCAATACTCGACAGGCTGCGGAGACTGATAGAACTCAGGACCCCGCAAAGCCGTAACGACCCTCTTTGAGTGGTGTCTTAATTTGGATTCTCTGTGCAACCTAAGTGTTCTCTGTGACTCTGTGGTCGAGAAACTCGAGATACAACAACCACAGAGTCACAGAGAACACAGAGGTTGCACAGAGAAGAGGTTCAACTAAGACACTACCGTTTTTTGCGACTGTATTTGCCGCGAGTGTTGTTTTGGATATTGTATAATTTCGCCAACTTTGGCTCTCCTGGATTTGTAATGGCATTTAAAGCAAGACGGCGCGCAGCCGTGGTTATTGTGTCTCTGGTTATCACGGTTGCCCTGTTTGCGGCCGGAGTTTCGGCACAGGATTCCTCGGCTGCGGTCGATCGTGAGTTTGAACGTGCTACTCAGTTGCACGAATCCGGAGATTTGCAGGGCGCGATTCGCGCTTACCAGGCGATCCTTGCGGCGCATCCCACGCGCGCTGATGTGCGTTCCAATTTAGGTGCGGCTTACTCCGGCTTGGGCCAATACGAAGCAGCGATCCAACAGTATAAACAAGCGCTCGCAATCGACCCGGTTAACCAGCCGGTTCGTTTCAATCTGGCGATGGCGTATTACAAGGCCGCCTGGTTCAATGAAGCCGCGACCGAACTGGAAAAATTTATCGCGGCGGCTCCGGCCAGCCCGCAAACAGGGAATGCCCGCATCATCCTGGCGGATTGTCAGGTAAAGATCGGCGATTACAAAAAAGTTATCGAGGCGCTTACCCCACTCGCGCAATCCGATCCTTCAAATCGCGCGGTCGCCTATCTCCTCGGGAGTGCACTTATTGGCGACAGTCAGCTCGACAAAGGGCAGGCAATCATCGATCGCGTGTTTCGCGACGACGACTCGGCCGAAGCGCATCTGTTAATGGGATCCATTTTATTGCTGGCTGACGATGCCCAACGGGCGCTCAAGGAGGTTGAGCGCGCGCTCGCGTTGAACTCAAAAGTTCCTTCAGTGCACGCGTGGCATGGACGCGTTTTGATGCGCCTCGGAGACACGGAAAAAGCAAAAGGGGCTTTCCGGACAGAGTTGGCCAGCAACCCAAATGATTTCGATGCCAATCTCTATCTCGGAGTCTTGCTACGCCAGGACAAGCTCGCGGATGAAGCAGCAGCCTATCTGAAGCGCGCGGTCCAGCTACGTCCCCGCGAGCAATATGCGCACTATCACCTGGCGGCGGTTTATGCGATGGCGGGTAAGCCCGCTGACGCGCTGCCGCTGCTTGAAGGAGTATTGAAAGAACACCCTGATTTCGTTGAAGCTCGTGTCCTGTTGGCATCTGTGTACTACCGGCTCAATCGAAAAGCGGATGGTGACCGGGAAAAAGCGCTGATTCAAAAATCGAATGCTGAGCAACAGGCTAAGCAACCCGGTGTGCACGTGGGAGAGTCCCCCTCACCGACAAAACCATGAGTCACGGCTGCAATCAGTATTCACTGCCGGTGCTGGTAGTTCTCCTAACCGTCTTTGCGGCGGCAGTCGTCGTTATCAAGCCTGGGTCAGCCAGGGGGCAAAGGGCCGCCGGGCCGCCCTGGAATCCGCGAAAAGTTCCCGCAGGCACCGTCTTTCTCAGCGATCAGGCCTGCGCTGAATGTCACAAGAAATTCGGCTCGTTTGCTACCACCGGAATGGCTATGGCGATGGAACCCATCGCCAGCTCGAAAGTCTTGAGTGATAACCCGAAGCTGACGATGAAGGTTGGGCCTTACACGTACGAGATCAAACGCGATGGTAAGCAGAGCACTTATTCCGTCACCGACGGCAAACAGACGATCTCGCTACCTATCCGTTATGCCTTTGGTCAGGGCCGCATGGGCCAGACTTATTTGCTCGAACGTGACGGAAAGTTCTACGAAAGTCTCGTCAGTTTCTATAACGAGCTTAAGAGCCTGGACTTTACAACCGGCGCGGCGAGGACGGCTCCGCTCTCACTAGAGGCGGCTGTTGGCCGTTTATTAACGGCGAATGAAGTCTCGAGTTGTTTTAGCTGCCACGCAACCGCAGCCCTGAGCGGTTCGCAACTACAGCTCGATACGTTTGTGCACGGAATCCGTTGCCAGGCGTGTCATGGACCAGGCGGCGAGCACGTGGCGAAAATCAAGGCAGGCGAAAGCGGCGCGACGTTTATTTTCAACCCCGGCCGGTTAAACGGAGATGAGCTGACGCAACAGTTTTGCGCTTCGTGCCATCGCGGCACGTCTGAGTTCGCGGCGCTCCAGAATATGGAGCTCAACAACGTTCGTTTCCAGCCTTATAGAATTTTTCTCAGCAAGTGCTACTCAGGCGATCGGAATATAAGCTGCACCGCTTGTCACAATCCGCATGAGCCTCTCAAAGAGGACGCGACTCACTACGACAACAAATGCCTTGCCTGTCATTCATTGAAAGGTAAGCCGGCGAAAGCCGGCGCCACGACCAGTTGTCCCGTCGCCGATAAAGATTGCACGTCGTGTCACATGCCGAAGATCGAAGTCAAGACAGCTCACTTCAAGTTCACTGACCATTACATCCGCGTTGTAAAACCCGGAGCGCCGTTCCCCAATTGAACAGATGAAGTACTTTTCTTTTGTGACAGTCGTCGCGTTGATTGCAGGTGGTTTGTTGCAGCCCCGTGCAGAACTTTCGAACCCCACCAGTCCTGCTGCCGCCACGCCCGTCACCTTCGTGGAAGTGCCGCCGAGTCAGAGCAAGATTACGTGGGTTCATGACAACGGACGCTCGGAAATGCGTCATCTGCCCGAGACCTGCGGTGGTGGCGGCCTCTTTTTCGATTACGACAACGACGGCTGGATGGACATTTACCTGGTGAATAGTGGCCCATCAGACTTCTACACTCCCAAGACGCCGATCAAGAACGCTCTGTACCATAACAACGGCGACGGCACTTTCACCGACGTCACTGACAAGGCCGGTGTCGGCTGCGGACAGATGGGCGATTTCGGCATGGGCGCCGCGGCTGCCGATTTTGACGGGGATGGTCACCAGGATCTTTACGTGACGAACTACGGCGCCAACGTTCTCTTCCACAACAACGGCAACGGCACTTTCACGAACGTTACTGACAAAGCCGGCGTCGCCGCGCCAAACTGGTCCACCAACGCCACCTGGTTTGATTACGACAACGACAACAAGCTCGATCTCTTCGTCTCCAGTTTCGTGCAGTACAGCGGCACGGGCACGATCTTCTGCGGCGACAATCGCATCGGCCGTCGCTATTATTGTGTTCCGCGCGTGTTCAAGCCGCGATCCAGTTACCTCTTTCACAACGACGGCGGCGGCAAGTTTCTCGACGTAAGCAAGGAGTCGGGGATCGCCGCAGCACAGGGAAAGTCATTTGGCGCAGTTGCCACTGATGTCAACAACGATGGCCTGATGGATCTCTTCGTGGCAAACGACACCCTGCCCAACTTTCTGTTCGTAAACAAGGGCAAAGGAAAGTTTGAAGAGGTTGGCCTGATGGCCGGCGTGGCTTACAGCGATTCCGGCGCGCCGCGCTCGGGCATGGGCGTCGATGCCGCCGACTTCGATAATGACGGTTGGCAGGATCTGTTCGTCGCGAACATCGATCAGGAACTCTTCAGCCTCTATCAAAACCAGAAAGACCTGACCTTCATCGACAAGCCCGGCGAGATCGGACAAGCGACGCGTTTGCTCAGCGGCTGGGGCTTGCGGTTCTTTGATTACGACAACGACGGCGATCCCGATCTCATTCTGGCGAATGGCCATCCTGACGACATGGTTGAGATTCAGTCGCTCAAGGTTAAATACAAGGAGCCGCTGTTGATGTTTGAGAACGTGAACGGTCAGTTCAAGAACGTCAGTACGGTTTCCGGACCCGTGTTCAGCAAAGATTTTCCCGCACGCGGTTTGTCCGTTGGCGATTATGATAACGACGGCGACCTCGACGTGCTGATCATCAATAACGGCGCTGCTCCGATCCTCCTCCGAAACGAAGGTGGCAATCGCAACAACTGGGCCGGTCTGCAACTCGTCGCCACTCGCAGCAACCCTGCCGCGGCGGGCGCGATCATTACGTGGGAAGCCGGCGGCGTTAAATACCGGCGCCTCAAAACGGCGGGTGGCAGTTATCTTTCGTCGCATGACCCACGCGAGATCCTCGGCATCGGCACCGCGACCAAAATCGACAGCATTGAAATAAAGTGGCCCAGTGGGCGAGTCGATAAGATTACGAATCCGCCGCTTCGCAAATACATTAAGATCGTCGAGGGCGGACAATAACGATGACTTTGCCGCGCTGCATGATCCTGTTCATCTGTCTGCTAACGTTTCTTTCCACTCATCCACTACCGCCTCCAGAATATCCTTTTCAAAACCCTGACCTGCCGCTCGAAAAGCGCATCGACAATATCCTTTCGTTGATGACGCTCGACGAGAAGATCGAATGTCTTGATACGAATCCGAGCGTGCCGCGTCTCGGTATCAAGGCAAGCGGCCACGTTGAAGGTATTCACGGTCTGACGCAGGGTGGGCCAGGGAAGTGGGGCCGGCCGTTGATCATACCCACGACGACGTTTCCACAGGGCATCGGACTCGGACAAACGTGGGACAAGGATTTGTTGCACGAGGTTGGCTCGGTCGAAGGTTACGAAGCGCGATACGTGTTTCAGAGTGCGAAGTATCACCAGGGTGGCATTGTTATCAGATCGCCGAATGCCGATCTCGGGCGCGATCCGCGTTGGGGCAGGACTGAAGAGTGCTATGGCGAAGACGCATTCCTGAACGGAACGCTCGTCGTCTCATTCACGAAAGGTTTGCAGGGCAACGATCCCAGGTACTGGCAGGCGGCCGCGCTGATGAAGCACTTTCTCGCCAACAGTAACGAGAACGATCGCGACAAATCGAGTTCCGATTTTGACGAACGGCTGTTTCAGGAGTACTACTCCGTGCCGTTTCGTATGGGCGTAACTGAAGGCGGCTCACGCGCATTCATGGCGTCTTACAACGCGATGAATGGCGTTCCCATGACTGTTAATCCCGTGCTGCAAAAGATCACGCGCGAGCAGTGGGGCCAGGACGGAATTATTTGTACTGACGCCGGTGCGATGCGCAATCTCGTTACCGCCCACAAATATTGCAAGGACTTCGAAACGGCGGCCGCGGAATCTATCAAAGCGGGTATCGGCCAGTTCCTTGATAACTACCGCGACGCAGTGCGCGGCGCGTTGCAGAAAGGCTTGCTCACCGAAGCTGACATCGATCGCGCGCTGCGAGGCAACTTCCGCGTCATGATCCGGCTGGGTCTGTTGGATCCGCCCGAGCGCGTGCCCTACTCATCGATCGGAAAGGACCCAAATGATCCCTGGCTTTCCCAGAGACACAAGGCACTGGCGTTGCGCGCGACACAGGAGTCGATCGTATTACTGAAAAACTCCGCGGGCACATTGCCGCTTAATAGAAGGTCTTTAAAGTCGATTGCCGTTATCGGACCGCGCGCGAACGAAGTCCTGCTCGACTGGTACAGCGGCACGCCGCCATATGCGATCTCGCCACTCGAGGGAATCAGGACCGCGGCGGGACAGGCGGTGAAGGTGAACTACGCAGCGAACAACGACGGAGATGCGGCAGTTAAAGCGGCGCGGGAGTCTGACGTGGCGATCGTTTGCGTCGGCAATCACCCCAACGGCGGATACGATGCCGTATGGGCCAAAGTCTCAGTGCCGAGCGAAGGGCGTGAAGCGGTGGATCGACAGTCGATCACCCTG
>DASSEB010000033.1:0-12053 GCA_035696765.1 Pyrinomonadaceae bacterium | reverse complement strand
CCTGATACAGTCGTCCAAGGTTATTCAACGAGAGCGATACTCCGCCGCGATCGCCCATCTGCTCTCGCAAGCGAAGTCCCTGCTGCAGGTTTTCCAGCGCTTCATCGTAGCGTCCCTGCAGACGGTAAGTGTCGCCGATATTGTTAAAAGATCTCGCGATGCCGGGTGTGACCTTTAGTGCCTGATAGCCCTGCATCGCTTTCTGAAACCACTCCAACGCCTCCGCATAAGACCCTTTGGCTTTATAAATGACGCCGATATTGTTGTGTAAATTTGTGACTCCGAACTTGTCATCCGTCTCCTCAAAGATGGTGAGACTTTTGCGCGCGTATGCAAGCGCCTGATCGAGACGGCCCTGTCGTCTGTAGATCAACCCGATGCTTTGCAGCTTGCCGGCGAGACTGCGGCGATCACCCGCGCTTCCCATCTCCTCCGCGATCTTCAGACTCCTCTGAAGATAGTCGAGTCCTTCCGCGTAACGACCTTGCGCGGTGTAAAGACGGCCGATGTTGTTGAAGACTTGAGTCAGCGTCGACTTGTCGTTTACTTCTTCACTGAGCACGCGAGCTTTCTCGAAGTACTCGAAAGCCGTTTCAGTGTTTCCGAGCTCGGTGTGTGACGTGCCCAGGATGTTGAAGATGCGGGCCGTCAGTTCTTTGTCGCCGAGTTGCCGGCTGAGGGCGAGCGCCTTGTCAGCAGTCTTGATTGCGACGTCTCGTCGTCGCTCGTTGTCGTAAGCAGTCGCCATGTAAAGCAGCGTGCGTGCCTGCTCTCTCTTCGCGCCAAGTTCTTCGAAGATCGCGAGACTCTTTTCGAGATAATCAAGCGCTTGTTCGGGAGGGATGCGGCGTGCTTGGATGGCGCCGACTTCATAGAGCGCCAAAGCGAGTTGCATACGATCTCCGGATTTCTCCGCAACACGCACCGCGAGACGAGAGATTCGTAATGCCTCGTTCAGATCGCCTTTCTGAACCAACGGGTCGGACAGAGCTTTCAGCGCCGCGAGTAACGAGGCGCTGGTTGACTCCTTCTGCGTCAACAACTGCTCCTGCTCCTGGACGGATTTGACTCGTACCAAAGCCACGGCGAAATCCTTTACCTCCGGAGCAGCAGGTGAATTTTCAACTTGCGATTGCGCCAACGCTTGAGAGATGAGGCTCAAGTTGAAGATCGATAAAGCGAGCACCCTCCGAAACCCCAACGGCATAGAACGCCCCCCTTCAGTTCCAAGGCTCAGGAGTTAACGCGCAAAAAGCCGCTCGCGTGGGTCAGCAATCGCTGACACCTCAAGGAAATTCTTTTGTGCTTCTTGGTGGCTGAAATAATTTCTCACGGGCGCAGTAATACGACCCCTCCTTCAGCAACTTCACCTTTCGGTATAGGAAAACGATTCGAAGGAGAAATCATGCGCTACACCAGAATTAAACTTCTTGTTCTCATCGCAATAATGACCATCGCACTCCGGCCGGCTCAGGCGACTACACTCGACAACAGCAACGGCCCGGAATTGCCGGCACAGTGCGGCAGCATAGCCGCCCCCGAGGGAAATAAATTGTCATTCCACGTCTATGCTCGCGGCGTCCAGGTCTACAAATGGAACGTCATCACTCAAACCTGGGACTTCGTTGCACCAGTCGCTTCGCTGTTCGCGGAGGAGAATTTTTACGGCGAGGTAGGCAGTCACTACGTTGGCCCGCACTGGGAAAGCAAGAGCGGAAGCAAAGTGAAGGGCGAGCGTGTTCAAGGCACCGGCTGTACTCCTGACCCAACCGCGATTGAGTGGTTGTTGCTCAGGGGCAAAGAGACAAGCGACGGCGGCATTTTCAAAGACACCAGCTTCATTCAGCGTGTCAACACGACCGGCGGTCTCAGGCCGACCTTGCCCGGTTCATTTGCAAACGAACTGAAGGAAGTCCCCTACACCGCGGAGTACTACTTCTACCGCGCGGAGAATCCGAACAGTAATTAACACGGGTTCGGTTTCGAGAATAAAGCGTTGCGCGACGGCGTTCATAAGCGTCGTTGCCAACGCTTTTTCTGTGCGACAAGCGCGTGATCGTTCATCACCTCAAGGCTTCGCTTGCCGGCGCAACAGCCCGGTCAGCACGATCAGTAACAATGGCACAAGGATGAAACCAGCGATGCGATGGAACGAGGCGTAACCAGCATAAGATACTTTGAGTCTTTCGAGGTAGGGAACGAGTTCCTGAGTGGGTTCCCACTCGCTACCCGATGCAATGTCAACGGGTGAGAACAAATGCAGACTCAAACCAAGAGCTTGAGTTGCGTTAAGTCCGTCGAATTGACTGTTTTCTGAGGCCGAGGCAGGAGTTGTTGTCTTCTTCTTGACGGCATGTGGCCGGGTGAACACGAACACTCCGAGAGCAATGATCGCGATCCCTATTACGAGCAAACGATAAGGTCTAACCCCATAATTAAACAGCCACTGCGACCAATCGAACAGTAGCTTCGGGAACTCGCGAAACCTTCGCTCGTTAAATACTCGTTGGTGAACGGAACTTCGCTCCTGCTCGCGGCGGAGAAGGTACGCGTCATCGGCCCCGCGATCATCGCCTGAGGTGCGTAAGTTTTTTTCCAGCACCGAAAATGGCTGGCGATCGTACGGATGCATCCTCGCGAAAAGCTTTCGCCAATCAGTGCTCATCGAGTCGTACGAAAACCCGCGAAGGTCCACTTCCTTGAACCGTGTTGCGCTGAGACTCTCCTCAACTGAATCATTCTGTGGCTTGACGTTTACAGCTCGGTCATCTTCGAAGAAAAAGATATGAAACTTCGCGTCGCGGAGACTCAGACGCTCGCGAAAGTCCGTTCCCGCGAAGCGTGCGACGCCGTCGATTTCAGCGCGGTCAAAAACGGCCTCGCCGCTAAAAACCGTGCGTTGAAACTCAGCTTCGCCATCGATGTGAGCATTTACAAAGCTGACTTTGTTTACAAAACAACAGGGCAAAATCTCGCCCATACACGTGGTCGTTCGGAAGACAAGGTTGCCTGCTACTTGCAGCCGATCAAAAACGGTACGACCCTCAAAGTGAGTACCGACAAAGTAGCAGTTCGCCTCGAGATGCGCGTTGAAAAAGCTCACCTCGCCGCCGAACCGCACCACGATGTTTTCGTTTTTCCAGGCAACTTCCCGAAACCGGGCTTCCCCCTCAACCTTGACGAGGGTGAAGTTTGCCTTCTTGTTGAACTGGACGCCATTGAAATTGAGATCGCCACTTACTGCCGCACTGTAGAAGCTTGCTTCGCCTCGAAAGCGGGTTCGACAGAGGCATTCCTTGACCGGTAGCGTCTCAAAGCGAACGCCGCGACCAAATGTCACTGAACTGAAATTCGTGTTGTTTCCGAATTTGGCGCCACGAAAGTCGCAGTCGCCTTTAATTTGAGCGTTGTAAAAGCTCACCGGTCCAACAAAAACTGTGGACCTGGTCGTGCTCTTTTTCGCAGCAACATTGAACCAGGCGGCGCCGCCGATAAACGCTCTGTCGAACTTTGTTTCCTTTTTGAAGACTGCGCCACTAAACTCCGCATCACTTTCTATACGCGTGCCGACAAAGCGCACGTCGCCTGCGAACTCTGTTCGAGGCAAGGCCTCACTTCCAACAGGACCACAAAGAAGCCGACCCCCAATGCTTCCGCCCTCGAAAAACAGTGGCCCTTTAAAAAGAACTCCATTGAACTGAGCGTCTCCTTGAATCAACGCGCGGTTGAAGTTTGCTTCCTTCTTGAACAGAGTCCGATTCGTCCGTTGGTCCACAACGATGCTTTGGAATAGGGCACGACTACCGACTTTGATCAGATTGAACTGGGCTCGTCCTTGGAATTGAGCACCCTGAAAATCTGCATCACCTTCGATGTTTGCGGCAAAGAACCTGGCCTCTGACTTAAACGTGGTAGATACGAACGTGCCGCCCAGATCCACGCTTCGGAATAAAGCATTGCCGGTGATATGGCAGCGGTCGAAGCTGGCGAGCTCTACGAACTCGCAGCCCTGGAAATCAACGTTACTCTTGAGTTGAGCATTGAAAAAGTTGGCTTCCCCGCAAAACTGCGTGGGAACATTCCTGTCCTTCAAGCGATTCACACCGAACCGCGTGTCTCCGTCAATCTTGATTGCTGTGAAGTTACTCTTGCTTCTGAAATGGGCCCCGCTGAAGTCGAAGTTGCCGCGAACAACCGCCCCGTAAAAATTTACTTCTGCGCCAAAGGTAGTTTGGAAGAGTTGGTCGGAGAGGACGACGGTCGCAAAGGAGGCGGTACCGTCAACCTTTGCGAGACTAAAATTTAAATTTCCTCCAAACTGAGCGCCCCGAAAGAAGGCATCGCCTTGCACCTGGACACTATAGAAATTCGCCTCTCCCACAAAGCGAGTCGGGATGCACTCTTTCTCAATTTCAATCGGCCGAAAGAAAGCATTCCGCCCTATGCGGACGCCATTAAAATCCGCTTTAGCTTTAAACTGCGTCCCACCGAAATCAACATTGCCCTGAAAGTTAGCACCACCAAAATACGCGTCTCCGGTGAAAACTGTCGGCTTAAGCTGACCTGTTTTACTTAACGGTTGAAACGAACACCTTTTCACAACTTCAATACGATAGAAGTTAACGGAACCAAACGTTGTACCTTCAGCACTGAGTACCTGATCTACATGGATGTCCGTAAACTTGGAATCATCCGCAAAAGTCGCTTCATCGATGCGAAGGTCGGCCTTCATCGTGGCCGCACGAAAATGGGCTGGCTCTGTAAACTTCGACCCGCTAAGGTTCGCATTGTGCTCGAAGGTTGAAAACGAAAAATCGACAGGGCCGGTAAACTCGCAGCCCGTCATTGTTACTACGGATTTGAAAGTCACATGACGCAGATCGAGTGCACCGTCGATAATGGCGTTGCTGATCTCGACCGGCACGGCGATAGTTCGATCTGGCTCGGTAACTATTTGCTTAATCAGTTTTGCTGGAATCGTGCGCTGAAGTCGGTCGTCCGAAGATAGAAACTTTAGCGGAGCGCCTTTTTTGAGGCTGCCGAGGAAAGCCTCATGCCGTATAGACTCGGCGTCGGGTGGGATCATGCGGCGCACTATATCAAAATTCGATGCGTGAGACGGATGGCAAAAACACACCTGGGCGCGTAATCTGTGGCTGCATGACTACACTCTTTTCACGTTCGAAACCTGTCATCGGTGTGATTCACGTCGGCGCATTGCCCGGGACGCCGCGCAGTTCTCAAACTGTCCCTGAGTTAGTAACAGCAGCAAGAGAAGAGGCGAAGCTCTATCGCGAGTGCGGTGTCGACGGTGTGATAATCGAGAACATGCACGACGTGCCGTACATGCGTGGCGAAGTTGGACCAGAGATTGTCGCGGCGATGACGGCGATCGGGATCGAAGTCAAACGCGAGTGCGGTTTACCTGCCGGCATTCAAATCCTCGCGGGCGCAAACATCGAAGGGATGGCGGTGGCCCACGCCGCCGGCCTGGATTTCATACGCGCTGAAGGCTACGCGTATGCGCACGTCGCGGATGAAGGATTGATTCAAGCCTCCGCGGCGAAGTTATTACGTTATCGTCGCATGATCGGCGCCACGCGCGTGCAGGTATGGACTGATGTGAAGAAGAAACACTCGGCGCACGCGATCACAGCCGACGTCAGTCTGGGCGTCACGGCAGAGACAGTGGAGTTCATGGGTTCTGACTGTGTGATTGTGACCGGCAACGTTACCGGCGAAGCACCGACAGTAGCGGACGTGCAGGAGGCGAAGAGTTACTGTCACCTGCCGGTGTTCCTCGGGTCAGGCATCAGTGAAAACAATATCGCGGAGTTTTATGCGGAAGCAGACGGCTTCATTATCGGTTCGGCATTCAAAGTGGACGGCTTGTGGTCCAATACGATTGATCCGGTGCGGGTTGCGAGGTTGATCAGCGCGGTCGATTTCAGCCACAAAAAAGCACAAAAAGGATTTCTTTGATTTTTGCGCCTTTTGTGCTTCTTTGTGGCAAACGCTCTGTTTGGCGCACTTTGTTGGCGAAGTCGTCAGTAGCCTGATGTCGTGCTGCGAATCTGCCAATGGTTCCCGCGTTTGATCCAGACATCGATAGTTTCCCAACCATGAACGTAACCGTTCGCGGTGCGGACTTCGAAACAACCGCGTACCACCGCCTGGTTTCCATATATCCTTATCTCCTGCGGCCGGTTGTCGTAAACAAAGTCGCTTGGGTTCTCCTCCATCCAGCGAATGTCTTCCTCTCGTGAAATGCTGGTGTTGTTGAAAAACAACCTGAAATCGTCAGTTTCAATGCGCTCAAAAAATTCGCGGTCATGACGCATCTGCGCTGGCCCGTATTCACGGTAAATCTCGCGCAACCTGTTTTCATCCTCAAGGAAAGCGGTGTTTGACTCTGCAACTTCCAGCCTGACCGCATCGATCGCTGCATCTGCACCACGAAAGAGCTTTGTGAAATTTGTCAGGCTTACGCTCAGAGCAAAACAGGCGAACGCAACAACGAGACGCACCAAAACCGTGTTCATACGATTACCTCCTGTAAAACGCGCCGGCAGACGACATCTATGTAGACGCCGAATTCACCGATTTGTTCCCGTTTGAAAGCGCGCAGGTATTATCGTACGAGTGTGTGTGCAAGCCAAGTGTTTTGCCTCAGCACGGCATTGTGGCATTCCACGCTCAACGGACTTACGCCGCTTGCACTGCTCCGCGTTCCTTCTGATCCGGTGCTTTTTCGCCTTTCTCCTTCGCTTCCGGTTCACCTTGCTTGGCGGCGGCGTTCTCGATCTCCGAGTTGATCTCGCCGCCAATCAATACGGCGGCGCCAGTGAAGTAGAGCCACAACATCAGGATGATCACTGCGCCGAGCGAACCATAGGTTGTGCTGTAAGAGTTGAAGAAGTGCAGGTACACGCGAAATCCGATCGAGACCAACAGCCATAACGCCACTCCAATCGCAGCGCCGGGAGTCAGCCATTTCCACGCCTGTTTGCGGAAGTCGGGTGCGAAATAGTAAATCAACGCGAACGCGAGGACGATGCAGCCTAAAACAACCGGCCACTGAATGATCTTCCAGGCCAATGGAAACACAGGACCAAAACCGTAGATGCTGGCTAACCACTCTGCAATCCGGCCACCCGCAACAACAAGTAGAAGTGCGGAAATGATCAAGACTGATAGGACCATCGTCAAACCGATCGCGGTCAGTCGCGTTTTCCACCATGGTCGCGTCTCTTTGAGATCGTATGCGGTGTTGAGTGAGGTAGTGATCGCGCTGAGTCCATTCGAGGCCGCCCACAATGCAGCGAGAATTCCGAACGATAATTTTCCGCCGCCGCTTGCGGTTGAGACTTCCAACATGGTGGAGCTGATCAGTTGATAAGCAGACCCCGGCATGACCTGAGCAAGGTAGTTAAACAGTGTATGACGAGTGCCCGTTCCGGAGCCGAGCACGATTCCAATGATAGATGTAAGAAAAATCAGAAATGGAATAAGCGCCAGCAGGAAGTAATACGACAGCTCGGCGGCGCGACCGAAAACTTCATCTTCCTGAATCTCGCGCCAAACTCGCTTTGCCAGTTCACCCCAACCGAGATTG
This sequence comes from Pyrinomonadaceae bacterium, assembly GCA_035696765.1. GTDB lineage: Bacteria > Acidobacteriota > Blastocatellia > Pyrinomonadales > Pyrinomonadaceae > PSRF01. The sequence continues at coordinate 4,438 of DASSEB010000033.1, read as the reverse complement.
CCGAGTTTCCACATTGATGCCATTGAACTGCTCCTCCGCTGCGCTCGCTCCTCGCAAATAGCGTGGCTATCGTGAACCCCGAATTCTCAGGCAATCTGGTTTGTTTCGTGTCTCAATAAGAATCACGCGGGCTATCGATTCGTACGTTTTTTCGCGCTGAGGTAGAATGTGGCCCCCTCAAAAAAAGAAATCTGTTGCGCCGGAGTGTCGATCCGGCGCGCCTCCGTTCGACGTACCTTGGGATGAGCAATTTTTAAAAATATCGAAAGGAAAACTATGGCAACTCAACCAACGCACGAACAAGCACAACTACATCTGCAAGTTTACGATCTGCGCCGCGAAGCACGACTGCGCCAGGCGCGCGACTGGTTTCAGCAGCACTACAACGCCGATACGATGGAAGAGGCAATGAAGATCGCGGCGCCCGGAACAGAACACGGGACTTTCGTCGGAATGGTTATGGGGTACTGGGAGCAGGCGTGCGCGCTGCTCAACTACGGTCTTCTCCACGAGGATCTGTTCTTTGAGACAAGCGGCGAGTTCTTTGGGATTTGGGAGCAGCTCAAGCCGGTCGTGCCGCAATTTCGCGAGGCGTTCAAGGATCCGCATCTCCTCTCGAACATGGAAAAGGCGGCGCAGAAGATGGAAGCGTGGTCAGAAAAACGGGCCCCCGGGCATGTTGCGGCAGTGCGTCAATACATGCAGCAGGAGCGAGCCAAGGCAAAGGCCGCAGCGAACTAAAGACTGAATTAGCCACAAAGAGGCACAAAAGGCACAAAATTTAGGGCGATCCACTTTTGTGCTTCTTGTGCCTCTTTGTGGCTCTCTTTGTGGCTTAAGGCCACTGGATCACTTTTGCTTTGGGAGCGCCGCTCTTCGCCGGCGTGATCAACTGAGGACTCAGAGCGCCGTTTGCTTTATCGGAACTGCGCGACACAGTTTGAGTCGGTCTTGCCACTACCGGCGCCGCGACCGGTGCTTCCTTACTCGGTGCCGCATTTTCCACAGTCTCAACGACGGCAGAACGCAAGGGCGACTCGCGCCAGCGTGGTTTGCGAGTGCCGTGATTGCGCACAGCATCAGTGACGGCAGGTTCCGAAACCGCTGGTGCACTCGACGGCGCCTCGCTGGTCGGGTTCGCAATAGTCTCTGCCGGGACGACTTTCGCTTCCGCCGGTTTTGGAGCAACTTCCGCCTGAACACTGCGCGCGTGCGGTCCTCTCCAAACCCACACGCCAACAGCACAACCTGCCGCAACTAAAACCACCGCAGCCGCACGAAGTGCAAACCCATTCACCGATCGCAACCGTGAAACAAATGCGGCGCGAGCGGTAAAACTTTTCGGCACTTCCTGCACCTGCACCAGGTCCCAAATCTCAGGTGGATCTTTGAGTGTCTTCACCGCCGCAGGCGCCGGCATTTCCTTTGGCGCCGGCGTTTCTTCCGGTCGACGGTTGATCGTCTTCACGACGACAGGCCTCGGAGGCCGGATTTCCTGTACCGGCGGCACGAGCTCCCAAATCTCAGGCGGCTCTTTCAACGTCCTCACCACCACAGGCTTTCGAGCAGGCGCATGTGCTTCCAGACAACGCGCGACATCATCAAACGTTCGTGCACTGGCCCACGTCTTTGCCGACGCACCACAACGCGTCACAACTTCCGTCTTCGCGCCATGCTCGATCAGAACCCTGACTGTTTCGGTGTGACCGAAGAACGCAGCCAACGCGAGCGCTGTGAACTTATCGTTACGCGCCAGGTTTGGATCCGCTCCGTGGTCCAACAGCGCGCGGACCACCGGCACATGCCCGTGAAATGCCGCACGCATGAGCGCAGTCATACCATGCTTGTTACGTGCATTCACATTCGCGACCCGCGGCAGAATGCGCGCAAGCTCTTCGACGTCGCCGGCGTCAGCGAGACGCCACAAATCCAACGTCGCGGCGTCCGCTATGATTCTGGGTTTTAAGTTCGCTGCCATAACGCTACTCGACGATCATAATGCGATCACCGGGCTGGACCGCCGGATCCGGCACTTTTCCTGATTCGATCTCTTTCAACTTGAAACGAGTCACGACTAAAAAACCCTTGCCATCGTCTCGCCCGAGTCGAGCTTCCTTCGCCTTGCCCGTAACGCCTCCAGCCGAGATGATCGCCTGCGTGAGAGTCAAGCCGCGTCGAAAAGTCTTCTCACCCGGCAGCTTGACTTCGCCTCCGATGTAAACAAACTGCGTGACATGCGGCAGCAGCGTTATCACGTCGCCCGGACGAACCAGTAGGTTCATATCGGACGACTGTGCAAGATCGATTTCGAACGTCTCATTCGATTCATTCCGCACCAACGTTGCGCGGGCGGCTTCAGGCAGCGGCTGCGCGTCCGCGACGACGACGTAAAGCGGAATGGCTTCGCGTCTCAGAATTTTTGTACCGGAGTCCTTGACCAGTCCACTGACGAGCACGGTGTGACTCGCATAATCTCGCACTGCGACCGACACCTTTGGATTGTCGATCAAAGCACGTCGCTTGAGATCGCTTTCGATCCTCGTGCTGATCTCATCGACGGTAAGACCGGCGATGGACAAAGGCTCAGCGAGCATCGGATGCTCGAGGAATCCTGCGGACGTAACCGTAAACAGCGTCGATTGTGGTGAGGCGGAATCGTTGATCCGAATATCCAACACGTCGTTTGGACCAACGCGGTAAATCCTGGTGAGTGCTAAATCAGTTGCGGCGGCGTTGTTTGCTTCTTCACTTGCCTTTTCAGTGCCTTCGGTTTTCACCGGCTGCGGCGGCGGACCTGTTTTCACCGGCTGCGGCGGCGCGGGCTTGACGTTCATCGAGATCTGAACACCGGCTGCTTCGGGTGAGCTTGCGGCACGTGATGCGGCAGGGTGTGACGCGCTTCCTCCATGCGCCATCGTGCGAGCGAGCGACAACCATTCACGGGCCTGCTCATCTTTCGGATTCAACTCGACGGCGCGCTCGAACGCTTCTACGGCTTTGGGCCACTGCTTCAGATCGAAGTACGCATGGCCCAGCCCGAAATAGACATCGGCGTTGCCGGGATCCAGCCTTAACGACCGTTGAAAGATCTCGACAGCTTGCGAAAACAATCCCGCCAGACCGTACTTGACGCCTTCTTTGTAAAGCCGTTTGGCTTCGGCGCGTGCTTCGGGAGAGACGGCACGTTCAGCAGGTCGAGTGTTTGTGGAATCGTCTGTGTAACTGGTTACTTGCGCCTGAACAGGCGCGATGCATAGAGCGGAAAAGAATAAACCGACGGCGATTGTGAGCGGTCTGAACATCATGACCCCCTGAAAGGAGTTGATAAATAAAGCGCCGCACGGAAGGGGGAGATTCGGAGGTGGGGGTCAACCGAACAAGCGAACGATTTAGGGAACTTCGGTGTCTTGCTTATACCATCTTTGGCGACTTAATTCCACTATTTCCAGTCGCATCCTTACAGGATTACAGGATTAACATGATCCACATGTCAATCCTGATAATCGTGTCACTCCTGTCAACGGAGTTCTTAGACCGAGGCCCTCGCGCGTTTCGAAGCCGGCAGCCCGGGCATTTGAGCAGGATCTGTCGACCACAGCAGCTCACGTTCCCAATGCCGGTGCCGTGCGATGCTCAGGATGAAGTTCTCAGCCAGAGCAATGGTATTTCCGTCGCGGCTGGTAACCACTCCGGGATCCGCCGAGTCTTCCCTCGCCGATCCGTTCTCCGCGTCTTCCTGAACGGGTACCGGCAGACCTGCCTTTGCCAGCAACTCAACACCCGCGCCACTGGCCGCGATTGTCTTGCAGTGCCTGTAAGCCTCACTCAAGAAGTTGAGCGACTCATGCTCCGCTTGTAACGCAGCGACGCTCGCTTCACCATCGGGAACGTACACCGCGTCAAACAAAACAGACGCGCCGGTCAACAAACTACAATCCGCGTTCAATGAGTCGCCGGCCACACCAGTCAATACTCCCAAACGCGGCGCAACTGTCATCACGACCGCACCTGCTTTCATCAGCGTCATCTTCATCTCAGACACGTCCGTATCGTTGAAGCCGTCTGCGACGAGGAAAGCGATCTTCCGTGTCTTGATACTCTTCACTGCGAAGTTCGGATTGTCGACCATCCGCAAAGCAGGCGAAGGTTCAATCTCGGCAGTTGGTTTCTTCGGCTGAAACTTACGTGCATCACCATCAGCCGGAACGCTCATGTTCAAAGGCTTATCGAGCTTCTTCGGCACCGTCAGACCAAGCCCGACAGCCACTCTGTTCGCGAGATCGGTATCAACCTGCGCCAACAGGTAAAGCATGCGTTCTCGAATCGGCGGTGTTTCGACTTTCCCCAACTCGAAACGCAACGCGCGCACGATGTGATTCTGCTCCACCTCTGATTGGCTTCTGTAGAAGAGCGTCGCCTGGCTGAAGTGATCGAAGAA
>DASSEB010000032.1:0-17324 GCA_035696765.1 Pyrinomonadaceae bacterium | reverse complement strand
CAGCTTCTCCAGCGACTTCGCCAGGTCCATCGTCTCTTCCAGACTCATACGCTCGGGAATCGCCACTCCCACAAACTCACAACGCTCCGCGTCCGTGAGCAGCGCGATCACCTTCTTGATACTTTTCGACAAAGCCACGAGTTCTTCCGCGACCTGATTCGCGCGCATTATGTTCTGATACTTTAACAGCAACTTCATGAACGTTCTGATCCACGAAAGGGCCACTTGCGGCAACTCCAGGAAACGAATCAGGTGACCGGTGGGCGCCGTATCGAGTATCAAAGTGTGGTAGCGTTCTAAATCCAAAAGATCGCTGATGGTGCCGAGTGCCGCGATCTCGTCAATTCCGGGCGGAGTCAATTCGACGAGTTCGCGCATTGCTTCTTTATCAAACTTGATCTCCATGCGCGATCCGCCTGATAACGAAGCAAACAGTTCGTCGGTCCACGATCGATAACGCTGCTTCAACTCCTCGAACCATTTGCCCGGATCGATCTCCATCGCATCGAGATTCTCGTTGCCGGCAACGCCACTCTTCGACTCCCCAACCTCTTCGTCAAAACTATCCGACAACGAATGTGCCGGATCGGTGGAGAAAATCAACAGCTTCTGTTTGCGATCCGACTCCGCCAGGGCAAGTGCATACGCGGCCGCCGCAGTCGTCTTTCCAACCCCGCCCTTCCCACCAAAAATAACAATCTTTCGCGCCACCAACGGGAAGGAAGGCTTAACCGCGGATGACACGGATTTTAAATCCGGATTTAAGATCCGTGTCATCCGTGGTTTCACTTCATCTGCCCAGATCAACTTGCCGATTCTCTTCAAATCGTCGATTCCGCGCACTTCTTTAGGCTGCAGTGGAACATAGTGAAGTCTTAGATCGCGAAACGTCGAGGCTATCTCTTTGATCCACGGCCGCTGACTCCGCACGCGCGCCCGGCAATATTCGCAGTCGTCGTGCTCCTCCTCAACGCGATTGACGATCAAATCTCTGACGGGCACGCCCTGCTCGCGCAAAAGCTCCAGGTATCTCTCCGTTTCCCGAACGCTCATCGCTTCAGGAATCGTGACGAGGGCGAACCTTGTCTGCTCCGCGTTGTGAAGCAACTGGCGGACTGACTCGATTCTTTGGCTGAGATCTCGGAGAAAGAGATCGACTTCATCTGCAACCGGCCGGCGTCGAGCAAAGTGGGCGACGATGTAGCGATGTTTGTCGCCCATCAGATCGAGCGCTTTCACCATCCGATCAAAAACTTCGGGCAGACGCAGTAAACGCGAAGTGTGACCCGACGGTGCCGTATCGACGACGATGTGCGCGTACTGCCCCCCGCGGTCCAACTCGCTCAACTCAAACAGCGACATGACCTCGTCGAGGCCCGGCAGTGAAAGACTCAACAGTTCGTTGATGTCCTCTTCATCCAGTAACGTCCCTCGCTCTGCGATCTCGGCGAGCACTTTGCCGTGTGCCTCACGAAATCTCTCGAGCGCAAGGCTCGCGTCCATCTCATACGCAACGAGACGCGCCCCGCGAAGTTGTTTCACTTCGACGAGCTTGTTGCCGATTTTTATGTCGAGACTGTCAGATAAGGAATGTGCTGGATCGGTCGAGAAGAGGAGAATAGATTGGTCGCGTTTTAGTTTGTTGAGGAGAAAAATAGCGGTTGCTGATGCCGCGGTCGTCTTCCCGACGCCACCCTTACCGCCAAAGAAAAAGTAACGTGCGTCCAATCCTTAGTCGAGATCTGTGGCTCAACCTGACCCGAGGTCCTGATCGTCACCGCCAACCTCGATCACAAAACTCGACGAGTCTGCGGTGTGCACCGCCTGGTGCATGAGATCGAGTTGCCGCATCTTGATGGCGCGTAGCCGCGCGAACAGCTCCGCTTCGCGTTCACTAAACTCCTCGTCGGAGATTTCCTCCAACTCGTAGCGCATCTGGAGCTCGAGCAGTTGTTCCTTGATCACCGTATCGTCGTTCAATTCCTGATCGGCCATCTTTTGAATCTGGCCGAGGATGAACTTAAAGCCGCTGACCGGCGCCAGGAGTAAGTCGTCAATTAGAAACATTCGTTAACTGTCGCACTGGTTCGGTGTCGCCTTCGCGACGCTCGCCGCGTTCGATGCCGCCACCCTCGGCGAGCTCGGGCCGCTCGAGCTTGAGCCGGATGTGAACGAAATTGTACGGGGGCCACGGACCTGTGTACTTGAACGACAACTTGCCTTCGTACTTCGACGCGATCTCTTTTACCTTCTGATCGAACTCGGCTTCGCGATCGCGTTCAATCAGAAACGCTGCGTTCATGATCATGCGATCGCCGATCGGTTTGTTGGCGCGCGATGCCACAGCGGTGTCGCGCAACTGCGAATAGACCTCGCGAATATAAGCATCTGCCTGGTCGGTCAACGCTGTCTCGATCAAACGTCCGAGTTGCATGCGCGCAAAATACGTCGAACCCGTGGTGCGCGAAGTGATCTGCTCTTTCAAATGGCGGATCTCGTCGTCTTTCTCTTCGAGTTCAGCCGTCACCTTGTCGCGGTCCCAATTCACCTTGAGTCCGAATTCCACCTTGCCTTCCATCTTCGCAAGCACGTCGCGTAAAGCATCGTAAGTGCCGCGAATCAGTTCGACGATGTCGTCCTCGGTGCGAAACAATGCGCCGAAAGCCATCGGCAACACGGTGAATTCGCGCATCACGGTTTCGTTCACCTGCTCGTGCGCGAACACGTTTTCACGAGTCGGGTCGTAGACGACTAAAGGTGTGTTTGAGACAACAGCCGCGAGACCCTTGTGCTGCACGGTGTAAACATCGTCGCCACGTCCACCTATACCCATGGGACCAAACGACCGCGGTTCCGAGGTCTCGATGATGCAATAAACATACTTCCCTTCAGAGACAGGCTCAACAGGCGTTTGTTCAGTTTCTCGCTTCATGTGTGTTTTCCCGAATGGTACGCCCCGTGGTCAAGGCGTTCCCGCAGAGAGGACGGATTCGTATTACGTTTTGAATGATAATCAGTTTATCCGGTTCTAACAAGCTCTGTTTGACCGGATTCAAAACATAACTTTCCGGTTAGATCGAAAAACGGATGATAGTGATGCAGCACGGGCACGGATCGGCTAAGAAAAGACCTTCTGCGCGTTGGCATGGACGTTGCTCGTTAACTATCCGGCGCGTCCGCGCTCGGTTTTTGTAGCGAGTTTCAAGAAGGAGATTTCGATCATGCTGTGGACAATTTTGGTTATTCTGTTGGTCTTGTGGCTGATTGGGTTGCTCTCGCACGTTGGTGGCGGTCTCATCCACCTACTGCTCGTTGTCGCCGTGGTTATATTGATAATTAACCTGGTAACCGGCAGGCGAGCGGTTTAGACAAGACGAATTTCCCGCAAAGGGCACGAAGTATTTTTCAAAAAGCCGCAAAGAAGCCCACTCAGAGTGTTACTCACCCTGAGCGTGGTTTCTTTGCGTGTTTTCGTAAAACTTTTCGCCTTCGTGCGGATACTTACTCAGCCGGCGACAAGTCGCTGTTGGCCGGTCCCTGGTAAACCTTTCCTGCGGCACTGTAACGCGAGCCATGACAAGGACAGTCCCAGGTCTTTTCAGTTGAATTCCACGCCACTACGCAGCCAAGGTGAGGACAAACCGCGGAGAGCTTGTGCACGGCTCCGGCTTCATCTCGATAGACCGCGAGCTTCGAGACGCCTTCTCTCAGAATTGCTCCCTCGCCGGGCTTGATTTCCGATTCTGACTTAACATCGCCAGCGGTAACGTAGTCCGTGTACTGCCCGGCGACGTTGATATTCTCCGAAGCGTACTCCGGCAACGACTTCAGCCTTATTCTCGAAGGACTGTACACATCTTCCCACGCGTTTTTTCGATCCTGAATCAAGTCGGTCAACAACATTCCCGCGATCGTTCCGTGCGTCATGCCTTGCCCGGAATCACCCGTCGCGATGTAAACGTTATCGTCGTCCAACGGATTTCGTCCGATGAACGCGAGACCGTCAACCGGTTCCATCACCTGCCCTGACCAGCGAAACTCAACCTCACCGACTTCCGCGAAACGCTCGCGCGTCCACTGCTCCAGCCGTTGAAATCGTTCGTTGCCGTCATTCTCCTGGCCGGTTTTGTGATCTTCACCGCCCACGATTAGAACGTCGTGCTCGTTCTCGCTCTGGAGACGAATGTAGTGATACGGATCGCCCGTGTCCCAGTAAAGCGCGCGCGTGATCGAGTCCCTGGGCACACGAACGCCGATGACGTAAGTCACGTACGGCGCCTGCTTCGTATGAATCGCGACTCGATCGTTTACGGGAGTATTCGTCGCAACTACGACGACGTCACTGGTCACCACTGGACCATGGCTCGTTTCGACGCGAGCGGGCGTGCCTCCTTCGATCTTCGTCGCGTGAGTTTCCCCGAACACGCGGCCGCCGTCACGCAGGATTGCTCGCGTGAGACCGGCAACATACTCGAGTGGATGAAACTGTCCTTGTCGCGGAAATCGCAGTGCTAATCCCGTGTCGAACGACTCGATCGGCGCTCGTGAGACTTTTTCAACTCCCACCAACCCAGCTCGATGCGCAGCCGCCAACTCGTCCTCGAGCACCTGCACGTCGTCTGGTGTTTGCGCAAAGAGAAACCCGTCAAGCCATTCGAAGTCACAGTCGATGTTTTCGCGTGTGACGATCTCGTTGATCTTTTCGATCGCAGCCGTGTGGCTCTCGGCAACAAAACGGGCCCCGTCTTCGCCGTGGATCTTTTCCATCTCGACGTAGCGATCGTCAAACGCGTTGGTTAAGTGGGCGGTGGTGCGGCCAGTCATACCGCCGCCAATCAAACCATCATCGAGTACCACGACGGAACGACCTTCACGCCCCAGCAAGTATGCTGTAGACAATCCGGCGATTCCGGCGCCGATGATGCAAACGTCCGTGCGAATATTTTCCTTCAACCGGGATTGCGACGGCGTGTTTGCCGTCGCCATCCAGATTGATGTGCTGGCCTGTGAATCGTCTCTCATGAGAATAGATCACTTCGCCGGCGTGCCGATGTTGACGTCAATTCTCTTATTGCCGCCAAACCACCTGCCACCAAACACAAACAATGCGGCCACCACAAGGATCACGAAGATCACGAGAATTGCTACCACTCCAGTGCTTGCAGCACTACTTCCATTGTCAGCCATCTCTTTTCCTCCTCGTTTAATTGGAGCGACCCCCGCACATCAGGCCGCGGTTGTTTCGCCTCCGAGCAACGTCAAGACTTCCCCAGTCACGTAACTTGAATCGATCTCGGAAGCGAAATAAACAAAAGCCGGCGCGATCTCTTCCGGCTGCGCAGGCCGCTTCATCGGCGTGTCTGCGCCAAACTTCGCCACGTCTTCCGCTTTCTTGTCCGCGGGATTGAGCGGTGTCCAGACTGGACCAGGCGCTACGCAGTTCACGCGAATGCCACGCTCCACCAGGTTCTGCGCCAACGATTTTGTGAACGCGTGAATGGCTCCTTTTGTCGAAGCGTAATCAAGCAGTTGTTTGCTGCCCTCGAGACCCGTGATCGATCCTGTATTAACAATGGCAGCGCCTTCTTCCAGGTGCGGCAACGCTGCCTTGGTCATGTAAAAGTAGCCGTAGATATTTGTTTTGAACGTCCGGTCCCATTGTTCTTCAGTGACGTCTTCGAGACTCTCCTGGTGTTGTTGAAAAGCGGCGTTGTTCACCAGGATGTCGAGCTTTCCAAACTCCTCGACCGTTTGCTCGACGAGTTTCTTACAAACTTTCGGATCGCGTACGTCGCCGGGCAGTGCGAAGGCGCGTTGCCCCTCGGCTTCGATTGCGCGTTTAGTTTCCTCGGCGTCTCGCTTCTCTTCTTTCAGAAACGTGAACGCTACGTCAGCGCCTTCACGCGCAAACAAGACCGCCACTGCGCGACCAATACCGGAATCACCGCCGGTAATGAGGGCGACTTTCTCTTTCAATTTTCCCGCGCCCGCATACTGCGGCGCTTCGTAGCGCGGTCGCGGATCGAGTTGGTGTTCCTGCCCGGGCTTGCGCTGGTGCTGCGCAGGCATCGGCGACTTCGGTTGCTCGAGCTTCTTTGTAGCTCCCTTTGCAGCACTTCGCCGTGCGGGAGCTTTGGCCTTCGCCGGGTTTTTACGCGCCATATAGGTTCTACTTTTTCTTACCGGCTTTCTTTCCGCCCTTACGCGATGAGCTCTTGTTGCCTTTCTTTCCGCGGCCGCTGCCACTCTTCTTGCCGCCGCCTGATTCCTTGTTCACGGTGGCCCAGGCGCGCCGTTCGGCTTCTTTCTTCGAGACGCCTCTGTCTTCGTAACCCTCTTCGATGTGTTCGGCCTGGCGTTTCTGTTTGCCGGTGTAACTCGATTTGTCTCCTCGTGGCATCGTTTTGTCCTCCTTGTCGGTTGCAACAATTTGCAAATCACGATCCGATGGAGGCCTTCAAGTCAACCTGCTTTAAAGTGCCTCGATTCCGCTTCGAATTTTTGTTGGCATCGTGCTTGCGCAAACAGGTAGCAGGCGGGATTTAGAGTTGTAAAGTGCCCCGGAATTAAACAACTACGGGATTCTGCTGTACAGGAAACCTACACTGTCGAGGAGGAGGGCAAATGGCGAAGAAGGACACGAAGAGTCATCGCGAGTTGATTGATACCGGTACAGACAAACGCTTTGTTAGACGAGATGAAAAGGGCCGCTTTGAGGAAGTGGTCGACGTGGGGCGCTCGCTTTCGCAGGATCGTAAGCGGCATGCCAAGACTGAAGTTCCGCCCGGACAGGGCGATCGTGGCGATCAGAAACGCAAATGATCGTTGCGTGTCATCCGTGGTTATCGTCTTAACTATCTCAGAAGCGGCGAGATGTTCTCTTCTCGCCGCTTATCTTTCTTAACCGTTGGAAATAATCGTTGAGCATTCGTGCATGACAAATCAAACACATCTGTTCCGGCACTTCGGTCGTGCTCGATCGGATCAGCGCGCCGCACCAGGCGCAGAGGACTTGAAACATCGCGGCTCTATTGTCGTTTTGAGGAATAATCTGTTTACTCAAATTTAACCTTCCTGACTAAACCAAACTACTTTGATGCTTACAAGTTTCGTTCCGGTTACAAAAACACTCCGACACCGATGACACATCTCGAACGTCTACAGCAGAAAGGCATCCGCCGGCTCGGCACTCCCAAACGAGGGTTTCGCTATCAATCCCCGAACGGCCGCCTTACGCAGGCTGATCTGCAAAGAATTTACGAACTGAAAATTCCTCCGGCGTGGACCGACGTAGCCATCAACCCGGCCGCCAACGGACGACTACAAGCAGTTGGAAAAGATGCAGCGGGACGTTGGCAATACCTCTATCACGAGAACCACAGACGTGCTCAGGAGCTGCGCAAGTTTCAGCGACTGACAAAATTCGCGCAGGCGCTTCCTAAAATGCGTGCCACTGTCACGCGTCATTTACGGCAACGGGGATTGGGCCGCGAACGCGTGCTCGCCTCTGTCTTACGCATCCTCTCCACTTGCTTCATGAGACCGGGCAGCCAGGTTTACGCAAGCGAGAACGGTAGTTACGGTATCGCGACTTTGCGACCCAAACACGTGAAGGTTAAAGGCGACCTGATTGAGTTCGACTTCCCCGGAAAGTCAGGCGTGCGGCAGTACCGGCAGTTGCGCGATCGACAAGTTGCGCGTGTGATTCGCGCGATGTTGAAGGTCCCCGGTCGCGAGGTATTCAAATATCAGAATGGCGATGGGGCGTACGTCGACGTCAGGCGACGCCACATCAACGACTACATTAAAGAAGTAATGGGCGAGAATTTCAGCGCCAAAGATTTTCGCACGTGGGCTGGAACACTCGTGTGCGCGTGTGCGTTGGCGCGCGACGCGACCGAGGTTCCGGTGCAAAAAGTTGCGCGAAACAAACGAATTCGTGCTGCGATCAAAGAGACTGCCGAGGTGTTAGGAAACACTCCGGCCGTTTGTCGCGGATCGTATGTTTGTCCGGAAGTGATAACCGGCTTCGAAAAGGGACGCGTGCTTGATACTGCTTTTGAAAAACTCGACGACTTGATCGCGTTCCGGGGGCGCGGCTTGCACAAAGCTGAACACTCTTTGCTTAAGTTTTTGAGGCGCGGCACCAAATGAGCCGCGGATTGTTTTCACGGATTGGCACTGATATTGCCGAATCTCGAACGAAGTAATTTTGTGTTTCGATCTGGGGCAGACGTATTGAGGAGGAGTTAAATGCAAGGTCCATTAAGAGGGTTACTCGCCGGCGCTGCGGCGTGGAAGTTTGGCGGCGGCTGCATCTCCACAATTCTGATCTTTATTATCGTCTTCTGGTTGTTAGGCTACGTCAGGTGTTAGCCACGATCAGGTAAATCTTGTCACCAGTTCTTCCGCTCCCTGCCACACCGGGAGATTCGGCCGGATGGCACAGCGATACAGTTTCTCTGGCTCGTTGAGCAAAATACCTGCGCCCATCACGACCGTGGTGATCGGATTCTCCGGCATGGTGGCGCGCAGTTTTAGTTCGGCCTGCAAACGGTCCTTGAGTCCTTTTAGCATCGAGCCACCGCCGGTGAGAATCATTCCCGAGTAATAGATGTCAGCAACCGCCTCGGGTTGCGCATCTTCGATCGTTCGGCGAATACCAGTCACGATTTCAGCTATCACCGGCATGATCGCTTCGCGCACTTCTTCAGCCGTGATTTGAACAGCACATGGAGCACCGTCGCTCAACTGTTTCCCGACGAGTTGCACCTTCCGCTCATCTTCCCTGATCTGCTCGTCGTCAAGAGCCCCCAACTCTCTCTTCAGTGCTTCCGCCGTGTACTCGCCGATCTGCAAACAGTAGTTGGACCGCACGTAATCGCGAATACTCTCGTCCATCGCGTTTCCGGCCGCCGGCAGACTCATCGACGAAACAATCCCGCCGGAAGCGACGATTGCAATGTTTGTGGTTCCACCTCCGATGTCGACGACCAGGTGTGCGCGCTCATCATCAAAACTCAGCCCTGCGCCGATTCCGGCCGCGAGGCCTTCATCGACCAGATCGATGCGGCGGCCACCGGCATCGCGTACTGCATCGCGAACTGAACGTTGTTCGACGGCTGTTGCTGATCCAGGTATGCCGACTACGAAATGGCCCCAGCGAAATCCGTCCGTCACCGTTCCGATGAACGAACGCAACATCTTCTGAGCGACGTCAAAATTGAAAATGGTGCCCGAACGAATTGGTCTGTAAACTTCTATCCCGCGCGGTTCGCGGCCGAGCAGTTTTACGGCCTGTTGACCCACACAAACGACTTCGCCGTCGTAACGATCGATCGCAACAACGGAGGGTTCGTTTAACAGGATTCCTCTGTCGGGTTGATAAATGAGGGTGTTGACAGTACCCAGATCGATAGCGAGCTCGTTCTTAAAAAACTTCTCAATGAACTTCACGGCGACGGTCCTCCTCCAAATTGGCAGGTCGGGGAAGCGAGTAAATGAACTTCCCGGCGGCAACTCGTATGCCTGAGCAAAACAGTGTTTGCTATTCGGGGGATGTCTTGGAAAGTAATAAAGAACGATTAGGGTGAGTTTTCCAGGAGCCGTACTGAAAGCGGCCACAGATTACACGGATGAATGCGGATCAGTGCGTCTTCAGCCGTGCAATCTGTGATTGAGTTCTTGCAGGCCTTTCAGCGTTTGGTCACCGAGATCGATTCCGATGACGCGCCGGCCGCGCTTTGCGAGGGCGCGGAAGTCGCCGAGCGCCTGCGCCTGTTTGAGAATGCTGAACGTGTAAGGCTCACCGGGAATGGCAAGGTCAGTCTCATCGTTGGCGATGATTTGAAAGAAGACGCCTGTGTCCGGGCCGCCTTTGTGCAGTTGTCCGGTTGAATGAAGGAACCGTGGACCATAGCCCACCGTGACTGCGCACTTCGTCGCGTCGCGCAGTTGTGTTCTGAGTTCTTGAAACTGCCGATCAATCGCCGGGGTCTCTTCGATGTAGTTCAGGAACGCGATGTAATCGCCGGGCTTGATCGTCGCGAGGTGTGCTCGCAACACTTCGGTTACCGGCGCGTGATCGCCATTCTCTCTCCCGTAGATCGTCAAACGCTCGTCAGTCGCGAGCTCGGTGCGTTCTTCAAGCCGTCCGCGCCGCTCGAACGCAGTTAACAACTCTTTCGTCGCATCCTTTGCTTCCTGCACGTTCGGCTGATCGAAAGGATTTATTCCCAAGGCCCAGCCGGCGCAGGCAGTCGCAAACTCCCATTCGAAAAACTCCGCGCCGAGATCGTAGACGTCTGCGAGTTCACGAAAAACGACCGGGTGACCTGCGCTCGAAAGTGCATCGAGCCTCGCCTTCGTCTCAGCATCAGCGGCACCGAGTGAGATCGAGACGAACAAACGATCGTCACCGTAAACTTCCGGATGGCCCAACGACTCGCCGTTTACCGGCAGTATTCCCTTGCCCTCTTTGCCAGTGCTTTCAGCGATGAGCTGTTCGATCCACAGTCCCAGAGTTTCAAGTGCCGGATCGATCACGAGCGTCAGCTTGTCGCGACCCGCATTGGCGTTTTCGCCCATCAACATGCCCAACTGGAACGCGGCGTTGTCTTCTGCCAGGCACGACTTCTCAGCTTCTCTGGCTCGCTCGAGAAATCTGCGAACGTCGAGTCCCATCAACGCCGCCGGCACCATGCCGAAGTACGACAGCGCCGAGTAGCGTCCGCCGATGTCAGACTGGTTGAGAAAAGTTTTTCGGAAACCGAGCTGCGTCGCAGTATCGACGAGTGGCGAACCGGGATCGGTAATCGCGATGAAGTTCTCGCCGGGCTTTTCGCGCCGCTTGCCTACCTCTTCGTACCAAAACTTCTGGAAGACATTCGGCTCAGTCGTGCTGCCTGATTTTGAAGCAATTATGAAAAGACAACGCTCGACGTCGATGCGTCTTTGAAAAGCTGCAATGACGTCAGGGTCGGTCGAATCGAGCACCAGCAACTCCGGAAATCCCTGCTGCCGCCCAAATGTTCTCGCAAGCACTTCCGGGCACAGAGATGAGCCGCCCATACCGCAAACCATGACGTGCTGAAAGCCGCTACTGCGAACCGAATCGGCAAACTCCGTGAGTTCGTCAACAACGTCGAGCATCGCGCTCGCGACAGTCAGCCAGCCCAGCGAGTTATTGATCACCCTCGTGTTGTCCGCATCAGACTTCCACAGCGACGCATCCTTGCTCCAGATGCGTTTCACCACTTCGTTAGGATTCATCGTGTAAGCAGTGTAACATTTTACCCGTACAGACATGGCCAATCCCAAACAAGCGCTGATCGTTGTTGACGTGCAAAACGACTTCTGTCCGGGCGGCACATTAGCGGTGGCCCACGGAGATGAGGTCGTCGCACCGTTGAACCAAGTCATCGACGAGTTTCTCGAGCGCGGGGCGCCTATTTACAAGAGCCGCGACTGGCATACGCCAACGACGAAACACTTCGAGGCCTACGGCGGCACCTGGCCCGTACACTGCGTCCAAAACACGAAAGGCGCCGAGTTTCATCCCGCGCTGCGCGACGATCCGCGAATCAAAGTGATTTCAAAAGGCCTCGGCGATACAGACTGTTATTCAGCTTTCGATGAAACGGATCTCGCCGCACAACTACACGATCAAGCCGTCGATGAGGTTATCATCGGCGGCCTCGCAACGGACTACTGCGTTAAAAACACCGTTCTCGACGCGCTCAAACATGGCTTCAAAGTTAAAGCTTTGAAGAATGCGATGCGCGCAGTCGAGCTCCAACCAGGCGACGGCGATCGCGCAATCGAAGAAATGCGCGCCGCCGGCGCTGACGTCGTCTCCACCGAATCTGTGTAATCCCGGATTGATTGCATGGGAACTCTCAACATCGATCGTTACCACGCAGCGATGGGCGATGCGTCGTTCAAAGACGTCGCGCGCCTGCATGACCAGCGACTGAGCGACGCGGAGGCGACGTTCTACGTCACCCAACGCAAACTTCCGTTCGCGCCGTGCCTGGGCCATGAACGACTGATCCGGCTCCTCGTCGACAGCCAGATCGATCGACCGCGCCTCCGTTTTCTCGAACAAGACCGCGGCGGCCTGAAACTCTTCGCGAAAGCTATCGAAGACATTCAGTTCGTCGGCAAGATCCGAGCGGTGCGACCAGGCACGATCGTCTTTGCCCACGAGCCGTTTGCCGACATCAGCGGCGCGTTCGGCCTTACGCAGGCGCAGGAGATCAAGTTTGAGCACGCGTTCGATCTGCCGATGACGACTGCGAGCACGGCGATGCAGTTTCGCATGGCTGCCGGCGACGATCGCTGGCTGTCAGACTTTTCACTGCGCCGCAACGGCGACATCGAGCGCGCCGTCGACATCGCCGTCTACGCCTTCATCGGCGGCTTCAACGACACTTCAAATCTCGAAGCCGCGCACCGGCTCGATATTCCTGCCGTCGGCACGGAAGCGCATTACTGGCAACAGGCGTACATCGAGTACATGGACGAGCCGGAGATCGAACCGCGCACGGGCAAGCCGAAACACTTCGAGCAAGTCGCCTTCGAGCGTTGGCTCGACGCGAATCCGAACGGCACCACGCTCCTGCTCGACACGATCGACGTTTACATGGGCGCGGTCCACGCGGCGATGGCCGCGACGTCCAACGAAGCACGGCGTCGTGCGTTCAAAGGTTTTCGCGTGGACTCGGGAAATCTGGCTGAGCTCGGCGAGTGGTGCCTGAACTTCTTTGCGGCCAACGGGCTGCCTGGTCTGCGGGCGAATCTCACCGGCGATCTGACGGTCCAGCGAGTAAAACAGATCGTTGCTGAGTTTCCGGAGGTCGCGGGCTTCGGCATCGGTACGAAGCTGTCGAGTGAAGTGCCCGCGGTTGCCGGAGTGATCTTCAAGCAGTGTGTCATGAAAGGCCGGCCGACGCTAAAAGCATCGAACTCGGAAGACAAGATCACGCTTCCGGGACGGCTGCAACTGTTTCGCGGTCGCGATGAGCGTGGCTTCTATGTTGGCGACGTCATTGGTCTCGACAGTGAGCAGGTCGAGATTCCGGGTGCGACAAACGTTGAGCGGCTGTTGGTCCCATTCTGGGAGAACGGGCAGCATTCAGCGATCCCTTCGATCGAGAAGCAGAAGGTGTTTGTCGACGAACAGCGCAAACGCTTTGTCGACATCGAAAACTATCGGTGCAACTTGAGTGTCGAGTTGCGCACCCTTCGCGACGATCTGCTCGCACGAATGCGCGCGGACAATTCCGGTTGGGAGGAAGTGTTAAAGATGCCGGAACAGGAACTCCAGATCCGTCTTCATCCGTGAAATCTGTGGTTAATTTAGTCGCCGCCTTCAGTCGTTGGGTGGGGAGCCGGCGCCGGCTTCCTTCGCGGCTTGAATCGTTCGACGATTCCATGAGTGATACTTGCGGCGCTTTCCGCGGACCGGCGCCAACGTGAGGTCGCCTTGAGATCGTCAAGTAAGGAATAGACCACGGGCGTTGCGATCAACGTCAGTAACAGCGACAGCGTCTGTCCACCAATCACGACGATCGCAATCGACCGTCGCTCTTCAGCTCCGGGGCCTGAGCCAAGCGCAAGCGGCAACATGCCGGCAACCAGCGCGAGCGTCGTCATCAGAATCGGACGCAGACGATCGCGATTGCCCTGCATGATCGCTTCGTGGCGTTCCATACCTTTAGCCCGCAAGCTGTTCATGTGATCGATCTGCAGGATCGCGTTCTTCTTCACCACGCCGAACAAGACCAGCACACCCAACGCCGAATAGAGATTCAGCGTGTCTCCCGTGCCCCACAACGAAAGCAATGCAAACGGCACCGACAGCGGCAAGCTCAGCAGAATCGTGAGCGGGTGGACCGTGCTTTCAAACTGCGACGCGAGGATCATGTACATGAAGATGATGGACAAAATGAACGCCCAGATAAATTCGGTGAACGTCCGCTCGAGCTCGCGCGCGCGGCCCGAAACCGTGGTCGTGTACGCCGCCGGCAAGTTCATTTCACGAACGCTTTGCCGCAGCGCTTCGATGCGATCCGCGAGGGCGTAACCCGGTGCGACCGATGCGCGCACTGACACCTGCCGCTCGCGATCGAGACGGTCGATTCGTGACGGACTGGTGTCGCGCGTGATCTTTACGAGGTTATCGAGGCGCACGAGCCCGCCTCCGCCTCCGCTTCCGCCGCGTGACGAAGGAACGTACAAGCGGCTAATCGTACCCACATCGCGCCGGTCAGCTTCAGTGAGCCGCAACTGGACGTCGTAGTCTTCGTTGATCGATTCGTCTCTGAACCGCGACGCTTCCTCTTCACCGCCGACCATCAGGCGCAAGCTCGTCGCGATGTCGGAAGTGTCGACGCCGAGATCCGCCGCGCGGTCGCGGTCGATCACCACGCGCAACTCGGGTTTGTTGAGTTTCAGGGTCGTGTCCGCGTCGACGATTCCACCGAGTTGCTTCGATCGTTCGACGAGATCATCAGCATATCCGGCAAGCGCGACAATTTCAGGGCCACGGATGACGAAGTCGATGTCAGTACGACCGCCGGCGCCGAAGTTGAACGACTGCGCATTGCGGACGCCAATGCGCATCGGCGCGTACTTCTGTAGCCGCCGCCGCACTTCCAGCATAACGTCCTGCTGTGTGTAGTTTCCTCGGAATGCGTTGAGCGGGTTTCCCTTCTTCAGCTCGGTCCAAAACTTCGAGAAAGAAAGAATGCGCTCTTCGTGTGGCGCAATTCGCACGTATGCGCTTCCCTGGTTAACGCCACCCAGAAAACTGCCGCCTGCTGACGAGAGGACCAGCCTGACACCCGGCGTCTCGAGAATGTCTTTTTCCATAGCGGTGACGACTTCATTCATCACCGCGAGGTTCGTGCCCTCAGGGCCGTTAACGCTGACTTCAAACTCGGCTTCGTCTACGTTCGTGGGAATGAACTCCTGCTTCACCGCGCGATAAAGCGGAACACTCGTGAGCACCGTCAAGATCGCAATTACGGCAACTGCGAGACGATGGCGCATCGCGAACGCGAGCAAGCTGGTGTAAGCAGCGTCGATCCAACGATAGAAACCGCGCCGAGACGCCGGAGCTTCGTGACCACCTTTCGAGTCGCTCACTCGAATCAAGCGCGAGCTCATCATCGGCGTCAACGTGAATGAGACGAGCAAGCTGACGAGAATGGCGACGGCCGCGGTTATGCCGAACTGATAAAGGAAGCGTCCGGAAATGGACGACATGAACGACACGGGCAAAAAGATGACGACGAGAGACAGGGTCGTCGCCAGTACCGCGAGACCGATGTCTTTGGTGGCTTCTCTCGCGGCCTCCTTCGGGTCGATTCGCTTCTCTTCAATGAAGCGGAAAATGTTTTCGAGCACGACGATCGCGTCGTCGATCACCACGCCGACCATCAACACCAGCGCCAACATCGTCACGCTGTTCAGCGTGAAGTTGAGCGCGCGCATCATCCCGAACGTTGAGATAACCGAGCACGGGATAGCAACCGCTGCGATCAGAGTCGAGCGCCACGAGCGCATGAACACCAGCACGACCAGGCTCGCGAGAATACTGCCTAACACGAGGTGCGTCTTGATTTCATGAAGAGCAGCTTCGATGTAGCGCGACTGATCGCGGATAATTTCGACCTTGACGTCCGCCGGAAGCTGTGAGGTCACGCGCGGCAGCACATCCTTCAGTCCGTTGATGACCTCGACCGTGTTCGCGCCTGACTGTCGCCGGACGTCGAGCGTAACGGTGGGCGTTCCGTTTAGACGCGAAAATGATCGCTGCTCCTTAGTTCCGTCTTCAACGCGGCCCACATCGCGCAGCTTGACTGGCGAGCCGTTGACATTGGCGATAACGAGCTCGTCGAACTGTCGCGGGTCTGTAAACCTTCCCATCGTGCGAAGGACCAGTTCCTCTTTGCCGGTGGTTACATTTCCGCCGGGCACGTCAGCATTCTGGCGTTCGAGAGCCTGCCTGATTTGAGCGATGGAGATCTGATAAGCGGCGAGTCTTTCAGCGTCGATCCAGACATTGATCGCGCGATCGAGACCGCCAACAACATGCACTTCACCGACGCCCCCGACGCGTTCCAACTGCACGCGCACGGTCTTGTCAGCCAGTTCGGTGAGTTCTCTCAGTGAACGATCGGCCGAGAGCGCAATCGTCAGAACGGGTGTGCTGTCGTTATCAAACTTCTGAACAACTGGCGGAGTAGCGTCGTCGGGAAGACGTCGTCCCAACGTGTTGACGCGATCGCGGACGTCTTGAGTGGCGGATTCGAGATTGCGATCGAGTTTGAAGGTAGCAATGACGATCGCAGTGCCTTGCCCGCAGACCGACCGCAATTCGCTGATACCATCGACGGTGTTAATTACCTCTTCCAGCGGCTGGGCGATTAAGGATTCCACTTCTTCCGGCGCCGCGCCCGGAAGACCAACGCGTACCGAGACTGTAGGAAGGTCAACGGATGGAAAACGATCGACGCCAAGCCTGAAATAACCCGCAGCCCCCACGACGACCAGTGACAAAACGATCATGGTCGCGAAGACAGGACGGCGAATACAAATTTCAGCTAGTTTTTGCAATTTTGTATTTCTTTGTTGGCTACTCGACGACTTCGACAGCTTGGCCCGATTGCAGGTTGCCCGGATCGACGATCACTTTTTCTCCTACCGATACCCCGGCCACGATCTCCGTGAACTCCGTGTTGCGACGGCCGGTCGTGATCGGCTTCTCCAACGCTTTCCCGTTCTGAACCACGATTACCTTTTCAATACCCGCAAACGTAACAATCGCGTTATTCGGAACCGTCACGGCCATCTTGGCATCGTTTGTCACGATCTCGGCGTGTGCAAAAGAGCCGGGTCGCAGTGTGCCGTTGTTTCGCACGTCTGCTTCTACCATTAGCATCCGGTTCTGCTCGGCGATCACCGGACTCAGTCGCATGATCTTGCCAAGATAGACAGTCGTATCCCCTTCGACGGTTACACGAACATTCTGACCGGTGCGAACGGTGCGCGATTCGCGCTCGGGTACTTCAGCACGCAATCGCAACGGATCCATGCGCACGATGTTAACGACCGGAGCACCCGCCGCCAGATATTCACCGACGCTTGTGCGCTTCTCCTGCACGATACCGTCCAACGGCGCGACTACCGCAGTGTCTTTCAATTGTTGCCGCGCGAGCGCCAGTTCCGATCTTCGTTGCGCCAGCACGCCTTGCCGGTTGCGAATCTCTTCGTAAGCATCCTGGTAACGGCCTTCGGCAACTTTGAAGGATGCAGTC
>DASSEB010000031.1:0-4325 GCA_035696765.1 Pyrinomonadaceae bacterium | reverse complement strand
TTGACCTGATTTTGACGGAAGAGGAAGTGCCGACGTTCAAGGACCTGATGGCGCGCCTCTTTGAACACGCCCCGTTAAGTACGATTCCCGTTGTAATCGTCAACCCCGATACGGAAGATGGCGCGCGATACGGCGACGCGTATGTGCTCGCTGATTACGCCGATATCTCGTCTTTCCTCGCCGTCGTCCATCGCTGACATTAGCCACAAAAAAGCACAAAAAGCACAAAATCATTCTGTGCTTTTTGTGCCTTTTTGTGGCGGATACTTTAGCGGCTCCAGTAGGATTTAATTCGCTCGGCCAGCATCGGGAAGGGAACGTAGTCGGCACTGCGGCCGGCGCGTCTCAACTCACCAACCATCCGCATTGCTCCATCAGCATTCCTCGTATGCACCAGGATCGTCGAAGCACGCTGCAGCTCCGGGTTTGAACAGAGCCAGAGCGCTATCGCATATCCGGTCCTTTCGTCGTCCGTCGAATCGGCGTTGTAGTGCTCCGGATGCAGATCGTGATCGAGAAAAATAGCGTCGTACGAGCTCGCACTCAACAAGCGCCGCGCTTCTTTGACGTTGTGCGCAATGTCGATATAGTCGCCCTTGAAGCGAGCTGTGAACCAGCGATGTCGTCGTTTGTCGTCGTCGAGGAGGAAAACGCGAATCGGGTGGCGTTCGGCGCGCACGTCGTTCAGGCCAAGTTTTCCCAGCAACGATTGCCACAAACTCATATAGTTTGAAAGTCTCCCATATAACCGGGCGCCGCAGCGCCGGGTTGATGGTAAAACTTCGTCATCCGTTACTGCTAAAGGCATTATAAGGTATCATGAAGCAGCTTTACTGTTTCAACTCAGGTGAATAAGTGATAGACGAGGGCGAACTCCGCGAGACGGAGAATACAGAGGTCTGCGAAGAATGCTTCGGCACCGGAACCAAACTCGATCCGGTGAAAGGCGCGATGCTTTGCCCTTGCCGCCGACCCGATCGCTTCAAGAAGTTGCTGGCCGCGGCGCGTATTCCGCGACGCTACGCGGCGTGTTCGTTTGGGAGCTTCAAGAGTGCCGCGGGTAGTTCGCAGGATCGGGCGCTGCTTCGCGCACAGAGTTTAGTTAATGAGTATCCGGCGGTGGATCGCGGCTTGTTGTTTATGGGTCCGGCCGGAGTCGGAAAAACGCATCTCGCCGTCGCGATTATTCGCGGACTGATCGAGAAGGGATTTGCCGGAGTGTTTTCCGAGTTTGGCGCGTTGCTCAAAGAGATTCAGGATTCGTACAACCCGATCTCGAAATCGTCTGAGCTCAAAGTCCTTGCTCCGATTTATCAAACCGAAGTCCTCGTTCTCGACGAACTCGGCGCAACCGTCCCCACCGATTGGGTGCGCGATACGATGTATCAAATCATCAACAAACGATATAACGACAATAAGCTGACCATTTTCACCACCAACTACTCCGACGAGCGGCGCTCAGACAAAGAACAGGTGTTGGAAGATCGAATCGGAGCACGACTACGAAGCCGTCTCTACGAGATGTGCACGAAAGTGATGATGGAGGGTGGTGACTACCGGAGATTTGGTCTAAACGTTTAATGCCCAAACGCACTGACATAAAGAAAATCCTGATCATCGGTTCCGGTCCCATCGTGATCGGCCAGGCGTGTGAGTTTGACTATTCCGGCACGCAGGCGTGCAAAGCGCTGCGGCAGGAAGGCTACGAGATCGTCCTCGTCAACTCCAACCCGGCGACGATCATGACCGATCCCGAAACCGCAAACATCACTTACATCGAACCACTCACAGTCGCTTCACTTACAGAAATCATTCGTCGCGAACGTCCGGACGCCCTCCTGCCGACTGTCGGCGGGCAAACGGCCCTCAATCTCGCGATCGCGCTCGAAGACGCGGGCGTGTTGCGCGAGTACGGCGTCGAGATGATCGGCGCGAATCGCGACGCGATCAAAGTCGCGGAGAATCGCCTGTTGTTCAAGCAGGCGATGGACGAAGCGGGGCTGGAAATGCCTCGCGGCGGTTTTGCCAAATCGTGGGATGAAGCCAAAGAGATCGTCACGCACACGGGTTATCCTGCGATCATCCGCCCCTCCTTTACGCTCGGCGGAACGGGCGGCGGCATTGCTTACAATCCGGAGGAGTTTGAAGAGATCATTCGCGGCGGGCTGGCGGCTTCGCCGATTCACGAAGTGTTGATTGAAGAATCGATCCTTGGCTGGAAAGAGTTTGAGCTCGAAGTGATGCGCGACCTCGCCGACAACGTCGTGATCATCTGCTCGATCGAGAACTTCGATCCGATGGGCGTGCACACGGGCGATTCGATCACCGTTGCGCCCGCGCAGACGCTGACGGACTACGAGTACCAGTTGCTGCGCGACATGGCGATTCGCGTGATTCGAAAAGTCGGCGTCGAGACTGGCGGTTCAAACATTCAGTTCGGAGTTAACCCTGAGAACGGCGACATCCGCATCATCGAGATGAATCCGCGCGTGTCGCGGTCGTCCGCACTCGCCTCGAAAGCGACCGGGTTTCCGATTGCCAAGATCGCAGCGAAACTCGCCATCGGTTACACGCTCGACGAGATTCCCAACGACATCACGCGCAAAACTCCGGCGTCGTTCGAACCCACGATCGACTACGTCGTGGCGAAGATTCCCAAATGGGACTTCGAGAAGTTTCGCGAAGCGGAAGACGTGCTGGGCACGCAGATGAAGTCGGTCGGCGAAGTAATGGCCATCGGCCGCACTTTCAAAGAAGCGCTCTTCAAAGGTTTGCGTTCACTCGAAGCCGTGAAGCCTTTGCGGCTCGAAGACGTTTCGAACGATGAGTTGCAGCGCAAGCTGGCGCGGCCCAACTCGCAACGGTTCTCATACATCACGTACGCGCTGCAACACGACTGGCCCATCTCCGAGATCTACCGGCTCTCGCGCATCGATCCGTGGTTTCTCGATCAGCTCAAGCAGGTGATGGACATTCAGCGCGGCGTCGAGGGCGTTAAGCTCGAAGACATTTCGGCTGACGAGCTGCGGGCGTTCAAGGAAGTGGCTTTGTCGGATCGGCGCCTCGCTTACCTGACCGAACGTTCCGAGGATGAGGTGCGCGAGTATCGAAAGCGTTTGGGGATCATTCCGGTTTACAAACGTGTAGACACGTGCGGCGCGGAGTTTGAATCGCACACGCCGTATCTTTACTCGACTTACGAAAGTGAAGACGAAGCCGCGCCCACTGATCGACGCAAGATCATGATCCTCGGTTCTGGTCCAAACCGGATCGGGCAGGGAATCGAATTCGACTACTGCTGCTGTCACGCGTCGTTCGCGTTGCACGAAGCGGGTTTCGAGACGATCATGGTCAACTGCAATCCGGAAACAGTTTCGACTGACTACGACACTTCGGATCGTCTCTACTTCGAGCCGCTCACGTTCGAAGACGTGATGAATATCGTCGACGTTGAGGAACCCGAGGGCGTGATCGTTCAGTTTGGCGGCCAGACGCCTCTGAATCTCGCGATGCGGTTGCAGCGGGCGGGAGTGAAAGTGATCGGCACTTCTCCCGACTCGATCGACCTCGCGGAAGATCGCAAGCGATTCGGAGCGCTGCTCAAAGAGCTCGGCATACCGCAGCCCGACAACGGCATGGCTGCTTCGGTCGAAGAAGCGCGCGAAGTGGCGCGGCGGATCGGTTATCCGGTTTTAGTGCGGCCGAGTTACGTTCTCGGCGGGCGCGCCATGGCGATTGTTTACGATCAGGAAGCGCTCGAGACGTACGTTCGCAATGCTGTTGGTTTCACGCCTGATCGTCCGGTGCTGATCGATAAGTTTCTCGAGCAGGCGGCGGAGTTTGACGTCGACGCGCTCGCCGACGACACCGCGTGTGTGATTGCCGGCATTCAGGAGCACATCGAGGAGGCGGGCATTCACTCGGGCGACTCTTCGTGCGTGTTGCCGCCCGTGCGCATCGATCCCGAGCATCTCGAGACGATGCGGCACTACACTCGCAAACTCGCGAAGGCGTTATCGGTGACCGGGCTGATGAACATTCAGTTCGCGATCAAAAACCATCGCGTGTATGTGCTGGAGGTGAACCCGCGCGCGTCGCGAACGGTCCCGTTCGTTTCGAAAGCCACGGGCGTTCCGATTGCACGAATCGCGGCGCTCGTGATGGCGGGACGAAAGCTCCAGGAGTTTGAATTGCCGGAAGAGTTGTCGGTGAACCGGTTCTTCATCAAGTCGCCGGTATTTCCGTTCGCGAAGTTTCCCGGGGTCGATCCGATTCTGAGTCCGGAGATGCATTCGACGGGCGAGGTGATGGGAGTCGGCAACACG
>DASSEB010000030.1:0-12249 GCA_035696765.1 Pyrinomonadaceae bacterium | reverse complement strand
TGTGATTCTTTGCGCGGCCGCAGCATCAATGCTGAAAGCGCGGGGCTCAGTGTCAGAGCGTTGAAGGCGGAGATGATTACAGAGACAGCGATGCTGACGGCGAACTGCTTGTTCAGGCGTCCCTGAATGCCGCTGACAAATGCGACCGGAATAAAGACCGACGCAAGGATGAGTGCGATGCTGATGACTGGACCAGACACTTCCTCCATCGCTTTGAGTGTCGCCTCGCGCGGACTCACGCCTCCCTCGATATGGTGCTCGACCGCTTCGACGACGACGATCGCGTCGTCAACCACCAAGCCGATGGCGAGCACCAACGCGAACAGCGAGAGCGTGTTGATGGAGAAGCCCAGCAACGGAAAAACCGCGAAAGTTCCGATAAGCGAAACCGGCACGGCGATCATCGGAATGAGCGTCGCGCGCCAATTCTGTAAAAAGATGAAGACGACGAGGATGACGAGCACAATCGCAATCAGCAATGTCTCGATGATTTCATTGATGCCTTCAGTCACCGACCGCGTCGTGTCGAGGCCAATCGCGTATTCGAGATCAGGTGGAAACCGCTGCTTCAACTCCTCCATCGTCTTCTTGACGCCATCTGCTACTGCGAGCGCATTCGAGCCGGGTGACTGAAACACCGCAACAATGCCGGCAGGCTTGCCGCCGAAGCGCGCGACCTGCTGGTAGTTCTGCGCGCCGAGTTCAATCCGCGCTACGTCCTTGAGCCGCACAACTGAGCCATCCGGATTTGAGCGCACGACGATCTGTCCGAACTCTTCCGGTGTTTGAAGCCGCCCTTGAGCCCGCAATGTGTAGGTAACCTCCTTGCCCGCAGGCGCGGGTTCGGCGGCGATCTGGCCGGCGGGGTTGACGGTGCTCTGCTGCTGAACGGCGCGTGCAAGATCCGGAACCGTCAGACCGAGCTTGGCAAGAAAATCCGGCTTCACCCAGATCCGCATCGCTTAATCGCTCGCACCGAACAGGCGCACCTCGCCGACGCCCGGCACCTGGTAGAGCGCGTCGTTGATGTTGATGGTTGCGTAGTTCGCTAAAAAAAGTGAGTCATGGGTTTGCTGGGGTGAATAGATAGCGAAGGCCAGTGTCGGTATGCCCGTTGACTTACGCAGGCTTAGACCGAACTGGTTGACGTCCGCCGGCAGATTCGGTTGGGCTTGCGCGACGCGGTTCTGAACGTTGACCTGATCCAGATTGGGATCTGTATCAACGTCGAAGGTCACGGTGAGGGTCATCGTACCGTCGTTTGCATTCGTGGATTGCATGTAGAGCTTGTCGTCCACGCCGCTCATTTGCTGCTCGAGCGGCGTTGCAACCGACTGCTCAATCGTCACCGCATCCGCACCGGTATAAGTGGTGTTAACGATGATCTGCGGCGGGACGATTTCGGGAAACTGAGCGACCGGTAGACCACGTATCGAAACGAGTCCGCCGATGACGGTGATAATAGCGATTACCATTGCCACGACCGGGCGGTTGATAAACAGTTTGGAAATCATCTCTTCGGCTCACTCTTAGTCCGAACAAATTCACTTCGTCGTTGAGTATGGCTTCGGATTTACCACCGCTCCTGGTTTGAGTCGTTGAAGACCTTCGACGACTACTGACTCGCCAGCCTTCAATCCCCCCTCGACAATCCACAATGCCCCGGTGCGGTCGCCGACCTTAACGCTTCGTATCTCGACGTGGTTGCCGGCGCCGACGACCGCGACCTGATAGCCACCCTGCAACTGCGTGACTGCGCGTTGCGGTACTAGCAAGGCGTCTGATTTCGTTGAAGTCACTGCGCGGACACGACCGTATTGGCCGGGCCGCAGGATGTTGTCGGGATTCGAGAAAGTCCCAGCCAGCCTGATCGAACCGGTTTTTGGATCAACCTGGCGATCGGCGAAATAGAAACTACCTTTCTGCGGATAGGTCGTGCCATCAGCAAGGATGAGTTCGAGTTCGAGATTTCTGCTCGCTGCGTCCCTTTGCTCTTGCGTTGGGTTGAGCCTGGTGTAGTTGAGATACTCCTGCTCGCTGACGGTGAAATAGACCTTGATCGGATCGACAGTCGAAACGGTCGTCAGCGGCCCACTCTGCGTGCTGATCAAATTGCCGACCTGCGCCTGGGCCAGACCGGCGATACCATCGATGGGCGAGATGATGCGTGTGAAGCCCAAATTCAGCTCGGCTGTGCGGATTGCAGCGTTTGCATTTTCGATCTGGCCTTGGGCCGCGGCGACTGCTGCTTTGGCCGTTCCCACTTGCGCGTTGGCCGCGCGTACGCCCGCGCGCGCGGTTTCGATACTTGCCTCCGCGGCTTTTACTTGAGCCTTCGCGACGACGTTCGCCTGCGCAGCGTTGTCATACTCTTGTTGTGTTACGGCCTTCTGCTCCAGCAGTGGCGCATACTTGTTGACATCGAGTTGCGTCTTAACCTGATTGGCTTGCGTCTGGGCTAACTGCGCCTGCATCTGGAGGAGCTGACTGTTGGCCTGGGCCACCTGCGCTTCCACTTCCTGAACGTGCGAGTTCGCCTGTTCGAGTTGTCCCTTGAACTGCGCCAACTGTCCGTGTGCCTGATCCACCGCTGCTTGAAACGGACGCGGATCGATCTCAAACAACAACTGGCCTTTCGTGACGAACGAACCTTCTTTGTAATCCTGTCTGAGAAGATAGCCTGTGACCTGCGCCTTGATCTCTGCGTTCACCATGCCGTCCGTCGTCCCGATCCACTCGCTGTAAACCGGCACGTCCTTCTGCTCAACGTTGACGACTTGCACATCGAGCGGACGCGGTGCGTTCTGCACGGTCTTGTTTGAGCGACGCGCAAATGTCACGACTGTCAGAACGAGCGAGCCGGCGATAATGGCCGTCGTGATGATGAGAACCTTCCGTTTAGCCAACCGACGTTTGATTGCCGCGCGCATAGCGATCTCCGATGCTGTCAACTTGCTGTCACTACTGTTCCGGAAGCTTGACGCGACTGGTCCAATGCGCGAGCGAATACCAGGGAGGCTATTTGCAGTGAACGCTTTCGTGCTTCCCACTCTGCGACCCATCCCTTCACCGTGCTTGCGGTGTCGCGTTCGCGCTCTTGCACGATTTTGTCAGCGGGTGGCGCCGGAACGCTGTTCGGTTTATCTAACGTGCCGCGTTTGATGATCTTTATTGCGGAATTCATGACTGACCTCTTCTCGTCACTTCGCTACGCTTACAATCAATCGGGATCTCAATGTGCGGGATTTTGCGCCTGCTCGTTCAATCTCGAAACCCTCAATGGTGCGAGTACGACGTAACTCAATTGAGTTATGTCTGGATACCCTTACGTTCTCGAGTCACACGAGCTATTCAAGGCTGTAGTTGATCTTTAGATTTGCGAGGAGGGACAACCGCGACGCGAAGTCCAAACAACCTTGCGTCGATTGAATATGCGCCGGGACCAAGAAAGAAGAGTGCGCCGGAGGTCAACATTCTGAGAAGGTAGACGACGTTCGTCGCCTGATCCATGAAGAACAGATTCAGCAACGCTACAGCACAGGCAATTATCGCGAGGAACGGTGTTAAAAACCCAAGCAAAAGGCCGAGGCAAACTATAACGAGCAATGAGACGATAAATAAATGCACCGCATTAGTAGACAAATCCAATCGATGCGTAAGGTTCAAGGCAAACATTCCTGCGGCAGCTATTCTTAAAAGAAGTAATCCGATTCCGGGACCACCTTGAGGAAACATGGAGTAGAGTCTTTGCACAGACGTACATTATCGATGCTGCTCAAAATCGGATACCCGCATTGAGGCTATGCTGCTGTAACTCTTTTGAGGGATACGGTTTCGGGAACTCTGCGTAAATCTGTGGATCAAAACTGAAGCTTCAGTGCGAACTGGATCGAGCGCGGCCCGCCAATCTGATACAGAGGATTGAAGCCCCCATTCGCGCCGCCGGCACCGAGACTGTTCGCCAACGTTTGCGTCGATCGACCGAAGAATGGGCTCGTAAGGAGATTTGTCGGACTGCCGAAGTTTGGGTGATTGAAGATGTTGAAAAACTCAGCGTGGAAACGAACCCTCAAGCGTTCGCTGAGCTGAAATTGCCGCTGCACGCCAACGTCCGCCTGCCACGCGCCAAAACCTCGCAGCACATTACGCCCGAAATTGCCCTGAGTTCCTGTTGGTGCTGGAGTAAACGCAGGACGATTGAAAATCTTGCCGCCCGGAAATTGTGAGCCATGGAGTTCCAGTGGAACTCCCGCATTCAAGTTTGGTCGAGGCGCAAGTAAAGTTCCCGCCGCAATGAAAGTCGCGCCGGCAATATTCACGGGCGGTGCTGATCTGGCGAAGATGAAAGTTTGCAGCGACCAGCCACCGAAGACGTCATGCACCACGCCATGCGATGAAGGAATTGGCAAATCGTAAGTCGTACCCGCGGTGAATGAATGCCGGATGTCGAAATCGGAATTCCCGCGATCTACGTTCGGAGCAGCGATCGACGAGGGGGTATTGAAGTTAGTTGCGGCATCACTGGACGCAATATCGATAGAGTGGGAGAAAGTATACGATGCCAAAGCTTGCAAACCGCGGGACCAACGCCGCTGAAATTTAACCTGCATTGCATGGTAATCAGAGGTGGCGCTGTTGTCAGTGAGTATGACTGATTGGAAATTCGGATTCGGGTTGAAAAACTGGGTTGTCCGAAGCAAGTCTCTTCCAATCGCACCCAGATAAGTTAACGACAAACTCTGATTACTCTTCAACGAGTGCTCCAGGGCAAGGTTCCACTGATACGTGCGCGGCAGTTTCAAGTGAGGATCGACGGCGAAGATCGTGCTCACCGGTGGATTGATCGTGAATGAAGGGGGAGCGGCATTCTGCGCACTCAAAGGAAACGGCGCGAGCGACAGGTTCTTTGAAATAAGGAAAGGAAAGAAACTCGCGACACCGCCAAGAGAGCCCTGACCAAGATCAAAAAACACGCCAAAGCCGGCTCGAACAACCGCATCCCATTTCTTTATGCCCTGAATTTGATAGGCAAATCCGATTCTGGGAGCGACATTTCCATAAGTCGTTTTATAGAGGGGGGTGCTGCGCGGCGCCAGCGTCATTGTGGCTGGATTACCAAGTCCGTTCACGGCAAAAGGATCACTGGCGTCGTCCTTCCCTCTTAGCGGCGGATTAACGTCCCACCTCAAACCGTACGTCAGTGTCAGTCGCGGCGAGATCTTCCACGTATCCTGACCGTAAAGCGAGAGGTTTTGCGACAAGAGCGTGCTACCGTGGTAAGCAGTGGGTTGCGCAAATGAAACGGTCCCCGAAAGCGCGCCTCCGGGATTAGCGCTTACTCCCGAGAAGAAAAAAAAGTGCCGGTAAACGAAGGGGTTGGTGAAAGGTGCGAGCCAGCGATAGTCGACGCCAAACTTCAACTGGTGCGAGCCCTTGATCACGGACAGATTGTCGAGCACGTTTACCTGACGCTGCTCGTTCACGCCTTGTTTCCCCTGGGCATATTCTCCGGCGCCGCCAACGACAAACAGGAAAAGGCTATTTGCTGACGTAAAGGGTTCGGGAAACAACATCGAATCCTGAAGTGGAACAGCGCCGCCGAAATTATCCATCGCGTAGTTGATAATGACTCGGTTGTTGCTGTAGTTGGCTCGTACCTCGTTGCTGATTTCGGAAGTTATTAATTGAGTCATGCCTGCTGTGAACGTGTGTATGGAGGCTGACATCCGGTTGCGAGTGCTCAGTACTCTTCCCAATGAGAAGAAGGGGGCGCGTTGTTCGACGCTCGAAGGCGAGTAGTTATATCGAGCGAAGACACTCACTTTTGAATTCACCGCGTGGTCCAGGCGAATGCTGTAGGCGTTCAGTGTCGATGGATTGGAAAAGGCAGCGTTGAATTGTGCGACTCCCCCGCCCAACGCAGGCCCATTCAGAATCGGGTAAGCATTCAGGAACGGTCGCGAACCGGGAGGAGCGGCTTGTCGCGAAGCATTATCCGGCACCGCCGTTTGCAAACTCGAGGGCTGACGCAATCGCAGCCCCTCGTAGGAAAAGAAAAAGAACGTCTTGTCTTTTCGGACGGGCCCGCCGACGACGCCGCCAAAGTCGTGCTGCCGCGTCTGCGGTTTTGGTAAACCTGCGGCATTTACAAACCAATCTCGCGCATCGAGCACGTCGTTCCGGAAGTAGTCGAACAACGTGCCGTGAAAAGTGTTGGCGCCCGAGCGTGTCGCGATCGAGATCTGTCCACCCGGGGTGCGTCCAAACTCCGGGGCGAATGAAGACGTCTGAACGCGAAACTCCTGTGTCGCATCCACGGATACGAGGCTGTTCAACCCACCCGAAGCGCTCAGCGCCGGCAAAGCTCCTCCGG
This sequence comes from Pyrinomonadaceae bacterium, assembly GCA_035696765.1. Taxonomy (GTDB): domain Bacteria; phylum Acidobacteriota; class Blastocatellia; order Pyrinomonadales; family Pyrinomonadaceae; genus PSRF01. The sequence continues at coordinate 5,876 of DASSEB010000030.1, read as the reverse complement.
CAGTCTGCACCAGCGTCGGTGCACCGGTGACGCCGAAGTTGGCACTTACTCCATCGACGGTGAAATAATTTGCATCCGCGCGTTGTCCGTTAACGCTGAACTGCCCCTGATCGTTTTGAGACGTGGTAGTCAAAACCACACCCGGCGTAAGCGCTATCAAGGTTTGAAAACTGCGGCCATTGAGCGGAATATTCTCGACGAAAGAGCGGTCCACAACGGTGCTCACCGTCGCAGACTCAGTATTCAGCACCGGTGCGCCGGCTTGCACGGAGACGGCTTCAGAAAGTTCTCCGACCGTGAGTTCGAAATCGATTCTAACGATATCCTGAACGTGAAGGATTACATTCGGCTTGAGCAATTTCTTAAAGCCCGGCTTTTCAACTTCGAGATAATAGTTGTCTGGCGGCAGGTTCGCGAGACGATACTCGCCTAAACCATTGGTCGTCGTTTCATAACGCACGTTCGTCGTTTGCCGAGTCGCAGTGATCCTCGCGTCGACAACAAGCGCGTTTGCAGGGTCGGTTATGCGACCGCTGAGCGAAGCATTCGTCGATTGTCCGTGAGCAAGCAGAACCGAGGTGAGGAGGAGGAATATGAATGCAGCAACACCGCGCATTTTCCGAGCCTCCAATATTGAACGGTTTGGGTCGAGGCTACTTCCAGACGCAGTCGAGCGTCAACCCCAAACGAGTACCACCCCGACCACCCTAAAGAGGGATGACTGTCCTGTTGAGCGCAAAGTACTACTGATCGGTAGGGCCAACCCGCCGCCGGATAACTATGTTCGCTCGATCTGGGATGCGATAAGATCTGCCCCACATGTCGAAAACAAGTCGCCGAAGACTACACATACTCGACCTCTCAATCATCATTGTCTCGACTACTATCCTGCTGCTCTATTGTAGTTCTGCCCAGGCTCTAAACCCGTCAATTCACGTCAGTCAATATTCCCATACGTCGTGGAAGGTTCGTGACGGCTTCGCCAGGGAAACAATCGATGCAATCGCGCAAACGCCAGACGGTTACCTTTGGCTGGGCACGGCGTCCGGTCTGCTTCGCTTCGATGGCATACACAACGTCCCATGGCAGCCGCCATCGAACCAACAGCTCCCCTCCAACATCATCATGAGCCTGCTCGCTGCACATGACGGAAGTCTTTGGATTGGTACATCGAAAGGCCTGGCAAGGTTGAAGGACGGCAATCTTACTCAATACGCGGAGCTTGCCGGACGATACATCTTCAAAATTATCGAGGATCACGAAGGAACAGTATGGGCAAGCGGTATCACGATAACGGCGGGCCGGTTGTGTGCCATTCAAAACAGCGGCGTGCATTGCGACGGAGATGACGGCGCGCTCGGACGTGGAGCTTTTACTTTGTTCGAGGACAGCAAGGGCAATCTGTGGGCTGGAGTGAAGGATGGACTTTGGCGATTCAGGCCTGGTCCACCAAAATTCTATCCACTCGCGGGCGAACTGAATGGTATCCAGGCCATTGGTGAAGATGTTGATGGCGCCCTGTTGGTCGGGTGGAACGGCGGGATTTACAAATTTTCTGAGGGGAAAGCCGAGGCGTATTCACTTGCAGGGGTCACGGGCCCATTCACCGCTAGAAGAATTCTCCGTGATCGCGATGGTGGCCTGTGGATCGGCACTTCAGATCGCGGACTTGTACACGCACATCAAGGGAAGGCGGATGTGTATGGCAGTTCCAACGGCCTCTCAGGCGACAACATTTACGCTCTCTTTGAAGATCGGGAGCAAAACATTTGGGTAGCAACGGTTAATGGACTGGATCGGTTTCGCGATTTTGCAGTCGTTACGTTTGGTAAAAATGAGGGTCTCATTGATTCCGTTGTCTGGTCAGTGCTGGCTGCGAAAGACGGCACTATTTGGCTTGGCACATTTGCCGGTTTGAATCGATGGTCTAACGGAGCGTTTGCTACGTTCGGGCGAGACGGCAAAGTGAATGGACTTATTCCCAATTCTCTTTTCCAGGATGATAGGGGCCAGATTTGGATTTCCACTCCAATCGGGTTTGGTTATTTACAGGGCGACCGTTTTCGACCTGTAAGTACCGTACCAGGTGCAGTCACTGCCGTAGCTCAGGACACTGCCGGCAACCTTTGGATTGCAAACGAGCATGTCAGCCTTTTCAAATTGCGCGGCGACGTCGTGGTGCAACAGATTGCCTGGACCGATCTTGGACACAAAGATCCTGCGAGCGCACTCGTGGCTGATCCTGCGCGGGGCGGTGTATGGGTTGGCTTTTCCCTGGGCGGCATCGCTTACTTCACAGGTAATCAAATTCGCGAATCATACGCGGCCGGCGATGGACTTGCACAAGATCGCGTCAACTACTTGCGTGTGGATCGCGACGGTTCGCTTTGGGCCGCGACTGATGGCGGTCTCAGCCGGTTGAAAGACGGCCGCATAACCACCCTCACCAACAGAAACGGTTTGCCGTGCAACACGATTCACTGGATGGCTGAAGACACTGCTGATTCGGTGTGGCTGGAGACTGCGTGCGGTCTGATACGCATGAATCGGAAGGAATTGGATAACTGGATTCTCGCCGTCGCGAAAGACAAAGATGCTAAGCCGGCGAGCGAGTTTCTGGTTCTTGATACCTCTGACGGCGTGCGAACCGTTTCAAGTGGCAGTCATTTCACTCCACAGGTGACTCAGTCTGCCGATGGGCGATTGTGGTTCTCTGGACTCGACGGTGTGAACGTCGTCGATCCGAACCATCTTCCATTCAATAATCTTTCACCGCCGGTCCACGTCGAACAGTTGATCGCCGATCGCAAGAGTTATGACACCACTGCACAGGGCAGCTTGCGTTTGCCTCCGCTGATAAGGGATCTGCAAATTGATTACACCGCACTTAGCTTCGTCGCTCCGGAAAAGAACCTGTTCCGCTACAAACTGGAACCCCGCGATCACGGTTGGCAGGAGGTTACCAATCGCCGGCAGGCCTTTTATAACGATCTTCCTCCGGGCAAGTATCGCTTCCGCGTCATGGCTTGTAACGACAGAGGAGTATGGAACGACGCCGGCACGTACCTCGACTTCACCATTGAGCCGGCATATTACCAGACCGTATGGTTCCGCGTTCTCGCGATCATGCTCTTCCTTTTAGGGCTTGTTGCGATCTATCAACTGCGGTTACAGCAGGTCGCTCGGCAAGTGCGCAGCCGGATGGAGGAACGCCTGGAAGAAAGAGAGCGCATCGCTCGGGATTTGCACGACACACTATTACAGGGAGTGCAAGGTTTGATTCTAAAATTTCATGCAGTTTCGAAACAGATACCTGCCAATACGCAGGCGTACAAAGCGCTCGAGAAAACCCTGGACCATGCCGATCAGGTTTTGGCGGAAGGCAGAGATCGTATTCAGAACCTGCGGGTCAATGCTGCATCCCTTAGTGATTTGCCGGCGGCGTTCCGTTCCGTTGCCGAAGAAACGTCGCAAGGTGGCGATGCAGCTTTCAAGACCGTCGTCGAGGGTCGTGTTCGTGACTTACATCCGCTGGTTCTTGAGGAGTGCTACTGCATTGGACGCGAAGCCATTATCAATGCGCTTAGCCATTCCAATGCTAAACAAATCGAGGCCGAGATCGCCTATGACTCGCGACAGTTTCGACTACGCGTTCGTGACGACGGGCGAGGAATCGATCCTAAGATCCTGGACGCGGGCGGGCGTTCTGGTCACTGGGGACTCCGGGGCATGCAAGAGCGGACTCAAAAAATCGGCGGTCAATTAAAATTCTGGAGCCGGCCGGAAACGGGTACGGAGGTGGAGTTAACAGTTCCAGGGTCCACCGCCTATCGAGGCTTGTCTGACAAACGGAAGAACCTTTGGTTCGGTCGATTTTTCAACGGCTGGAACAGGAATTCAAAGCACGATAATTAGATGTCGATAATGCCCCGCTTCACGGCAATTGTGACCGCATGCGTTCGATCGTTCGCGCCAAGCTTGGATAGAATGCTCTTCATGTGTGCCTTGATCGTTTCTTCAGAGACCTTGAGGAGTTGGCCCACGATCTTGTTAGCGTTACCGGCCGCTACTGCGCGCAAAACTTCGATTTCACGTTCCGTCAATGCGTCGTCATTATGGTGCTCGGCTATGTTCATCGCGATTTCTGGAGGGATTCTTTTTTTACCGGCGTGAACTGTTCGGATCGTATCGATCAACTCCTTCCGCACCATGCTCTTCAACAGATATCCTGACGCTCCGGCTTTGAAGGCGCGGGACGCCTGCGCATCGCCGCTATAGGTAGTCAGCACGATGATGCGAGCATGGGGAAACTCTTCGCGAATTTTGGCGATCGCGTCGATACCGTTGACGTCCGGCATCTGCACGTCCATCAAAGTCACATCCGGCCGATGAGTGCGGAACTGTTCGATCGCTTCCCGCCCGTTGCTGGCTTCAGCAACGAGCACCATGTCATCTTCACCCTCAAGCACCGCGGCAATGCCCTCGCGTAACATCGGGTGATCGTCTACCGATAGGATTCGAATAAGGTTACTCATGATTTCTCCAGTCGTAGACGCAAATTGTGCCACAGAAAGGCACACAGAACACAAATGTCAGGTACGTTTGTGTTCTATGTGCCTTCTGGTCGTGGCTGTCTGACTAGTCCTGCTCGAATTCAAAGTCGAGCGCCAGTTGGTTTGGAAGGTCATCACCGCCCAAACTAAACCCCATGACAATGTCGTTTGCTTCACCAATCAGTGTAAGCGCTGGAGCTTCGTATACGTTTTGCATTGGACCACACTCCTTTCTTCAGTATTGGATAATCTGTTCGTTCATGCTGCTACGGGTAAGCGCCTGGCCGGCTCGTTGCTCGCGCGATTGCGCAACCACAGTTCGAGCATGATGATCTGCCGCAACTGGTGCTCGTTGCAGTCCAGTGCGTTGCCAAGACGATCAAGCCGTGACGTCAGACTGGCGCGCTCCACAATTCCTCGTTCAACTACCTGCAATTGCTTCGCACCGGCGAGAACTCGCGCCAATGGTCGCAGTGCGGCCTGCCACGGAGTATTGAACACGGCCTTAGACCGGCGCGCGCGCAACTTCGCGGGCCAGTAATCAGAGAAAGCCGAACGCATCAACCGGCGCGGCTCGCCCGGACCGCAGAGAATGTCCGCGGGCACGCTCATCAGAAATTCAACGAGCGGGCGATGCGCGAACGGGTGTGTATAGTCCAGGTGTTGTAATGGTTCGGGGATTTGTAGCTGGCGCAGTTCCAGCATCATTGCAAGTGTTCGCAAATGCTTGCGACGCTCGGGAGGTGCATACTTCCACGAATTCGAGAATAAGCCGTCAGAGTCGAAGCCGCCGGTACGGCCGCAAAAGCCGGTCGTCAAAGAAGTCTCAACACTCTTCGGCGCGTACGAACCATCCGCCGCTGTGTACATCTGCGATGGTGACAACGAGGGCGGCAGACATGCCTTAATCGCCTGCCAACCGATTTTGTAGATAGGAACGCGCAGGAGTTTGCTCCATGCGAGCGCTTCAACAAATGCGCGGTCGAGTCGAAAGCTTCGCAGTGATTTTGCAACCTGAAGACTGTCGTCAAACCAATTTCCCATCATCAGGTCCCCTGCCTGTCCTGTGAGAATGGTTTTGGCATTAAGCTCGCGAGCTATCGCCGCGATTGATTGGCGCAGTGGTTGAAAAGGTTCCGGCGCCACTTCCCCAACTTGCCTTTCGGCGATGATTGGTACCTTCTGCGTTGGAATCTCGAGGCACTCAATTCCGCAATGTGCGGCGACGTCGCGAATGAAGGGAACGTCCAATGAGTTATCCCAGACGAAGCTCACCCCGGTGAGCCCTGTAGCCTGTACCGCTCCTCGACGCATCAGGTCTGT